>NZ_CP026116.1:316346-632692 GCF_004101845.1 Latilactobacillus curvatus JCM 1096 = DSM 20019 | reverse complement strand
TGATATATGGATTTTCGGTAGTTGCACCAATTAAGATAATGCGGCCACTTTCTAGATGTGGTAAGAGAAAATCCTGTTTGGTTTTATCCAAGCGGTGAATTTCATCGAGGAGTAAAATCACGGTGCCACTCATTTTGGCTTCTTCAGCGACAATCTGTAAATCTTTTTTACTATCAGTGGCAGCATTCAGCATGCGAAAAGCGTACTGGGTACTACCGGCGATGGCACTAGCGATACTCGTTTTACCAGTACCAGGCGGTCCGTAGAGAATCATTGATGAGAGGAGTTTGGCATCAACCATTCGGCGAATGATTTTTTGCGGCCCCACTAAGTGCGTCTGACCGACAACTTCATCGATGTTAGTCGGACGCATGCGAAATGCGAGAGGTTGTTGCATAGCGTTCATCCTTTAATGTTTAGGTTGTTCCTAGTATAACATGTCGCGCAAATTCGTAGTGATTATCGTTTTAAAAGGTTTTAGGGATGTGTATAATGAGTTGTATAAGACTGAATTAAGAAGAGGTTTCAAAATGCCTAATCAATTATTTGAGAACATTAAACAATTACGCTTAACACCTTTATTGAACCAAGGTGCTTTTGGGGTCGAAAAAGAGGGGCAGCGAGTGACCGGATTGGGCGCATTGAGTCAACAACCGCACCCCAGTGAGTTAGGATCGCGAACGTTTCATCCATACATTGCGACTGATTTTGCAGAGATGCAAACGGAACTGGTTACGGATACCTTCGAACAGACCGTAGATGTCCAACAACAATTATTAGCGCTCGAACAAGTATTGCAATCAAGTATGGCCGATTCGGAATATATTTGGCCCCTCAGCATGCCACCGTTGTTACCAGACGATGAATTAACCATTCCAATTTCAGAATACACACCGGCGGTAAAAGCCTATCGTGACTATTTGACGAAGCGCTACGGTCGACGTCTACAGATGGTCTCTGGCATCCATTATAATTTTAGCCTGTCATCGACGTTAATTGTGCGTTTATTTGATGAATACTATCATGATCACTATGTGAGTCTAAAAGATTTTAGCGATGCGTTGTACATCCAGATTGCGCAAAATTACGTGCGTTATCACTATGTTTTAACGTATTTATTTGGTGCGAGTCCGATAGCGGAACCAGGCTTTTTAGAAGATATGACGAAATTACCAGAACACCCTGTACGGAGTTTACGCTCGAGTGAATTATTCGGCTACAGCAATAAGCAATTATTAATTCATTTTGATTCAGTTGCCGCATATGTTGATTCAATGCGCCAAGCGATTGCTAATGGCGACTTAATTTCGGAACGCGAATTTTACGGAACTGTGCGGTTACGGAGTCACTCATTGGATCAGATGTTAGAGACTGGTGTGGATTATTTAGAATTTCGGGGGTTTGATATTAACCCGTATACTGCGACGGGGATTGATCAACAACAGCTAGACTTCTTACACTTATTCTTTATGTACTTATTATCCTTGCCGAAATTATCCGGTGATTTAGCCACTCAGATTCAGACGGGTCGTCAGTTAAATGACACAGTAGCATTAGAGAATCCGCTGCAGCCATCGCAGCTCCAAACACAATTGGAAACTGTGATGGCCGATTTGGCCCAATTCATTACGGATTATCATCTGAATGAGCGTTTTAAACAAGCTTGGACAGTGATGAATGAGCGTGTTCAGGACCATCGACAAACCTTGAGTTATCGCTTAACACAAGCGATTGAAGAGGACTCGCTAAAGGCATTTGCCCTCAAACAGGCAAAACGTTTTAAATGTGAGCTGACAGAGACTCCCTATCAGTTACAGGGATACACGGATATGGAATTATCAACACAAATGCTGATGTTTGACGCTTTCCAAAAAGGGCTGCATGTGGCTGTTTTGGATCGCGATGAACAATTTATTGAGCTGACCTATCAACATCATCATGAATTAGTCAAAAATGGGAATATAACGAGTTTAGATCAGCTAATTAGTGGGCCGTTAGTGGATAATAAGGTAGTGACTAAAATTTTATTGGCAAGTCATGGTATGCGGGTGCCAGCGGGTGCCGAATATACCGCTTTAGAGACGGCAGTAGCAGATTATCAAGCGGCGTTTGGTCAGCGCGCGATTGTCATTAAACCAAAACACAGTAACATGGGGGCGGGCATTACCACATTTTTAACGCGTCCAAGTGAAGCGGACTTCATTGCTGCTTTTAAACTGGCACAAACGTACGATCAGCAAATTTTAGTTGAAGAATTCATTGCGGGTTCGGAATACCGTTTCTTAGTGATGAATCATAAGGTCCAGGCTGTTTTAGAACGGATTCCAGCCAATGTCGTGGGGGATGGTCGTTCAACAATCGCCCAACTTGTTGCTAAGAAAAACGACAACCCATTACGCGGCGAAGCGCACCTGACACCGTTGCAAAACATTCGCCTCGGTGAACGGGAATTGCTCATGTTGAAACAACAAGGTTACCGCCCTGAAGATGTGCCATTGCGTGGTTCACAGGTCTTCTTACTACAAAATTCCAACGTCTCAAATGGTGGTGATTCGGTTGACGTGACCGATGAGATGGATCAAAGTTACTTTGCGATTGCTGAACAGGTTGCTGAAATTTTGAACCTCAATATCACGGGAATCGATATCATTGTGCCAAACTTATACCAACCATATGATCCGGAGCACCCTGAGATGACGGTTGTGCTAGAAGCAAACTACAATCCAGCGATGTTGATGCACTTGTTCCCAATGATGGGTCAAGCGCGGCGCGTTTCAATGACTGTCTTACAATTACTTTTCCCAGAATTAGCGATTGAAACCGACTAAAGTAATGCAAAAAGGCCCGCACAAGTTAAACTGTGCGGGCCTTTTTAGTGTTAATCGAAAAGATGTTTTAAGAAACCACCTTTTTTGGTGGGTGCATCTTGCGTTGTGGTTTTTGGATCAGGGTATAGTGTATCGAGCGTAATTGCCTCATGGTTAATCGCGTCTTTGGCAACCACTAACAAACCGAAGGCCGTTGGTTCGGTTTTGACTGTTTCGTTGTTAACGAGCGTGAACGGAATCCCGTGTGCTGAAAGGGCCACTAAATAATCGGTAGCAGCGGGGTTCTTGCCGTTTAATAAGACGGAATAGGGCTTATAATCCGTAAGATGCGCTTCGAATTTAGCTTGCGCAGTGGCGAGTTCCTGGTTAGTAATGCCTAAGAAGACGCGTTCACGTAATGAGCCGAGGTAGCGGCGGCGTTCATCGGGATTGGTTTGTGGTGCGCCGTGCATGGCACTATCCAAGTGTTGTTGTAATTGATCATTATCTGACAAAATAGTCGCCTCATTTCTGAATTGTGCTATATTAGAATTAAACCTAAGTATACCATGTTGGAGGAAAAAGATGTTTACACGTGCTGATTTTGATATTTTTGATGACCAAACCTTAAAGGGCCGGTTAGACAAGATTTATACGCAACTTGATCCAAAGTTTGAAGTATTTGGTACGCAATTGCAAGCAGAACTCGTAGTAGAAACAAAACGCGAATTCTCGTTGCATATTGCCAAGCATTTACGCCGCTTCAAAAATCCACCAATGAATACTTGGATGGCACTTAGTGAGAGCTCACGCGGGTATAAGATGATACCGCACTTTGAAGTCGGTTTTTGGGATGATCGGATCTTCGTTTGGTTTGCTTTAATGGCTGAGATGCCAGATAAGACGGATTACGCACCGTTATTGGCAAGCCAAACAGAAAGCCTCTTAAGGGACTTTGCCGACTATGATTTAAGCTACGATCACATGACCAAGCAAAAATTCCCAATGTCATCGGAGAACTTGAAACTGATTCAAGATAAGTTTGCTAAGACCAAAAAAGGGGAGTGGCTCCTCGGAAAAGTTTATCTGAAAGACAACCCATTATTCGACCAACCCGAAGCTCTCATGGCCGATATTCAAACGACCTTGATGAAGATGGTGCCTTTATATGAGTTGGTACAGACTAAATAGATTAAATCAGACGCGTGTGCTAAGTAGGCACGCGTCTTTAAATGCGCAAAAAAAGAGCCAGACCTAAGTCTGACTCTTTTAATTGAACAGATAACTGCTTATCTGTTGTAGAATTCAACGATTAAGGCTTCGTCGATTTCTGGTTCTAATTCTGAACGTTCTGGTAAACGAACAAGTGAACCTTTCATTGTGTCAGCATCAAAGCTAACGAATGAAGGGCGACCAACTGTGCCTTCGATTGCAGCCTTAACGATTACAAGGTTCTTAGATTTTTCACGGATTGAAATTTCTTGACCAGGTTTTACTTCGTATGAAGGAATATCAACACGTTTGCCATCGACAGTTACGTGACCATGGTTTACTAATTGACGAGCTTGTGCACGAGTGCTTGCTAAACCTAAACGATAAACAATGTTGTCTAAACGTTGTTCTAGCAAGATCATCAAGTTAACACCATGCTTGCCTTCGCGGATTTTACCAGCGCGAGCAAATAAGTTCCGGAATTGGCGTTCTGTTAAACCATACATTAAACGAAGTTTTTGTTTTTCGCTCAATTGCATACCATATTCTGAAATCTTACCGCGACGGTCGTTACCGTGTTGGCCTGGAGCGTAAGGGCGACGAGCAAGTTCTTTACCTGTGCCTGATAGTGAAATTCCTAAACGACGTGAAAGTTTCCACTTTGGACCTGTATAACGTGACATAAAAAAATCCTCCAATAAATGTTTTGGAGTAAAATAATCCGATGTAAACTTAGTAATCGTTCAGTTCACTTATTAACAATCTTCACCTTTGCAGCCGCAAGGTTACACAATTGAACCAAAACTCTGGGCAAATGAACTGTTGACGGCTTTACCGTTTACTGCTGCATTATTTTACACAATGGCTAGTATAGCGTACGGTGTGCGGCAACGTCAAGCAAATTCAGATTAAAATTGTAGCTTTTCTAAAGTTTATCGCTAATTATTGCTGAACCGTTATCTTATTCATGCTATAATCAAACATAGTTTAATGAATTGAAGTGGATGAACGGACTAACAAATCTGATTTAAATTGTAAAAGGGTGTGTCTTTGAATGTTTTACATTCTCATTGGAATCGTAGTCGTCGCACTGATTGGCTACCTAAGTGTTGTTTTTTATCAACGTTATTTTATCAAACAAATTAAACAACTAGAAGCACATAAAGGCGACTTAATGGCGTTGCCGATTCCGGAACGCTTAACGAAGTTACGGTCGTTACATTTGACGGGCGAAAGTTTGCAAAACTTTGATCGTTGGGAAAAACAATATGAGCAGATTACCAACCATAACTTCAGCACGATTGAAGGCTATCTTTTTGATGCGGAAACGGCCAATGCCAAATACCAATTCATTCAGGTTGCACGGATTCTCAAACAATTGCGGGCGTACTTGACTGAAACGGATCAAGATTTACTGGATGTTCAAGATGCTTTAGAAAATCTACTTGCCAATGAAGCCGATACACGTCAAAAAATTCAGCGTCTACGAGAACAATATCAACAACTACGTAAACGTTTGTTGACTAAGAGTTTTTCGTTTGGACCTGCATTAGATGTGCTTGAAGCAACGTTAGGTCGCTTAGAGGTGGATTTTGACGAAGCCAACGAACTAACAACAGCCGGCGACCATCTAGGGGCTAAGGCCATTTTGCAGAAATTAATTACTGAAACAACGCAATTAGAAGACCAGATGGAACGGATTCCAAAGCGCTATAACGAATTAGCTAACGAGTTTCCCGAACAACTGGTTGAAATTAATGATACCTACCATCAAATGTTAAAAGAACATTATCAATTTGATGATCGGCAGATTGAAGTCAAACAACAACAACTAATGGATCAACTTGATAAGAGCACTACCTTGTTAAGTGATTTGGCCATTGAGTCGGTTGAAGCCAATAACGATGAAATTGCACGTGGCATTGATCAATTATATGATCAATTAGAAGCTGAGATGACTGCCAAGAAGGCAGTCGCGACGCAATTGCCAACCACCGCGACATTCGTGCAACATGCTGAACGTCAGAACCATGAGCTATTATTGGAACTCGATCATCTCAATCAGAGTTATGCACTCACACATGGTGAGTTGGCAAGCGCCAAACAATTACAAAAGCAAATTGGTGAAGAACAGGCGTTAGTTGAAGGGCACCAAGCGAAGATTGCCAACCACGAAGCGGTTTACACGGCGATTGCTGAAGATTTGACCGGGATTGACGAACGGCTAACTGTCATCGAAGAAAAACAACAAGCAATTCATGATCAGGTTGCTAGTTTGCATCAAGGCGAAGTCGTCGCTAATGAAAACTTACGCCAGTTTGAACTTGAACTACGTAACTTGAAGCGCGCTGTTGAAAAGGTTAATTTACCTGGTTTACAACAGAAATATTTGGATTTCTTCTTCGTTGTTTCTGATGAGATTCAAAAACTTGATCATGATTTGAATCAAATTAAGATTAATTTAGACGATATCGCGAAGCAATTAATTCTCGTTCAAGAGGATTTAGATGAATTGAAGGCCAAGACGGATACCTTAATTGACAGTGCATTGATTACGGAGCAATTGTTACAATATGCCAACCGATATCGTGCAGATTTTCCCGCCATCCAGGAAGCCTGTGTGACGGTCCAAACCATTTTTAATGAAGAATACGACTATGCTAAAGCTGTCGACTTATTGGCAACGGCCCTTGAAAAGGTTGATCCAGGTGCTTACACACAAGTTGAAAAGGCCTATTACGACCAAAAGTCAGACGCAACTAATTAGTCACTTAGATGCTCACCAGTCCGAGACAAGACGCATTTTGTCTCGGATTTGTTTTGTTAAAGATTAATTGGTTGTCTTTAATAACCAATTTGCTATAATGTACAACGTTAAAACACTAATTTTTAGTAAGAAGGATCGATATGATTTATTTTGACAATAGTGCCACCACTAAAATCGCGCCAGGCGCACTTCAGACCTATCAAGCGGTTAGTGAACAGTTCTTCGGCAACCCCTCTAGTTTACATGTGATTGGGGAAAAAGCCTTTCATATTTTAGAACAATCACGCCAACAAATCGCTGATTTATTAGGCGTAGACCACGATGAAATCTTCTTTACCAGCGGTGGAACAGAAGGCGATAACTGGGTCTTAAAAGGCACGGCAATTGAAAAACGGGCGTTTGGGAAACATTTAATTACGACATCGGTTGAACATCCAGCCATCATTAAATCCATGCAGCAACTGGAAAAATTAGGCTTTGATGTGACTTATCTACCCGTTGATCAGTTTGGTCGAATTGATCCGGCTGACTTAAAAGCAGCATTGCGGCCTGATACCATTTTAGTTTCGATCATGGCCATTAATAACGAAATCGGAACGTGTCAGCCACTTGAAGCCATTGCTGATATTTTGAAGGATTATCCTAATATTCATTTCCACGTTGATGCCGTTCAAGGGATTGGCAAAGGCATTCAAGAGGCGATTTTCAACGAACGCGTTGATTTTGTGACCTTATCAGGGCATAAGTTCCACGGCCCACGGGGGACTGGGATTTTGTATAAGAAACGCGGGCGTCATTTAGCGCCGCTTTTAACCGGTGGGGGCCAAGAGCATGATTTACGTTCTGGAACCGAAAATGTGCCAGCCATCGCGGCAATGGCCAAAGCCTTACGTTTGTTATTGACCGATGAGACTGAAAAAGTACACCGCCAAGCAGCTATTCGAGAACGACTCTTTAACCATATCAGTCAATCGGATAAAACGGTTATGTTTTCACAACTGACGCCTGATTTTGCGCCGCATATTTTGTGCTTCGCAATTAAAGGTGTTCGCGGTGAAACAACGGTTCATGCGTTTGAAGAACACGAAATCTATATTTCAACGACAAGTGCTTGCTCTTCGAAGAAAGGGACTGAATCTAGTACCTTAAAGGCAATGCACGTCAATGAAAAAATTGCGCCAAGCGCCATTCGGGTATCCCTCGATGAATACAATACGCTAGAAGAAGCGGATGCATTCATCAAAGCGTTCGATCAAATTAACGAACGCTTCAAAAAAATTAATTCGTAAACTACCATCTAAAAGGAGATAGGCATGCAATACACTGAAATTATGGTTCGCTACGGCGAACTTTCGACAAAGGGTAAAAACCGGAACGATTTTATCGGTCGGTTAAACGGGAACGTCACAAAGGCGCTTCACGAGTATAAACAACTCCGGATTCACCCTAAACGTGACCGGATGCATATCGTTTTAAACGGCGACGATGCAGAAGGCGTTATCGAACGTCTCCGTCACGTCTTCGGCATCCAAAACTTCTCACCAAGTATCCAAGTTGATCGTGATTTAGATTCTGTTAAAGAAATGGCGCTTGCCATGATGAAAGAAATCGGCAAACCTGGGATGTCTTTCAAAGTTAACACACGTCGTTCTGATCACAATTTCTTCTTGGATACGAATGATATGAACCGCGAATTAGGTGGTTACTTATCAGATGAATTACCTGAATTAGAAGTGCAAATGAAAAAACCTGACATTACTTTGCGGGTTGAAATTCGCCAAGATGCGATTTACTTAACCAACCAAGTGATTCAAGGGGCTGGTGGCTTACCAGTCGGTTCTGCCGGTAAAGGAATGTTGATGTTATCTGGTGGGATTGATTCACCAGTAGCAGGTTACTTAACGCTCAAACGGGGTGTCGACATTGAAATGGTGCATTTCTTTAGCCCACCATACACAAGCGACAATGCCTTGAATAAGGCCAAAGAATTAACGGCGAAATTGGTGCCATACGTTGGTGGGATTAAGTTTATCGAAGTCCCATTCACGGAAATTCAAGAAGAAGTGAAGCATTCTGTGCCAGAAGGTTACTTAATGACCATTCAACGGCGGATGATGTTGCGTTTAACGGATCAAATCCGTGCTAAGCGCCAAGGTTTAGCCATTTTTAATGGGGAATCTGTCGGTCAAGTGGCCTCACAAACACTTGAAAGTATGATGGCTATCAATGATGTCACAACAACGCCAATCGTGCGGCCAGTTGCGACAATGGATAAGAATGAAATCATTGAAATTGCGAAGGATATTGATACGTACGAATTATCAATCATGCCATTCGAAGATTGCTGTACCATTTTTGCACCACCAGCACCGAAGACCCGGCCTAACTTAGATAAGACCCGGTTCTACGAACAACGCATCGATGTGGATGCCTTGATTGAACGCTCACTTGCTGGAATTAAAGTGACAGAAATCAAAGCTGGCGATCAATTCTTAAATCAAGACGAAGAAATCATTGCTGAACTATTGTAAACTATAAAAATCCTGAGAATAACAGTATGTTGTTCTCAGGATTTTTTTGGGGAGAAGATTCGGGATTTATTTTCAGAATGAACGCCGGTGACGCTTGACCTTTGGCGTTCACTCAGCTAAACTATTAACAACGCGTTGAACAAGAGCGATTAAGATTGGGCTAGTTTAGAGAGAAGATGCATGGCTGAGACGTCTTCCAATGACCAATTAATCGGTAGCTTGTGAGCTGTTAACCTGAAATTAAGTAGGGCTAACCGGACAATTTCGTTCGTTAACAAATCATGAGTTGGGGACTAGTCTAGTCCTAATTTAGGTGGTACCGCGAAAAAGCATTCGTCCTATTGTGAGGAATGCTTTTTTGTTTGCCATTAAACGCAATATTTTAAAGGAGTGAACAAGATGACTGATCACAAAGAAATGTCAACCAAATATGATCCAAATCAAGTTGAAGCCGGTCGTTATCAAGATTGGTTAGACGCTGATTTATTCAAGCCAAATGCCAATCCAGATGCCAAACCTTATTCAATCGTTATTCCACCGCCAAATGTTACGGGTAAACTCCATTTAGGCCATGCCTGGGATACGACCTTACAAGATATGTTAATCCGGCAAAAACGGATGCAAGGGTATGATGTACTCTGGTTGCCAGGGATGGATCATGCCGGGATTGCAACTCAAGCTAAAGTGGAAGCAAAATTAGCTGAACAAGGGATTTCACGTTATGACTTAGGTCGTGAAAAATTCATCGAACAAGTCTGGGACTGGAAAGATGAATATGCCGCAACCATCCACGCACAATGGGCTAAGATGGGCTTATCACTTGATTATTCACGTGAACGGTTCACATTAGACGATGGCTTATCAGACGCTGTTCGTAAAGTCTTTGTTACCTTATACAACAAGGGCTTAATCTATCGTGGCGAATACATCATCAATTGGGATCCAAAAGCACGGACGGCTTTATCAGATATCGAAGTGTTGCATCAAGATGATGAAGGGGCCTTCTATCATGTTAACTATCCATTGACCGATGGTTCTGGGAGCATCGAAATTGCCACAACACGTCCTGAAACATTACCTGGTGATACTGCTATCGCTGTACATCCAGATGATGAACGGTATGCGGACCTTGTTGGCAAGACGGTCACATTACCATTAATGAATCGTGAAATTCCGATTATCGCTGATCACTATGTCGATAAGGATTTCGGTACTGGTGCTTTGAAGATTACACCAGCACACGACCCTAACGATTTTGAAGTCGGTAATCGGCATGACTTACCACGGATCAATGTCATGAACGAAGATGCCAGCATGAATGAAAGTGCCGGCAAGTATAACGGCATGGATCGTTTTGAAGCACGTAAAGCGATTGTTGCTGACTTGAAGGAACAAGGTTATTTGATTAAAGTCGACCCAATGACACATAGTGTTGGTCATTCTGAACGGACCGGTGTACAAGTTGAAGCCCGGCTTTCAACGCAATGGTTTGTTAAGATGAAGCCACTTGCTGAAATGGCTTTGAAGAACCAAGCAACCGATCAAAAGGTGAACTTTGTGCCAGAACGATTCGAAAATACCTTCACACAATGGATGGAAAACGTTCATGATTGGGTTATTTCGCGTCAATTATGGTGGGGGCACCAAATCCCAGCTTGGTACCATAAACAAACTGGTGAAATGTATGTCGGCGAAGAAGCACCAAAAGATATCGAAAACTGGACTCAAGATTCTGATGTCCTAGACACATGGTTCAGTAGTGCCTTATGGCCATTTTCAACAATGGGTTGGCCAAACACTGAAGCGCCTGACTTCAAACGCTACTTCCCAACCAATACGTTGGTAACTGGCTACGATATCATCTTCTTCTGGGTCTCACGGATGATTTTCCAAAGTCTCGAATTTACAGAACAACGCCCATTCGAACACGTCCTCATTCACGGTTTAATCCGCGATGAACAAGGCCGTAAGATGAGTAAATCACTTGGTAATGGGATTGACCCAATGGAAGTCATTGAAAAATACGGTGCCGATGCATTGCGTTGGTTCTTAACGAGTGGCTCAACACCAGGCCAAGATGTTCGTTTCAGTTACACGAAGATGGATGCTGCCTGGAACTTCATCAATAAGATTTGGAACGCAAGTCGTTTCGTCATCATGAACCTTGAAGACACACCAGCGCCAACGAAGATGCCAGATGCCGCTAACCTTGATTTAACGGACAAATGGATCTTAAGCCAATTGAACCAAACGGTGGCAGATGTTACACGGCTTTATGAAAGCTTCGAATTTGGTGAAGCGGGCCGGACATTGTATAACTTTATCTGGAACGATTTCTGTGACTGGTATATTGAAATGGCGAAGGAAGTCCTTTACGGAGACGACCAAGCAGCCATTGCCAATAAACGTTATAACTTGGCTTATGTTTTAGACCAAACATTGCGTCTATTACACCCAGTGATGCCATTTGTCACGGAAGAAATCTGGCAAAGTATGCCACATACTGGCGATTCAATCGTCAATGCGGCTTATCCAGAAGTGCACGCTGAATTAGACGATCCAGAAGCAACAACGCAAATGAATGCGTTAATCGATCTAATTAGAAGTGTCCGGAATATCCGTTCCGAAGCCAATGCACCACTAAGCAAGCCAATTGATGTCTTGGTCAACATTCAAGATGCGCCATTAATGACGATCTTCAAACAAAACCAAGACTTCATCGAACGCTTCGTACATCCTAAGTCACTTGAAATTGCTGAAGGTTTAACAGCACCAGCATTGGCGAAGACAGCCATTATCAGTGGTGCAGAAGTTTATGTGCCATTGGCTGAATTGCTCGACTTAGACGAAGAAATCGCCCGTTTAGAAGGCGAATTGAAACGTTTAGACGGTGAAATCAAACGTGCTAAAGGCAAGTTGTCAAACAAGGGCTTCACAGACCGCGCACCAGAAAAAGTGGTCCAAGAAGAACGCGACAAACAAGCAGACTACGAACAACAATACCAATCAGTCGAAAAACGAGTAGCAGAATTAAAAAATGCATAAGTGCATCATCAACGGTTAGCTTCTGAGCATTTGCCTAACTTAGCGAATTGGCGCTGTAAGCGCCGATTTGATAAGTGTAGCAAAGCACAGGAAGCTGTTGATGAAAACACGTTAAAAAAGAAGTGCGACTCGAGCTGGTTAGGCTTTGAGGATTAACAGTAAAATGGGCATTGTGGCGTTTTTTGCCATGATGCCCATTTTGCAGTTAACCGGAAAAGGCTGCTCGAGGAGCACGTTAGTGAAAGAAGTGTGATTGGTTGCGGGTAGCAACTGAGCATCAATACAAAAATTCCGTTAATTCAGGTTTTAGGATTAACGGAATTTTTAGATTAAGCGGAAGTTGTTGCAACCAAAAGCACGTTAAGGCCACCTTAAAAACTGAGGTGGTCTTTTTGTGTGCGCCAGTTTTTAAGCATCGATTCGCGTGCAATCTATGCTAAAATAGAGACAGTTTGTTAAAGGAGATTGGCGATGTTAGTGACAGATTACGAAACAGCTTTGGCGTATATTCATTCGCGCCCCAGATTACATAAAGAAGCGAACCTGAACCGAATGACGCAATTGTTGGCAGGTCTCGGTAATCCGCAAGAAAACCAACAATTCATTCATGTGACTGGCACTAATGGCAAGGGATCCGTTGTCAAAATGGTCAGTTGTTTGATTGAAGAGTTAGGTTTAAAAGTCGGTCGTTACACATCGCCGTTTATTATGCGGTTCAACGAGCGAATTGTTATCAATCAGGAACCAATCAGTGATGCCGATTTAGTAACTGTTACGCAACAAATTCAGACAACGGTTGCCCAGATTCAAACAACTGACCCCGAATTTGAAGTGACCGAGTTTGAATGGATCACAGCAATGATGTTTCTATATTTCAAACAACAGCAGGTTGATGTCGCCGTTGTGGAAGTCGGAATTGGCGGTTTGTATGACTCGACTAATGTGTTGACGCCGCTGATATCAGTTATTACGTCGATTGGTCTTGATCATCAGGCTCTATTAGGCAAGACATTTGCAGAAATTGCGACTCAAAAAGCCGGGATCATTAAGGCTGGTCATCCAGTCGTGATTGGTCAATTACCAAAAGAAGCACTGACGGTGGTTGAGGAAACGGCAACTCGTTTGAATAGTTCGTTAGCCATTAGTGGCTGTGATTTTTCGAGTGCTGCGGTCAAAACGTTACCTACTTGGGGGCAACAGTTAACTTTCCAAAATGACGCGGTAACGTATCGACAATTACAGATTCCGCTGATGGGGGATTATCAAATTGAAAACGCCGCGGTTGCATTACAAGTATTTTGGTGTTACTTACAGTTGACGCAACAAAAACTAGAGGTTCGAGACATCAAACGTGCTTTAAAACGGGTTAACTGGCCTGGGCGCTTCGAAAAAATCAACGATGAGCCGTTAATTATCTTGGATGGTGCACATAATCCGGAAGGGGTGGCGCAATTGGTTCAGACAACGCGGCATCAATTTAAAAATCGTGACATTTACCTGTTATTCGGAGCGCTTGGTGATAAAAATCTGGATGAGATGTTACCACAGCTCAAAAAAATAGCGACGCGGATGGTGCTGACTACGGTTCCTGATAATCCACGCGCGGCAACAGCGGCCCAATATGCAGCAGTTGATGAGACGATTACATTTGAACCGGACTGGCCGGTTGCATTAACCGAATTATTAGCGGATGTGTCGGCTGATGATGTATTACTCGTAACGGGTTCGCTATATTTAATTAGTACGATTCGCCAATATTTTAAAGGAGAATAGTCAATGACAACTAGAGGAATTATTTTTGATATGGACGGTCTATTGGTTGATTCGGAGAAGATTTATTACCAAGCCAATATTCGGGCCGCTAAAGAAATGGGCTTTGATTTTACACCTGAAGATCACCATGCCATCTTAGGGACCACTGATACGTATTTACGCAATTATTTTAAAGCAAAGCTTGGTTCGGCAACGGCCGCAACAGAATTTATTGATCGTTCATACCGTAACGTAGCAACGGTTGTTGAAGCAGATGGTGTTGCAATTAAGCCAGGGTTAGTCGATTTACTAGATTACTGTGATAATCAGGGGATTAGTCGGGTGATTGCATCGAGCAATTTCCGCAGCATGGTCGATGACTTTATGCAAAGTACTGGCCTACAATCACGGTTTAGTCAAATTGTTGCGGGAGACGAAGTGACTCACGGCAAACCGAACCCCGAAATCTTTTTAAAAGCGTTGGATAGATTAGCCTTACCAGCGCCTAGTGCCCTAGTATTAGAAGACTCACCTAATGGTGTGATGGCCGCTAGTAAAGCTGCCATTCCGGTGATTATGGTCCCTGATTTAATTGCACCAACTGCGATAACCAATCAGCAAACACTTGCGACCGTTGGGGATTTGGCTCAAGTGATTCCGTATTTAGAAAAATAAGCCCGTTAATTAACGTATTGTTAGTTAAACCAAGAAGACGCGTCATGCGTCTTTTTTTGTGGGAGGCAAACAATGGCGGGGAATACAGGACAATTACAACCAAGAGAACAATTAATGCAGTACGGCGCAGCAAGTTTATCGAACGAGCAATTGGCAATCGTCATTTTGCGTTCTGGTAATAGTCACCTATCTGTTGGTGAGGTGGCGCGCAAATTGCTAGCGCATTATCCTGACTTTCGGGATTTAGAACAAGCAAGTTTAACGCAGTTGGAAACACTGGCAGGAATTGGACCAGTCAAAGCGATTGAAATCCAAGCCATCTGTGAATTGAGTCACCGATTGCAAACGCAACGAACTCTCCGGTTTGGTGTGGTCGCATCGAGCCAAATGGTTGGCCGTCGCATGATTGAAACACTAGCGGGCGAAACGCAAGAACAACTGCTAGCTGTTTTTTTAGACGTTAAAAATCAAATTATTCAGATGAAACAGATTTATATTGGCACACTCGATAGTTCAGTTGCGCATCCGCGGGAAGTCTTTAAATTAGCGGTCCGTTATTCTGCAGCAAAATTTATTTTGGTGCATAATCATCCAAGCGGCCAGTTGACGCCGTCAACGCAAGATATTGCCTTCACTAAACGAATTGTCGCCTGTGGTGAACTGATGGGCATTGTATGCCTAGACCACTTGATTATTGGAAGCCAGCAGTATCTCAGTTTGCGAGAAGAGGGTTACTTAGTGGAGTAAAAGAGAACGCTTTTTTCTTTAAGAATCTGTTAATTTTAGGCGAGACCTGTCAAATTTTCTGAAAATCCGTTAACATAGTAGTTACATTGCGTTTTTTATTACGTAAAATTATGATATAATGCCAATGACTATAAAAACGTTTGGTAACTGAAGGAGAGAAAAATAGTGTTCGGATTAGGGACTAGAAATATCGGTATTGACTTAGGTACCGCAAACACACTCGTATACATGGACGGTAAAGACATTGTCTTGAGAGAACCCTCTGTTGTCGCTAAAAATACACAAACTGGTGACGTGATTGCTGTTGGCTCAGAAGCCCGCGACATGATCGGCCGGACACCTGGTAGTATTGTGGCAATTCGCCCAATGAAAGATGGCGTGATCGCAGATTACGATACAACTGCTGCCATGCTTAAATATTTTATCGAAAAATCATTAGGTCGCTCATCTAGCAAGCCATTTGTAATGGTCTGCGTACCAAGTGGTGTGACTGAAGTTGAAAAACGTGCTGTAATCGATGCAACTAAGGTGGCAGGCGCTCGTGATGCATACGTCATTGAAGAACCATTTGCAGCTGCAATTGGTGCCGGTCTTCCTGTGATGGATCCAACTGGTAGCATGGTCGTTGATATCGGTGGCGGGACAACAGACGTTGCCACAATCTCATTAGGTGGGATTGTTTCAAGCCGTTCAATTCGAATGGCTGGCGACAAGTTAGATGACGCGATCATTTCTTACATCCGTCAAAACAATAACTTGTTGATTGGTGAAAGAACAGCCGAACAAATCAAATTCCAAATCGCTTCAGCATCACCAGAACGCGCTAAGGAAATTGAAGCGATGAGCATTCGTGGTCGCGATTTAGTAACTGGGCTACCTAAGACAGTGGACATTCAAGCTGTTGATATTGCTGAAGCCATCAAAGAAGTTGTCACAGCCATTATCGAAGCCATCAAAGAAACACTTGAAGAAACATCACCAGAAATTGCAGCCGACGTGATTGATCACGGGATTGTCTTAACTGGTGGCGGCGCATTGTTGAAACACTTACCAGAAGTGATTTCAGATGCTACTAAAGTGCCAGTCTTTATCGCTCAAGATCCTTTAGACTGTGTTGCAGTCGGAACTGGCGAATCATTAAAGAATATCGATGTTATGAAGAAAAATTAATCGTTCAGTAGAAGTGGGACAAGAAGCGGTCAGCGTTGACGTAGCGCCTAAATTAGTGACAGATTCGGGTTGTGAATCGATTGCTATAGGAAGGACTACTGATCACCGGTTTTTGTCCCACCTTTACGATATTAAGGATGGATGGTGGCGAAGAAACCATGCAAAAATTTTTTTCAAATAAGAAGTTAATTGTGTTATTAATCATGCTAATCGTCTGCATGGGCTTCATCGCAATGTCAGTTGGTTTACGCAATAACAAAAAGAGTCCGAGTTTCGTACGCCAATTTGGCAACGACGTAACGGGCATCACTAACCAAGTCATTAGCGTGCCGGCCAATGGGATTGGTCGAGGGGTAGATGCCTTAACAGACTTGATTAATACGTACCAGGAAAACAAAGAACTTAAAGCACAACTTGATGATTTAGCTCAAACCAAGGTTCAAACCCAAACCCTCAAAGAAGAAAATGCAAGTTTGAAAAAGGAACTCGGCTTAAAAGGCACCTTGACGGATTATACAACCGTTAATGCGTCTGTTTTATCCCGGAATCCTGATAATTGGCAAAATGCATTGGTTATCAATAAAGGGGCCTTAGCTGGACTTAAAAAAGATATGCCCGTCATGTCTGAGTCTGGGATTATTGGACGGATTGTTGAAGTCAACAAGACTAATTCGAAGGTTGAACTCGTTTCAAGTACGGATCAAAGTAGTAACGGATTTGCTGCTGTGGTGAATACCAAAGATGGTAAGCAAGTTAATGGGATCATGTCCGGTTACAATGCTGACCGGAAACAATTGAAGCTCGGGCAGATTAAGACCGATGCGGCAATCGAAAAAGGTGACAAAGTAATCACGTCTGGTTTAGGTGGATTAACCCCTAAAGGCTTGTACCTTGGTAAGGTAGCAGCAGTTAAGAAAGACGATTTTGGGTTAGCATTAACTGTTTATGTGACCCCAGCTGCTGATTTAAACAATTTAACCGTTGTGACTGTCATCAAACGAACGATTGAAGGTGAGTAGCATGGGTGTGACGCGATTACAACGGCGCTATTTATTACCAATCTACTTACTCGTTGCGTTTTATTTGGATGGCGCCATCAGTCATTTATGTGAACAATGGTTATATACACCAGATCATACGTTGATTAGCCGGCTATTTATGCTCGTGTTAGTGGTAACGGCCTTTGTTTTACCAGAGGAACGCCAACTTACGTGGTATGCAGCAGGGATTGGTCTTTTATACGATTTGTATTATACGGGGATGATCGGGATGTACACTTTTGCAGTGCCGCTCATTATCTATACAGTGCGTTATTTAAAACAATATTTACCTGACTCAGCCTTTTTCATTGGGCTAATCGATGTCTTGTGTTTAACATTACTCGAGAGTACGATTTACATCATGAATCGCTTGATTGGTTATGCAACAGTAACACCAGTCGAATTTATTAGTAATGTTTTAGCACCGACAATTGCATTAAATTTGGTTTATTTTGTCTTTTTGTATTTGCCTTTAAAATATTTATTGCTAAAATTAAAATCAGAACGGTAAGGGGTTTGATTTTTCTATGGATGCAGTCACGTTACGAGGACGCAAAGAAGGTTTTGAATTAAACATTGATGCGGGTGCGGATTTCGATCAAGCATTAGTTGCACTAGCGGAATTATTGAATAAGATTCGCTTAGAGCAACCGCAGTTGGGGAGCGATCAGATTGAACTGGAGCTGACCACTGGTAGACGCTTGTTGAATGATGCGCAAAAGCAAGCACTGGCGACCGTCTTTGAGCAGTTTCCAGAATTTAATGGGACAAGCATTCAATCGGAAGTCATGACGATTGAACAGGCTGAGATTGATCGGCGGGAAAATAGTATTCACGTTGAACCCAATGTTTTACGAAGCGGCCAAGAGGTCAATTATGTTGGCGATGTCTTATTCGTCGGTAATTTACACCAAGGCGCAACGTTAAAAGCAACGGGCAGTATCTTCGTACTTGGTGAAGTTGCCGGGATTGTGCACGCTGGTTTTCCAGATAATGCAGAAGCAGTTGTTGCAGGTGATTTATCACACGCGTTACAATTGCGGATAGCAGACGCAGTTGAGATTCTCGATCACAAGAAGACGCCATTTACGGCACAGAGTGTAAGTTTCATCAATGATTTACATGTTATCGACTACGGTGAGTTAACGGATTTGAAACAGATTAATCCAAAATTATATCGTAAAATGAAGGAGCAATAAAAATGGGAACAGCTTTGGTTATTACATCCGGTAAAGGCGGCGTTGGTAAAACAACATCAAGCGCCAATATTGGGACGGCGCTTGCGCTTTTAGATAAGAAGGTTTGCTTGTTAGATTTAGACATTGGTCTGCGTAATTTAGATGTTGTCTTAGGATTGAGCAACCGCATTATTTATGATATCGTGGATGTCGCCCAAGGCCGTGCTAAGTTGCACCAAGCACTGATTAAAGATAAACGTTTTGATGAAAAAATTTACTTATTGCCAGCCGCTCAAAATGCGGATAAAGAAGCGTTAACGCCTGATGAAGTCACCGCCATCGTGAATGAATTAAAAGAAGAATTCGATTTTGTGATTCTTGATTGTCCTGCTGGGATTGAATCTGGCTTTAAAAATGCGATTGCCGGTGCAGACGGTGCAATTGTGGTTGCAACTCCCGAAATTTCTTCTGTTAGTGATGCTGACCGCGTTGTCGGCTTGCTAGAAGAAGAAGAAATGCGGATTGCGCCACGCTTAGTAATTAACCGGATTCGGCGTCATATGATGAATGAAGGCGAAACGATGGATGTTGATGAAATTACCAAACATCTTTCAATTTCATTGTTAGGCATTATTTTTGATGATGATGCGGTTATCAAGACGTCCAATGCCGGCGAACCAATTGTGATGGATCCGAAAAACCCAGCAAGCCAAGGCTATCGGAATATTGCCCGTCGTTTACTAGGCGAAACAGTTCCATTGATGACTTTGAAACAACACAAGGTTGGTTTCTGGGCCCGTCTTTTCGGTAAGCAATAAACATTAACCATTGACTTTTGATGCAATATTGAATAGAATGAATAACAATACATTAAACGTTGAACGGTCCAAATTAATTCTTGAGGTTCAGAGAGCTGATGCGTGGTGGAAGTCGGCCCTTGAGATTAATGGCACAACCGTGAGTTTGATCATCGAATAAAGATGATCCGTTAGCCCGTTATCGCTGTAGTTTTAGAAACTACATAAGTTTAAGCTGCGTGAGCAGTTTATTAAACTGAGGTGGCACCGCGATAAATTCGTCCTCTTGGAGAAATCCAGGGGACTTTTTTTATTGGTCTAAAACTAACTGAGTTGTTTGTTGTGAGGCAAACAAAAATTTGAGGTGGCACCGCGAAATTTAGCCCTCTTTGTGTTTTAAACGCAAAGAGGGCTTTTTATTTTGGACAAATGAGAGGAGTCTGTCATGATTGACTATAGTTTATCGATTTTACCAGCATTATTAAGTGGGGCGCAGATGACGTTGGCTGTTTTTGGCCTAACGATTATTGGCGCGATTCCACTTGGTTTATTATTAAGTTTAGGGTTATTAGCTAAGTTTAAACCACTGCATTATCTTTTAGATTTATATGTGTGGCTGATGCGTGGGACACCGTTATTATTACAACTAATTTTTGTATTTTATGGTTTACCCGTGGTCGGAATTGTTTTTAACCGGTTCGATGCTGCTTTAATCGCTTTTATTTTGAATTATGCTGCGTATTTTGCCGAAATTTTCCGGGGCGGCTTTCAAGCCGTTGATAATGGTCAGATCGAAGCAGCTGAGGTCTTAGGCTTAACTTACCCACAAACAATCGCTAAAATTATCGTGCCCCAAACGGTTAAAATTGTCTTACCGTCTGTCGGTAACGAAGTGATCAACTTGATTAAAGATTCATCGTTAGTGTATGTTATCGGCATTGGGGATTTACTGCGGGCTGGCAATGTCGCAAGTGCGCGTGATGTCAATCTCTTACCACTTTTGCTAGTCGGGATTATTTATTTATTGTTAACAGCCATTTGTACATGGGCATTACGGCGTTTGGAACGCTATTATCGTTATTATCGCTAAGGAGGCGGCAACATGTTTCAATTAGAAAATATCAATCAATCCTTCAAAGGTCGGCAAATTTTGAACGACTTAAATTTATCAGTTGAATCAGGGAGTATTTTAGCGATTGTCGGTCCAAGTGGTGCTGGCAAATCAACTTTATTACGGTTAATGAGTGGGCTTGATCAACCCGATAGCGGACGGTTTATTATTGATGGTAAACCTTACGAACCTAGTAATCGGGAACAAGGGGCGCGCATTGGCGTTGTCTTCCAAGATTTTCGGTTATTCCCACATCTTTCTGTCCTTGAGAATGTGACGCTGGCACCCATCATGGTCAAAAAACAACCCGCTAAAAAGGCTAAAGCAGATGGCGCAAAATTATTACAGCAACTAGGGTTAAGTGCTCAGGCGATGGCTTATCCGTTCCAACTATCAGGCGGTCAACGTCAACGAGTCGCAATTGCCCGCGCATTGGCGATGCAACCGGAGATTCTCTGTTATGACGAACCAACCAGCGCACTTGATCCATCGTTAGTGGCAAGTGTCGCACAACTCATTTTAGATTTGAAACAGCAGGGAATGACACAAATTGTTGTCACCCATGATATTCAATTTGCCAACCAGATTGCTGATCAAATCTTTGAATTACAACCAAACGGGGTTCAACAAAATGATGAAGCTTAAAAAAACAGCATTAATAGCGGCTTTATTGATGAGCATGATTGGTTTAGCAGGGTGCGCACAACGCAATCAGCAGGCTGATCAATGGGCAACGATTCAAAAACGCCAAAAAATAGTCGTCGGGATTGATGATAGTTTTGTGCCAATGACTTACCGTGAGAAGAATGGTCAATTAACCGGTTTTGATGTTGATTTGGCACGGGCGATTTTTAAGGGGAGTGGCATTCGGGTTGACTTTCAGTCGATTGATTGGGATATGAAAGAAACGGAATTGAATAATCAAACGATTGATTTAATTTGGAGTGGTTATTCTAAAACGGCGCAACGGGCAAAACGGGTTGCGTTTAGTGACCCGTATCTGACTAATCGGCAAATGATTGTGTCGCTCAAGAAACACCCTGTTAATCAAATGGCTGATTTAGCCAACCAACCATTAGGCGTTCAAACGGGCTCATCTGGGATGGAACAACTAGAGCGTTATCCTAAACGATTACAGCAAAGAATTGCCAACCATGCACCAATCCTATATGATACTTATAACAATGCGTTTATCGACTTACAGGCCGATCGGATTAAGGGGCTCTTAATTGATGAAGTCTACGCGCAATTTGAAATTAAGTCACGCCACAACGGCAGCGATTTTCAAGCCATCGACAGTCCTTTTGCAGCAGAACAGTTTGCTGTTGGGATGCGTCCGCAAGATCAACAATTACGTCAATTTATCAACCGACGTTATCGGGTCTTACAAGCAAATGGTACGCTAGCCAAATTAAAAGCAAAGTGGTTTAAAGAATAGGATGAATGAAGAATGACAGCAATCATTATCTGGGGGATAGCACTGATTTGGATTGCAAATACAATCGGGGCTGTTATCACCGTATTTCGCCAACAACGTGATATTGCAGCAACCTGGGCCTGGCTCTTGGTATTGATTTTCTTACCAATTATCGGCTTTGTTTTGTATCTATTTTTCGGAAAAAAATTACCGGAAGATCATATGGTCGATTTGAAAACACAAGAACGGCTCGGCATTGATGCCTTGGTGACCTCCCAAAAAGCAGCGTTACGCCAAGCGCAGAAGCAACACACGTTACCGCCAGAAACGCAGAGCTTAATCAACCTCTTCTTAGTATCAAATACCGCGGTTGTGACCCAGGAAAACAATGTAACAATTTTAACGGATTTGAAGGCGGCGTATCAACAGTTGTTAACGGATGTCAATCGGGCGCAAGATCATATCCATCTTGAATACTATGCTTTTTATGACAACGAACACGGGCGTCAACTGGTCAATCTATTGGCTTACAAGGCACTGCGGGGGGTAAAAGTGCGTGTGATGTATGATGCATTTGGGTCGCAACATTTATCCCGGCAGTTCTTTAAGCCATTGGAAGCAGCCGGCGGCCAAGTTGTCCCGTTTTTTAGTTCTCGGTTCCGGTTCGTTAATCTACGCTTTAACTTTCGTAACCACCGGCAATTGGCAGTAATTGATGGCAATACCGCCTACCTTGGCGATTTTAACCAGAATAATCATCACGTTAATATTCCTGCACGAGATACGCGGATTCGGATTACCGGCGATGGTGTGTTATCGTTTCAAGCTCGCTTTTTCATGGACTGGAATGCGGCTACGCGTCAGGAAAAGGTGTATTACAGTCCGCAATATTTTCCTAACTCAGATGAACACGGGCAGACTAGCATGCAACTGGTATCAAGTGGACCTGATCGAGAACTCGATGAGATTAAGTTAGGCTTTTTGAAGATGATTGCTGCCGCTAAAAAACGGCTGTGGATTCAGACCCCATATTTTATTCCGGATGATTCTGTATTGGCGGCGTTAGTGTTAGCCATTAATTCTGGGGTGACTGTGAAGATCATGATGGCCAAACGTGCAAAACATAAAATGATTCATCATGCGAGTTTGTATTACGCTAGACAAATCGTGAAGGCGGGCGGTCAGATTTACTTCTCTGAATCAACCGGATTTAAATCACGCGTAATGTTAGTTGATGGGCAACTAGCAGCGGTTGGGACGGCTAATTTAGATATTCGCAGTTTTAGATTGAATTTTGAAACGACCGCTTTTTTATATGATGCACAACTCGCAACTGAACTTGAACAATCTTTTACGGCTGATTTAAAAGAATGCTTACCATTTACGAAACAACGGATACAAGAGCAAAGCAATCAAGAACGTTGGTCACAGAACTTAGCGCGTTTGTTTGCCCCAATTATGTAAAAAAAGAACCGTCAGATTTAATCTGACGTGAAGTGAACCCCAAATATTGGACGAAACTTTAAGCAGCTTTCTGGGTTGTAAAAATTCGATATTCAATCGGACTTTTACAACCCAGTTTTGTTTTAATTCTTGAAAAATTATAATCATCAATCCAAACCGATATTTGTGAAACTAGCGTTTCATAAGTATCGGTTTCTTTTTGGTAGAAAGCTTCGGCTTTCATAATATGGAAAAAGCTCTCCATTGCTGCATTATCTAAACATGTTGCTTT
The DNA here is from genome assembly GCF_004101845.1 of Latilactobacillus curvatus JCM 1096 = DSM 20019. Lineage (NCBI taxonomy): Bacteria > Bacillati > Bacillota > Bacilli > Lactobacillales > Lactobacillaceae > Latilactobacillus > Latilactobacillus curvatus. The sequence goes on along the minus strand of NZ_CP026116.1, from coordinate 608,708 downwards.
GCGAGACATACTTTGAAAAATGCGATGTTCTTTCAAGATATGAGTCCAATCTTGATGCTGGTATTGAAATCCTTGATCTGAGTGGACTGTTGTCCGGTATTTTAAATTCTTAGGGATTTTCTTAACTGCTCGATTCAAAACAGTTGTAGTAAATTCAACAGTAGGGTGTTTACTAACTTGATGGCTGAGAATTTCACCTGAGAATAAATCATAAATACATGTGAAATAGGCGCGTTCATCAATTGTCTTGGTTCCCCAGCGAACTTCAGTAACGTCTGTTACTAGTTTTTGATAAGGACGATCAGTGAAGAAACGACGGTTGATCAAGTTCTTAGCAACGGTGCCAACATTGCCTCTATATGAATTATATTTACGAGTACGTTTGTTAAATGCAGTTGATAGTAATTGCAGTTCTCGCATTAAGACAAGTACTTTTTTATGATTTACTAAGATATTCATACGATGTAATTCACCAGTTACACGACGATAACCGTACGCTGGATGATTCTTCTTGATTATTTGGATGGTTTGTTTAACAGATTGGTCAGATGAACCGTTCGGTTCATGACTAATAATGTATTCATACGTACTTTTGGCCATACCAACTATTTTTAGAATTTTTACTAGTTTGTGTTTAAGCCTTAGCTCTTGGATAACTTGCGCTTGTTGTTTTCTTCTTCCTGGACTAAGGCTCTTAATTTTTTTAGGTATTCATTCTCGATTTGTAGCAATTCATTTTCTTCTCTAAGACGTTCTAACTCTGTTTGTTGCCGTTTTTTTGATTGTTTATCAGCTGACATAATTGTTTGCCGTCCTTTGAAACGATATAAGGCATCAGCACCCTCAGTCTCCCAAATATGTTGCCATTGCCAGATGGTCCCGACATTTGAGATATTAAAATGAAGTGCGGTTTTCGGATAAGAAGCCTTATTCGTTTTCATCCATTTTAAAACATTCATCTTAAATGAGCCATCAAATGTTTTTTCGGGTGATAGGACATCTAGTCCTTTTGGGCCAAAGGCCTTATAACGTTGAACCCACGAGACAACTAGTGAGTTACTCTTAATACCATATTTTCTCGCTATTAATTCATAACCTAAGGATGACGTTAGATAATCCTGAACAACTTTTATTTTTAATGTTTTAGAATATTTAGTCAATATAAAAACCCCCGATATTGGATTTTGGTCCAATATCGGGGGTTCACTTCAACGGTTCTTTTTTAGTTATTTGAAATAGTCGGTTAAGCCGGTATAAACGGCATCAGCGACTTTAGCTTGGTAATTAGCACTGCTAATATAACTAAAGTCTTTATCAGAATTGATGTAGCCGAGTTCTAAGAGAACAGCAGGCCGTTGATTATCGCGAAGGACTTGATAATTGCCGTATTCAATGCCGCGATTGTTAAGCGGTAATGTCTTAGTCTGATTGTTGATGGCCTTCGCGAGGCTCATATCCTTACTGCTTGAATAGTAGTAGGTTGTTGTCCCGGATGCTTCATTGGCTTCATTGCTTGAATCAAAATGAACGCTGATAAAGGCATCAGCCTTTAATTTATTGGCAAGAGCAGGTCGCGGTTCGAGATCGACAAAACTATCATTTGAACGCGTTAGCACGACGTTAGCACCAGCCGCTTTTAATTTTTTAGCAATCGCATCGACGGTCGCTAATGTGTAGTCTTTTTCATACTTAGACTTAGTTGAAAGTGCACCGACGTCGGTGCCACCATGACCAGCATCTAAAACAATGGTGGCTTCAGAAAGGGAAGTAGCGCTAGTCTTAACAACTTCATTCTTCTCAGAAGGAGTGACAACCCAACTTGCGACGTAACCGGTATTACCATCGGCATCTTTAACTTGATACCAAGTACCACTCTTATTGATATAAGTTAGCTTGGTATTGGCCGGGTAGCTTTGGGTATATTGATACGAAACATCAGGACCAGTGCGTAGCTTGGTATTATCCAGTTGGGTGGTCACTGATTTAATCGCGGAGCTACTTGTATCAGTATCCGTAGACTCAGATTCAGCGGTTGTCGTTTTTTGAACAGTCGCCGGAGCTTGGTCGGAAACTTCGATTAAATCACTTTGTACCCAACCAACTGCTGAGTTGTATTTAATCTGGCTCCAACCGTTTTGTTGGTATAAGACTGTAATTTCGTCACCTTGATTTAACTTACCGAGTAGTTGACTATCGGCACTACTGCTTTGGCGGACATTGGCAAAACTGTTGGTGACCTTAGCGACTCGGTTTGAAGTGGCACTGACTTCGGTGTTATCGACTAACCAGCTAGCAACCCAGCCAATCTTATCACCACTTAAGCGCACTTGGTACCAATTATTCTTTTGTGAGATAACATTCATTGTTTCGCCTTTATTGGCTTGACTCATGACATCATAAGATAATCCAGGGCCTTGGCGAACGTTTACGACGTTCGCTTTAATCGTAATTTGTTGGTAAGCAGCCAGCGCGTGGGTCACAAAGAGACCGACAAAAACGAGTAATGCTAATATAATAACGGCCGGATAGTGTTTAAACCAGCTCAAAGGTTTCTGCATTTTTTTCAACACCTTTGTTATGTTTTATTAATTTATAAGGTTAATTATAGCAAAAAACTCAACTTTCTAAAGAGTTTCAGCGAAAAAGTTACAAAAAATTCAAGATTGATTGACTTTTTTTTGAAATAACGTTAATCTTATAACAATAAGAATAAGTGATGACCAGTGATAAAGTAAAGGCTAAGCCCCCTACGACAGAGATGATTTCACAGCTGCAAGAAATCAATGGCACGCCGAGACTGCTTTTGAGGTCTGTGTGGTCGCACACCGTTGGCAACAACGTTATATAATTAAGCTAAAATTAAGGTGGTACCGTGCATTTAAGCACCCTTGTTCAACGACAGGGGTGTTTTTTTATTTGGTATCCATTTGGAGGAATGATCATGGGCTATCAAAAGCCAAAAGGAACTGCGGATATTTTACCTGGAGATTCAAACCAGTGGCAATTAGTGGAGAAAACGGCACGCGACGTTTTTGCCCGCTATCAATTCAACGAAATTAGAACACCATTATTTGAAAGCTATGATGTCTTTTCACGGAGTTCAGGCGATACATCTGATATTGTCAGCAAAGAAATGTATGATTTCATGGATAAAGGGGATCGGCATATCGCGCTGCGTCCAGAGGGCACAGCTGGAGTTGTACGGGCGTTCGTAGAAAATAAACTTTATGGGCCAGAACATCAAAAACCTTATAAGGTGTATTACATGGGACCAATGTTCCGTTATGAACGGCCACAATCAGGCCGGCAACGCCAGTTCCATCAAATTGGGGTCGAAGCATTTGGTTCTGAGAATCCAGCGGTCGATATTGAAGTCATTAGCATGGCGATGCGTTTATTACGTGAATGCCATATTACGGATTTAAAACTGGCCATCAATACCTTAGGGGATGCGGAAAGTCGCGCGGCTTATCATGAAGCCCTTGTCAGCTATCTTGAACCACATTTTGATGAATTAAGTGACGATTCTAAAGTTCGTCTACACAAGAACCCATTGCGCGTCTTAGATAGTAAAGATGCTAAGGACCAAGAAATTGTGAAGGATGCACCTGTTATTTTGGATTACTTAACACCAGAAGCAACGGCGCACTTTGAAACGGTTAAGCACTTACTTGAAACATTGCACATTCCATATGAAGTGGATACTGAAATGGTGCGCGGACTCGATTATTACAATCACACAATTTTTGAAATTATGACAAATAATAAGGTGCTTGGTCGCGGCTACACAACCGTCTTAGCCGGTGGCCGTTATAATGGGTTAGTTGAACAACTTGGTGGCCCAGACATGCCAGGGGTTGGTTTTGGTTTAGGCGTTGAACGATTATTATTATTAATGAATGCGCAAAACGAAGCGTTGGTTCCAGAATCTAAACTCGATGTGTATGTCGTTGGAATTGGCGCTGAAACAAGTGCGACAACTCTCCAAATCGTTGAAAAGATTCGTGATACAGGTTTAACCGCTGATCGAGACTATCTTGATCGTAAACCAAAAGCGCAATTTAAAACAGCTAATAAGTTAAACGCCCAAATGGTGATTACAATCGGTGAATCAGAATTAGCTGATCAAACAGCACATGTTAAAGACATGATTAGTGGTGTTGAAATTACGGTACCACTTGCTGAAGTCTATGCTGACTTTAAAGCAGTGCAACAACAGTTAAATCAAAATTAACGCATATAAGATGCCTCAAAAGTAAATTTGAGGCATCTTTTTTATTTGATGGCAGTCAATTCACTTTAATCCTCAGGAAATCCCAGACTGTCAGAACACTCTGAGCATATTTGTCGCTATCTGTTTGTATCTGCTTATAATAATAAACACGAAGGAGTGATGGATATGACAGATGATTTAGAACAACGGTTAACGACGGAACAATATGCGGTAACCCAACAAAATGCGACGGAGGCCCCATTTACCGGTGAGTATGATGATTTTGATGAACAAGGCATCTACGTGGATGTTGTCAGTCATGAACCATTATTTAGTTCGTTAGATAAATATGATGCAGGCTGTGGTTGGCCCTCATTTACAAAGCCAATTGCGCCTTTGACGGAACGCCGGGACCAATCTTATGGGATGGAACGCGTTGAAGTCCGTAGTGAAGAAGCTAATTCGCATTTAGGGCACGTTTTTAATGATGGACCGCAAGAAGCTGGTGGATTACGCTATTGCATCAACTCAGCAGCTTTAAAATTTATTCCAGTCGAACAACTCGAAAATGAAGGTTACGGTCAATATCTAAGCTTATTTGAAGAGGGGGCACAATAATGGCAACTGATACAGCAATTTTTGCCGGTGGGTGTTTTTGGTGCATGGTTCATCCGTTTGATCAGCAACCGGGGATTATCAAGGTTGTTTCTGGTTATACCGGTGGGCATGTTCCTAATCCAACTTATGAGGAAGTTTGCTCGCATACGACGGGGCACACTGAAGCAGTTGAAATTACATTTGATCCCGCGATTATTTCTTATGCGGAATTAGTTGAAATTTATTGGCGCCAAACAGATCCAACCGATGCCATGGGGCAGTTCCAAGATCGTGGCGATAGTTACCGGCCGGTGATTTTCGTTAACTCGCCTGAGCAACGTGCAATCGCGGAAGCTTCCAAACAAGCATTAATCGATAGTGGTCGCTTCAACGAACCGATTGTCACGCAAATTGAGGCTGCCAAACCGTTCTATCCAGCCGAAGAATATCACCAAGATTTCTATAAAAAAGAACCATTTAGAGCAGAATTGGTCGAGGGGACACGCCGTGCTTTCATTCGTGAAAATTGGGCGCATTAATTCCAAGAAATCCTTTAGTATTCACAAATGGTATGCTAGAATGAAAGACATCAAAAGTGGATAGGTGTGATATTCAAGTGGACGATTTAGCTCGGAAACATCAAAATATGGCGAAGATTTCGGCAGCCATTTTATACGGAATTTGTGTGTCGATTGCATTGAACTTTTTCTGGGAAGAAGGTGGCATTTACGCCTCTGGGATTACCGGGTTCGCGCAATTCATTCATACAGTGACGTCGAAATTTATGCCGTTTCTACCATTTCCATTATCAACGTCATTGATGTTATTCGTGTTAAATGTGCCATTATTTATTCTTGCGTGGTTCAAAATTGGCCACCATTTCACCATTTATACGTTTATTGCAGTTGTTTTTTCAAGTGTTATGGTACAGATTATGCCCTTTACACAGCTAACGGCTAATCCGATTATCTGTGCGATTTTTGGGGCGGTAATTAACGGTTTTGGGACCGGGATGGCCTTGAAAAACGATATTTCCACTGGTGGCTTAGATATCATTGGGATTGTACTGCGCAAAAAAACCGGCCGTTCAGTCGGTTCAATCAATATCATGTTTAATGTGGCGCTCGTTTTTGCCGCTGGGTTCCTCTTTGGTTGGGAACATGCGCTCTATAGTATCTTGAGTATTTTTGTCAACGGCAAAGTCATCGATATGGTTTACACGCGCCAACAAAAACTGCAAGTGATGATTATTACCGATAAGTCCAAAGTTGTGATTCAAATGATTCAAGACGAAATGCGGCGTGGGATTACGATTGTCCACGACGTAGAAGGGGCATATAACCGTGAAGAAAAGACGATGTTATTTACCGTTATTTCTCGCTTTGAAATGCATGATTTAGAAATGGTCATGAAACAAGCGGATGACCACGCATTCGTCAGCATGACGGAAGCTGTCAAAATTCTCGGGCATTTCTATGAACCTAAGATTAAATAAGATAACCCGCCATTCAATTGAATGGCGGGCTTTTTTTATGGGTTAGGTTTCGTCTTGCTTTTTGTTGCGCTTTCTGTGACAATCTAGGTAATCAAAATGCATGGAGGTAGTGGAATGTTATTAGGGAGTCACGTTAGTATGAAGGGCAAGCAGATGTTACTAGGGTCAGCGGAGAGTGCAGTTGATTTTGGTGCAAATGCCTTCATGATATATACCGGCGCGCCACAAAATACGCGCCGCAAACCAATCGAAGAATTAAATATTGAAGCAGCAAAACCCTATATTGAAGCTCACAACTTAGGTCCAATTGTTGTTCATGCACCATACATCGTTAATTTAGGGAATACAGTGAAGCCTGAGAACTTCAAGTTTGCGGTCTCTTTTTTACAAGAAGAAGTGTTACGCGCTGAAGCATTAGGGGCCACTCAAATCGTCTTGCATCCAGGTGCACACGTTGGGGCGGGTGCAGATGCTGGTATTCAACAAATTATCAAAGGATTAAACGAAATTTTACGACCTGATCAAACCGCCCAAATTGCCTTAGAAACCATGGCAGGTAAAGGAACCGAAGTCGGGCGGTCATTTGAAGAACTTGCACAGATGATCGATGGCGTGACTTACAATGAAAAGTTATCAGTGACGTTTGATACTTGTCATACAAATGATGCCGGATATAATGTGCGTGAAGATTTTGACGGCGTTTTGAATGAATTCGATCACATTATCGGTTTGGACCGCTTAAAAGTTGTTCATTTAAACGATTCTAAGAACCCACAAGGCGCACACAAAGATCGTCATGCCAATATTGGTTTTGGTGAAATCGGATTTGATGCGCTAAACCATGTCTTACAGCATGAACAACTCGTTAATGTGCCTAAAATTCTAGAAACCCCATATGTTGGCGAAGATAAGAAGCATAACTTTGCACCATATGCGTATGAAATTGCGATGCTCAAAGCGGGGCAATTCGACCCTGATTTATTAACGAAGGTTGAGCAGAACGAAGGCAAACTATGAATTTAAAACGAACTAAGTTTGGTATTTTTATCTTAATAGCGGCGTTTTGGACCTTTATTTTTAGCCAGCCAGTCCAGGCTGCCGATACCTATGACATCAGTCGTTATCAGGTAAACGTTGATGTACAACCTGATGGGAGTGCTCAGGTCGAACAAAAAACGGTGTTTGATATCCAAGATGATATCCATGGGGTCTATATCAACCAGAATCTCCAAACAAACGTTGGTCAACCAAAGAAGTTGGTTAACCCGCAAGTCGCAGTTAATGGTCATCCGTTTAGTCAAAGTGAATCAGGTACTGAAGGCACCTATAGCTTAACTGATGCACAACAAAATTATCGGTTCAAACTATACCAAACTGCACAAGATGGCAATCAATTAGCGGTTACTTTGAAATATCAGTTACAAAATCTGATTATTAATTATCGTGATACGGCGGAATTGAATTGGAAAGTGATTGGCGATGCGTGGGATAGTGACTTACAAAACGTTCAAGTGGTAATACAATTACCTACCACATTCAAAAAAGCAGACCTCAAATCATGGACGCACGGCAATTTAGATGGGCAACAAGTCGTTGAACCCGATAAAGGCCGGGTAACAATTAAACTCGCTAATAATCCAGCAAACCAATTTGTCGAAAGCCATATTATTTTTCCAACGGCGGTGACTGCGGCGAATCCGAATCAGATTGATCAATCACGTCGGGAAGCCATTATCAAACAAGAAGCGCGTTTGGCGCAACAAGCTAATCAAGAACGCAAAGCACAAAAACGCCGTTATTGGCTTTTATCTATAGGAGCAGTGGTCTTAGCGCCCGGCATGTTCTTGTTAATTTTACGTAAAATTCGAAAAACGCTTCCTGTGATGACTTATACTGGACAGGCACCAGAACACGTCTATGATTTACCAGATGAAAATGGGCCTGCGGTTGTGCGTCAGTTGTTGGCATTACCAATTACGGAGACAGCAGGGGCGGAGAGCTTATCCGCAACGATTCTAGACTTAGTTGCTCGAAAGAATCTAACAATTGATGTTCAGGAACCAAAGAAGGAACTATTCCATAAAAAAACGCCGCAATTTTCATTAACGCTCGTCAATCGCAATCAGTTATCACATTCAGAAAAGAAGTTAGTTAGCTGGCTATTTGATGTGATTGGTGATGGGCAGCATGTCAGTCTATTTGAGATTGAGAAATATCCAAAACGGCATAGTGCAAAACTGTTCAATCAACATTACCATGGGTGGCAAACAGCAGTGGCGACTGAAGCAAGTCGTAGCGGGTGGTTACGAGAACACATCGCTGAGTTAATGACCAGTTTGAATTATTGGTTAATCGGCCTTGGCGCCCTATTTTTAATTTTGATTTTTGGTGCTTTGATTGGCTTAGTTGCTTGGTGGACGCTCATTCCGATGGGGCTTGTCTTCATTTTAACCGTCTGGCGTAGATTTAATTTGCAACTATGGACGCAATTGGGTTACGAAAAACGGGGCGAATGGCAAGGCTTTAAACAAATGCTAAAGGATATTTCGACACTCGATATGGCGAATGTCCCAGATGTACTATTGTGGGATCGATATTTGAGTTATGCAACGGCCTTCGGGATTGCTGATAAGGTCGTTAAAGCTTTGAAGATTCGATTGACGCCGGAACAACTTCAAACAATGCCTCTGGGTTATTATTATTACTACGGGTATACTGGGGGGTTGAACATCGGTCAATCCTTTACAACAGCTCTCAATAGTAGTGTTGGCAGTGCGGTCAGTGCTGCTAATCCAACAAGTGTTAGTGGTGGTTCTGGCGGCTTTTCAGGCGGCTCATCAGGCGGTTTCGGTGGCGGTTCCGGTGGTGGGACTTTCTAGTCCAATCAAATGATTAGGTGAAACGCCAACACACTGGTATTATGAGCGTTATTAAAATGTAATTAACGCGCTAAATAAGTGTTAGTTGGAGGAGGAAAGCACATGGAGTTTAACGATGTGGTTAATCACCGCAAGGCAATTCGGTCATTTGACCCAAACAAACCGATCTCGGATGAATTAATCGAAAAAATAATGGTGTCCGCCCAACGAACACCGTCGTGGACGAATTCACAACCTTGGAAAGTCTATGTAGCGACGGGTGAAACGTTAGCCGATCATTTAGAACGAACGGGAAACCGGATGAAAGGCTACTCTGATTTAAACGTGATTCACCGGACAGACTGGGGACCGTTAATGGCTGAGAACAGTCGCGTGTGGAATGATGAAATCAGTGCCTATCTTGGCGAAGACGGGTTAGCGAATTTTAGCGATTTACAACGCCATCTGTTCAACGCGCCCGCCGTGACTTACTTGACGGTTGAGCGCAAAGTTTCGCCATGGATGATTTATGACATGGGGGCTTTTAGTCAGTCGATTCTGTTAGCCGCGGCTAACGAACAAGTTGATACAATTCCTGCCTATGAAACGGCCAAGTATCCAGATGCGGTCCGCAAAGCAATGGGTATTCCGGAAAATGAACTGTTGATTGGTGGGATTGCCATGGGGTACCGTAGTGAAGGGATGATTAATGCGTTTCATTCGCAGCGTAGTTCGGTTGCGAGTTTTTTAACGATTAAACATTAACAAATTAAAAAAGCGTTCAAATCGATTTCAGATTTGAACGCTTTTTTTAATTGACGTGATCGTTCGCACTGCCCGCAAAATCGAGGCCCATGCGTTCAAGAATAATTGTGGCAGTTTCTTCGATCGAACGGTTGGCAACATTAATCACTTGGCAACCAATCTTATCATACAGGTCTTGGGCGAAAGCCAATTCAGCTTTAATTTCGCCCATGTCTGAATAAGTGGTATCAGGATTTAACCCATAAGCAATCATCCGTTCCCGGCGAATGTTATTGAGGACTTCTGGTGTATTCATCAGGCCGATAATTTTCTTAGGATCAACCCGCCAGATTTCGTCTGGAATGTGCGCTTGTGGCACGATTGGTAAGTTGGCAACCTTGATATTCCGATTGGCTAAAAAGAGCGACAGCGGCGTCTTAGACGTTCTAGAAACACCGAGCAACACGATATCTGCTTCTAAGAAACCGTGGGGGTCTTTACCATCATCGTACATAACAGCAAATTCCATCGCTGAAATGCGATCAAAATAACGATCGTTCAAATGATGTAGTGCCCCAGCTTCACCAGTTGGCGTGCTGTTGGTTTTAGCAGTAATCATTTGTGTCATTGGTGACATCATGTCGAAACTGGCAATTTTTTTCGCTTGGCAATAGGTTTCGGCGATTTCAGAAAGACCGTTAGTGGCTAATGTATGGACCACAATTGTTTCTTCAGGAACCGCTTTGCTTAAGACGTCCATGAGTTTCTCTTGCGTGTGAACGAAGGGGAAGCGGACGAGATCAGGTTTAACGTCCGGAAATTGGGCGAGCGCTGCTTGTGCTAATTGGAGGGCGGTTTGGCCGACTGAGTCCGAAAGCACAAAAACGGTTAATGGTTTAGATTCTGGCATAAGGCATGCTCCTTTATTCACTTTTATAGCGCTATCATACCATAATTATCGAAAAAATCGCTAGATTTGAAAAAATATTCAATTAATTCCCTGTGGGTTATTGACCGTATTTTCAACATTCGCTATAATAGCAAAGAACGGTTCACGTGAAGTTAAATTTTTAACGAACGTAAACGGTTATACTTAGCACGCGAGGGGAGGGATATCATATGGGCAAGACAGTCGTTCGCAGTAACGAATCTCTAGATGATGCTCTTCGTCGCTTCAAGCGTTCCGTATCAAAAGCTGGTACAATACAAGAATATCGTAAACGTGAATTTTACGAGAAACCAAGTGTAAAACGTAAGTTGAAATCAGAAGCTGCAAGAAAACGTAAGAAGTTCTAATTTCTTAGATAAAGGAAATGATTGAATGAGTTTACTTGAACAACTAAGTTCTGATTTGAAAACGGCGATGAAGGCCAAAGATAAGTTGCGATTAGCTGTTATTCGGAGTTTAAAGACCGCTTTAACTAACGCCAAAATTAGTGCGGGGCAAGACTTATCTTCTGACGAAGAATTAAGTGTACTATCATCACAACTTAAGCAACGTAAGGATTCATTAGCTGAGTTTGAAAAGGGCGATCGTGCAGATCTCGCTGAACAAACAAAAGCAGAAATTGAAATCGTACAAGCTTATTTACCAGAGCAGCTAGATGAAGCAGCAGTGGTCACCATTGTTGACGAAGCAATGCAGGCTACTGGTGCGACAAGTAAGGCTGACTTTGGCAAGGTGATGCAATATGTCATGCCTAAGGTCAAAGGACGAGCTGATGGCGCTATGGTCAATCAAGTCGTTAAATCAAAATTAAGTTAATTTTAGGCGGGACTTCCTCTGGGGAGTCCCGCTTTTTTTTTATGGTCGTTAATTCAGATTTTGATAATTGACCATAAATTCGTGAATTAGCGCGGCTGGCTACTTTTAAAACGGTTGTTGTTTGTGATAGAATGATGGTAGTTTTCATTCTAAAACAAATGAAGTTGAAACGTGCGGTTGCAACTTGATTCTTCACTTTACGACGTGTAGTTAATAATCGACTAAAGTCGTTTATTTTCTGGGCTAGATAATACTCAGAATCAGTTGCAGTCACACTCTGGAAGGAGTTATCTTTGTTGGCTGAAACAGATGAGCGTTTATTTCAATTGGCAACGCCAAATTTAGCGGCCGCTTTAATGGGCACACACGATACTTTTTTAAAAATCATCGAGGAAAGCTTATCTGTCGAACTGATTGCGTTTGACGAGCATATTACCATTCGCGGCGAACAACCAGCAGTTGACCAAGCCGCTTCTGTTTTAGAAAACTTAGTGGCGCTGTTACAACATGGCATTAAGCTCAATAGTAGTGATGTGGTGAGTGCGACGAAGATGGCCCAAAAAGGCACGATTGCTGGTTTCCAAGAACTTTACACGGAGCCATTAATCAAGGATCGTAAAGGGCAGCATATTCGCGTGAAGACATTCGGTCAACGTCAATACGTGAATGCGATTCGTCAAAACGATGTCACGTTTGGGATTGGCCCCGCCGGAACGGGGAAAACATTCTTAGCCGTTGTCATGGCCGTTGCGGCGTTGAAACAAGGATTAGTCGAACGGATCATTTTAACGCGTCCTGCGGTTGAAGCTGGTGAGAGTTTAGGCTTTTTACCAGGTGATCTAAAGGAAAAGGTGGACCCTTATTTACGACCGATTTATGATGCATTGTATGCCGTTTTGGGTAAAGAACATACTGAACGTTTGTTAGAGCGTGGTGTCATTGAGATTGCACCGCTTGCGTATATGCGTGGCCGAACACTAGAAGAAGCTTTCGTTATTTTGGACGAAGCCCAGAATACAACGCCTGCTCAGATGAAGATGTTCTTAACGCGACTTGGGTTTAACTCGAAGATGATTGTCAACGGCGATATTAGCCAGATTGACTTACCTAAGAAAACAATGAGCGGCTTGGTGCAAGCTGAACATATTTTGCACGATATTCCTAAGATTGCTTTCGTACAGTTCAGTTCAGAAGATGTGGTACGGCACCCAGTTGTTGCTAAGATTATTAACGCCTATGCGGCGATTGAAAAGATGAGAAAGTAGGAACACTTGAATGGATATCCAAATTATCGATGAAACAAAAGTAGTTGCAGAAGCAAACGTAAAACTGGTCACGGATATTTTAGAATATGCCGGGCAACAATTAGATTTACCTGAAGACACAGAAATGTCTGTCACGTTTGTGACGAACGAACGCATTCGCCAAATTAACAAGGAATACCGCGATACTGACCGTGCGACTGATGTCATCAGTTTTGCAATCGAAGAAGATCCTGAAGAAGAAGGATTACCAGCCAACTTTGAAGAACTATTCGACATTCCCAAGAATATCGGTGATTTGTTTGTTTCATTAGAAAAAGCAGCTGAACAAGCTGAAACTTATGGACATTCATTTGAACGTGAATTAGGGTACACAATGGTTCACGGCTTCTTACACTTAAATGGTTATGATCACATTCATAGTGAAGATGAAGCACAAATGATTCCATTACAGGAGAAGATCCTCGATGAATTTGGATTACAACGGTAAAAAACCACAAACGGGCAAGAATAAACATTTTTGGCAGTCACTACGCCACGCACTCGGTGGATTATGGACCGCCTTTAAAACTGAGGCTAATTTACGGCGTGATGCCTGGTTTGCACTCGTTGCGATTGCTTTCGGTATTTATTGTCAGTTACATTATTTAGATTGGTTAGCGATTATTTTCGCGATTTTTATCGTTTTTATGGCTGAATTTTGGAATACAGTTATGGAACATCTCGTGGACTTATTAGTCGATCACCAGTACCATCCATTGGCTAAGCAGATTAAAGATATCAGTGCAGCCAGTGTCTTAATCAGCGCAATTTTAGCGCTATTGATTGGCGCCATTGTCTTTGGACACGCCATATTTAACTAAAAAGGGGACTATTATGTCAGAAACATATCGCTCAGGCTTTGTGGCCATTGTTGGCCGACCAAATGTTGGAAAATCAACTTTTATGAATCGAATGATCGGTGAAAAAATTGCCATCATGTCATCAAAAGCACAAACGACTCGCAATAAAATTCAAGGGATCTACACGGATGACAACGCGCAAATCGTGTTCGTTGATACACCAGGGATTCATAAACCACATAATGAATTAGATGAATACATGGATCAAGCAGCGCTATCGACGTTTAACGAAGTTGATGCCATTTTATTCATGATTAGTGGGATTGATAAAAAAGGGCCTGGGGATCAATACATCATGGACCAATTGAAGAACGTCAAAAAACCCGTTTATTTGGTTGTTAACAAAATTGACGCGATTCATCCAGACGATTTATTACCAATGATTGAACAATATCGGCATGAATTAGATTTCAAGGGGGTTTACCCAATCTCTGCATTAGAAGGTAACAATGTCCCTGAAATGTTAAAAGAATTGGAACAAATACTCCCAGAAGGCCCTCAATACTACCCAGAAGATCAATTAACGGATCACCCAGAATATTTCGTTGTTGGTGAATTGATTCGGGAAAAAATTCTTGAATTAACGCATGAAGAAGTGCCCCATTCTGTTGCCGTGGTTGTGGAACGGATGAAAGACCGCGTCAATAGTAAGCTCCAGATTGAAGCGAATATCATTGTTGAACGTGATGGTCAAAAACGGATTATCATCGGTCAAAAGGGCTCCATTATCAAAGAAATCGGGATTCGGTCACGTCGCGAAATTGAAGCTTTACTTGGCGAAAAAGTCAACTTGAAGCTCTGGGTTAAGATTCAAAAGAATTGGCGTGACAATAACCAATACCTCCGTGAATTTGGTTACAATAAAAAGAGATTGTAGGCTTAAGCAATGGCGGAACATCGATTCGAAGACTTTAATGGTCTAGTGATGTATCGGAAGAACTATAAAGAAAAAGATATGCTGGTCAAGATTTTGACCGATCGCTTTGGCAAAAAGATGTTTTACTTACGCGGTGCGAATAAACCGAAGTTTCGCTTGAGTGCGGCTATTTTGCCATTTACCCAAGCTGAGTACGGTGGCGACATTCGCGATGATGGCTTATCCTTTTTAAATAATGTCAAGTCGGCGAGTCAGTTTCAATCGATTAGCAATGACTTGTTTTTAAATGCCTATGCGACCTATATCTTAGGCTTAGTCGATGTTGGTTTTCCGGATAGCGAACCGCTCGGCAGTTGGTATCCGAAGATTGAACAGGCACTCTCATTAATCGATGAAGGCTTTGACGCGGCGATGATTACGCACATTATCGAGATTCAGATGTTACAAGTCTTCGGGGTGCAGCCACAACTGCAAGTCTGTGCGGTTTGTGGGCGTTCTGATTTGCCGTTTGATTATTCTGAGAGTTATGGCGGGCTGCTTTGTCAACGCCACTGGCACTTGGATGTTAATCGATTCCACGGTAGTCAACGGGCTATCTATTATCTGCGTCTTTTTTCAGTGATTGATTTATTCAAGATTCAATCGGTCAACGTCAAACAGACAACGCAGATGGAGCTTAAGACGATGATCGACCGGATTTATCAAGACACGGTTGGCCTATCGCTCAAGAGTAAGCAATTCATCGATAAGATGTACAGTTTCGATAGTCAATTACCACAATTAAAAAAAGTGTCGTCAGAAATTGACAGCACGCCAAAAGACGACTAAAATAGTAATCAACTTAATAGACGTTGAAGAAAAGGGTCCCTTAAGACGGTCAGACAGTGATTCTAGGTGAGTGAGAACTAGAACAAGACTTGAGTGGATTGGCGTTTCGGAGTCATACCAATGAAGCAGCAGCTCGCTTTGAGCTGAAGTAGGGTGGAACCGCGAGTAATCGTCCCTATGTGACTTAACAGTCGCATAGGCTTTTTTTATGCGCAAAATACGGAAAAGAGGAATTGAAATGGTTAAAAAGTTAAATGTGCAAGAAATGATTTTAACCTTACAGCGTTTTTGGTCTGAAAAAGGCTGTATGCTAATGCAATCTTACGATACAGAAAAAGGGGCCGGCACAATGAGCCCATACACGTTCTTACGGGCAATTGGACCAGAACCTTGGAACGCCGCTTACGTAGAACCTTCACGGCGCCCAGCAGATGGTCGGTATGGCGAAAACCCCAACCGTTTATTCCAACATCACCAATTCCAAGTGGTCATGAAACCAGCCCCATTAAACATCCAAGAATTTTACTTGGATAGTTTACGGGCTCTAGGCATCGATCCTTTGGAACATGACATTCGCTTCGTCGAAGATAACTGGGAGAACCCATCAATGGGTTGTGCCGGTGTTGGTTGGGAAGTTTGGTTAGACGGGATGGAAGTGACTCAATTTACCTACTTCCAACAAGTTGGTGGTTTGCAATGCGATCCTGTGACAAGTGAAATCACATATGGCGTTGAACGGCTTGCTTCATACATTCAAGATGTCGACAACGTGTTCGAACTTGAATGGGGCAATGGCGTGTTATATGGCGATATTTTTAAAGAACCTGAATATGAACATTCAAAATATGCTTTTGAAGACAGTAACCAAGACATGCTTTTGAAATTCTTCGATGAATACGAAACAGAAGCAAAACGTTTAATTGACTTAGGCCTTGTTCATCCAGCATATGACTATGTCTTGAAATGTAGCCACACATTCAACCTATTGGATGCCCATGGTGCCGTTTCCGTTACAGAACGGGCCGGTTACTTGTCACGGATTCGCCGGATGGCGCACTCAATCGCGCAAGCATTCGTTGCTGAACGTGAGAAACGTGGCTTCCCGCTCTTAAAACATGCTCAAGAATCAAACACGGAGGTCGTTAACAATGACTAAACCATTCTTATTAGAAATTGGCTTGGAAGAAATGCCAGCCCACGTTGTGATGCCTAGCATCCAACAACTAGAAAAGCGCGTACGCGACTTTTTAGAAGAACAACACTTAACATTCGGGACCATCAAAACTTACGCAACACCACGCCGGTTAGCCGTCTTGATCGAAGACCTAGCGGACAAGCAAGCTGACATTCACGAAGAAGCGAAAGGCCCCGCTAAGAAAATTGCGCTTGATGCTGAAGGTAACTGGAGTAAAGCAGCGCAAGGTTTTGTTCGCGGCCAAGGTTTAACGACCGACGACATTACTTTTAAAGCACTAAAAGGCGTTGAATACGTCTATGTTGAAAAATCAATCATCGGCAAACCTGTTGAAACAATTTTGCCAGAACTAAAAGCCGTGATTATGGCGATGACCTTCCCAACGCGGATGCACTGGGCCGATTACGACTTCGAATATATCCGTCCAATTCACTGGATTGTTGCTCTATTAGACGATGAAATTATCGATTTCAGTATTTTAAACGTTACGACTGGTTGCACAACACAAGGGCACCGTTTCTTAGGTCAAGCCGTGATATTGGCAAAAGCAACTGATTACGAAGCAACGCTGGAAGCACAATTCGTAATTGCGGATGAAGCTAAACGCCAAAACTTAATTCAAACTCAGATTGAAACAATGGCCCAAGAAAACGATTGGCAAGTCGATTTAGACGCAAACTTGTTAGAAGAAGTGACGAACTTAGTTGAATGGCCAACTGCTTTTTATGGGCAATTCGATCCTAAGTATCTTGAAATTCCAGAAGAAGTGTTGATTACCTCAATGAAGGATAACCAACGTTACTTCTACGCACGCAGCCAAGCGGGTGATTTATTACCTGTTTTCATCGGTGTTCGCAACGGGAACACCGACTTCATGGAAAATGTCATTGCTGGGAACGAAAAAGTCCTCACAGCGCGTTTGGAAGATGCCGATTTCTTCTACCATGAAGATCAAAAGGTAACGATTGAACAAAACGTTGCGAAGTTACAAAACGTGTCATTCCACGACAAGATTGGTAGTCTGGCTGAAAAGATGACCCGTGTTGGTTTAATCGCGCAATTCTTAGGCCAAAAATTTGGTTTATCAGAAGCAGAATTAGTTGATTTGCAACGGGCAAGTGATATTTATAAATTTGACTTAGTGACTGGCATGGTCGGTGAATTTGCCGAATTGCAAGGGGTCATGGGTGAAAAATATGCCTTATTACAAGGTGAAACACCAGCCGTTGCCACAGCGATTCGCGAACACTACATGCCAATTAGTGCTGAAGGTGCACTCCCTGCAACAAAGGTCGGCGCGGTTTTAGCAATCGCTGATAAGTTCGATAGTATGGCTGATTTCTTTGCAGTGGGCATGATTCCAAGTGGTTCAAACGATCCTTATGCATTGCGTCGTCAAGCTTATGGGATTATCCGCATCTTAGAAAACCAAAACTGGCACTTCCCAATGGCCGATTATCAAGCTGCGATGAGTGACATTGTTAAGCAACAAGCTGATTTCAACCTTGATTGGTCAACCAATGCTGACGCGATCAGCGATTTCTTAACGGATCGTGTTCGCCAACGCTTTAACGGCATGCGGCCTAAAGTCCGGCGTGATATCGTAGATGCCGTCTTGAAGAATCAAAGTCAAGATCCAGTCGTGATGTTCGAAGCTGCCAAAGTGCTTTCAGACCATCAAGATGATGCAGATTTCAAGGCAACGGTTGAAGCCGTGACACGTGTGTTACGACTCGCTGAAAAAGTTGACTTTGCAACAACTGATTTAACGGTTGATCCTGCATTATTCGAAAATGAAGCTGAAAAAGCACTTTACACAGCGGTCGAAGACTTACGTGGTACAATTGCTACGAACCCATTAGCTGATAATTACGGCATCTTACAAACACTACGACCATTAATCGAAGCTTACTTTGATGCCACAATGGTCATGGCTGAAGATGAAGCTGTTCGTCGAAATCGCTTAACACAGTTGATGATTATCGCTCAAATCGCCCTTACCTTAGGTGATTTAAACGAATTGATTGTTAAATAAACAATTCAAAAGGGGATAATAGCATGTTACAAATGAAACGGGTTTATGAAGCAGCGACAGACTCAGATGGGTACCGAATTCTAGTCGATCGGATTTGGCCCCGCGGCATTTCAAAAGAACGTGCCGCTATTGAGACCTGGGCGAAAGAAATTACCCCAACGACTGACTTACGCAAGTGGTTTGGTCATGAGCCAGCTAAGTTTCCCGTTTTTAAAGAAAAGTACCTTGCTGAAATTGCAGCTAATCCAGCTTGGCCGGCGTTTGAAAAGGTAGTGCACGAGCACCTTGAGCTGGGCAACGTCACGTTAGTCTATGCGGCAAAGGACCTGCAATATAATCACGTTGTCATCTTAATGGGACTTTTGAAAAAGGACCTTGACAACGAATGAGATAGTTTGCTATATTTATTTGCAACTGTACCTAAATGGTGCTATGATATATAGTGTATTTTTGTGCTGATAATCCTTAAAAGTCGCATTTCATTGTGAGGTGCGGCTTTTACAGTCTTAGTACAATTTGAATTGAATAGTGAGGTGAGACCAATGGCGGGAAAGATTCCGAATGACGTGATTGATGATGTTCGGAGCCAAACTAACATAGTGGATGTTGTTGGTCAGTATGTCCAGCTCAAGAAGAGCGGCAATAACCTATTTGGGATTTGTCCGTTTCACGATGAGAAGACCCCATCATTCTCCGTTAGTGAAGAGAAACAGATTTTTCATTGTTTCTCTTGCGGACGGGGTGGGAATGTCTTCAAGTTCTTGATGGAACTGGAACAGATTAGTTTTCCAGAAGCTGTTACAAAAATCGCTGACTTTGTCGGCTTCAGTTTAGCGGAGACTTATCGACCCACTCAAAATGTTCAAGAATCAAGTGAAGTGACGCAGTTTAAGCAACTCTATCGTCAGGCCAATGAACTCTTTACGCATATTTTAATGAGTACTGAAGCGGGCCAACCAGCGTTAGATTACTTACACGAACGGGGCTTGACGGATCAATTAATTGAGACGTTTAGTATTGGCTATTTACCGGATCAAACCGATTTAATGCTTTCATTCTTCCAGAATAAAGAAGTTCCGTACCAGACACTACGTCAATCCGGCTTATTTATTGAAACTCAGACCGGCAAGCTGCATGATCGTTTTTCCGGCCGAGTGATGTTTCCGATTCGGAATGCGCAAGGTGAAGTGATTGCTTTTTCTGGCCGGGTTTTGGTGAAACAACCAGATCAACCCAAATATTTGAACAGTCCTGAAACCGTGATTTTTAACAAGCGGAAGGTTTTGTTCAACTATGATTTAGCAAAGACTGCTATTCACCAAGAACGCAAAGTTTACCTGTTTGAAGGGTTTATGGATGTGATTGCAGCGTATTCAGCCGGTGTTTCAAACGGTGTCGCTTCAATGGGGACGAGTTTAACGACTGAGCAGTTGGGAATTTTAGGGCAACAGGCTCGGGAATTAATTGTCTGTTATGATGGTGATCGTCCCGGAATCGAAGCGATGAAACGCGCAATTACCATGTTGCAGCAAAATACCAAGCTTGAATTGAGTGTGGTGGTTTTGCCCAGTGGCGCTGATCCGGATGAATATGTTCGCCAATATGGTGCTGAACAATTTAAGACAACCTTGCAAAATGGTGCTGAAACACCGATTGCATTTGAACTGCGGTATTTGAAGCAAGGGTTAAATCTGGATAACGAGAAGGATCAACTTGATTACGTGCAACAGGCATTGTCCGTCGTTGCGCCAATTGATTCGCCGCTTGAAATCGAGATTTACCTCAAGCAAATTGAAGCCGATAGCGGCATTACCCTTGATACGTTGAAGCGGCAGTTACAAACATTGCGCGTTAAACGGGCAACGCAGCAACCACTTGCACCGGCATCTAGTCAGTATGATTATGACATGCCACCTGAACCGGATGACGCATTTGTGGGTGGACCACCGCCAATCATTGGTGATCCGCGGGCAACAGCGACGCGTCAGCCACAACGGCTAACCCGGGTTGAACACGCGGAGCAAGAAGTGTTGCATATGTTGATGGCTAATGACGATATGCGCCTGCAATTGGAGAACAATGCCGATTTTAGTTTTGTGCATACCCCGTACCAACTGATTTACGAGTTATGGCGCGCCTTTTTAGCTGAAGGTAAGTCGACCTTGGCCGACTTCATGGGTTATATCCCAGATGACTTACAAGCCTTAGTCGTTCAGATTGATGCGCTTGACTTACCAGAAGAGGCAAGTCAAGAGGCGTTAAACGACTGTCTGTTCGTCATTGCGCAAAATAACGTTGAGGAACAATTAAGAGAAGCGAAAATTGCCTTAAAAGAGGCGACCAAATTGGGGAATGCGAGCGAAGAAACGCGCTTAACCCTGGAGGTCATTAGACTTGTTTCGCAAAAGAAATTAGGAAATTGATATTAGGAGGTTTCTGAATGGCTGATAATAAAAAAGCTGACACGAAGAAATTTGATACTGCGGTTAAGGCTTTAATTAAGGAATACAAACCAAAGAAAGAAATCACCAATGATGAACTCGTTGCAAAAATCGTGAAACCATTTGCGCTACAAGCTGATGAAATCAATGAATTAATGCAAAAAGTGGAAGACCAAGGGATTGGGATTGTCGATGAAGATGGGAATCCAAGTGCCGCTACCCTTAAAAAGGAAAAGGTTTCTGCTAAAGAATTAAAAGATATGACTGCACCAACCGGGATTAAGATTAACGATCCTGTGCGGATGTACTTAAAAGAAATTGGGCGGGTATCTCTTTTAAACGCCCAACAAGAAGTTGACTTAGCCTTGAGAATCGAACAAGGTGATCAAGAAGCCAAGCAACGCCTTGCCGAAGCTAACTTGCGTTTGGTGGTTTCAATCGCTAAACGGTATGTTGGCCGTGGCATGCAATTCTTGGATTTAATTCAAGAAGGGAACATGGGCTTAATGAAGGCCGTTGAAAAATTCGATCACCGTAAAGGGTTCAAATTCTCAACATATGCCACATGGTGGATTCGTCAAGCGATTACGCGTGCGATTGCCGATCAAGCCCGGACCATTCGGATTCCTGTCCACATGGTTGAAACGATTAACAAGTTAATCCGGATTCAACGACAATTACTTCAAGATTTGGGCCGCGAACCAACGCCTGAAGAAATTGGTGCTGAAATGGATATGAATACGGATAAGGTGCGCGAAATCTTGAAGATCGCTCAAGAACCTGTTTCCCTTGAAACCCCAATTGGTGAAGAGGACGATTCACACTTAGGCGATTTTATCGAAGATCAAGATGCAACCAGTCCTGAAGAACATGCTTCTTATGAATTGTTGAAAGAACAATTAGAAAGTGTCCTAGATACCTTAACAGACCGTGAAGAAAACGTCTTACGTTTACGTTTCGGCCTTGATGATGGTCGGACACGGACATTAGAAGAAGTGGGTAAGGTGTTCGGCGTTACGCGAGAACGGATTCGTCAAATCGAAGCCAAAGCATTACGGAAACTCCGCCACCCATCACGTTCAAAACAATTAAAAGACTTTTTAGAATAAAAGAGTGCGTAAGCAGGCGGCTATATTTTGAGGGTTAGCATAGTCAGGCGAATAACCAACGATGTTGGTTGTTTGACTGACGTAGCTAGCCGCAGAAATATGCCTGCTAGAGCACGTTTTCGATAAAGTGCGTTTAGTTACGGGAGCAACTGAGCATTAATACAATATTGTCATTAATTCAGATTTTAGAATTAATGGCAATGTTAGATTAAGCGGAAGTTGTTGAACTAAAAAGCACGTTTAGGCAATCAATAAAAAGGCCGCAAGCTAACCTAGCTTGCGGCCTTTTTTGCGTGTATCTAAACAAGCAGAGCACCAATCCCCACTACTAAAAATACAATCCCCATCAATGCACCTGACCATAACGCCATGGGCATGAAGACTGAAGTACTGTGGTTTGCTTCAACCTTCAAAGTCTTGAATGTTTTAATGGTCATTGAAAGTTGGAAAACACCGATGATTAGCATTAAAATCCCAATAATTGGTAACCAGTTCATGTTACCACCCCCTTCACTGTAAATAATTTATCTTATGTTAACTAGGATTTCCGAAAACTAATAAAGCTCAAAAAGAAGGGGCTAATTGACGTTTATAACCAATTCAATAAACTAGCAAGACTAATCCCAATAAAGACAAGCCCCATGAAAGCACTCGAACAGAGCGCTGCTGGCGCAAAGACAGAAGTATTTTGATCTGCGTGTAATTTTAAGTCTTGATAATACTGATACGACTTATAAATTTGAAAAATGCCTAAACCAATCATGAAAACACAGAATAGTTGTAACCAACTCATGAGACCACTCCTTAATGTATAGAAAGCGTTTTCGATTTAATTTCAGTATAAAACTAAATTTTGCCTAAAGCAACTTCTGCTATCCAGAATCAAGTGTTCACTTTGACTGCGTATGCCGTCTAAAATTTGGTATACTAACTATAACAATCAAAGTTTCTAGAATGGAGTTTTATTTTTGTCACCAATTCATTTATCAAAGCGTTTAGCTGCGGTTGCGCAGTTTGTCCCACAAGATAGCATTGTTGCTGATATCGGTTCAGATCATGCATATTTACCAATTTGGCTTACGGAACAAAACCGGTTGAAGGGCGCCATTGCCGGTGAAGTAGTTGCCGGTCCGTTTGAATCAACACAGACTCACGTTAATCAATGGCACTTACAACAACAGATTCAAGTCCGCTTAGGCGATGGCGTCGAGGTATTGAATCCTGAAGAAGACCATGTGAGTTGCATCGTGATTGCCGGCATGGGTGGTTTATTGATCACGGAAATTTTAACCCGTGGATTGGATCATCTGAACGGCCATGAACGACTCGTGTTACAACCCAATATCATGGAAAGTACTGTCCGTGAATGGTTGAATGCACATGACTATGCAATCGTTGATGAAGCGATTGTCGCTGAAGACGGGCATATCTACGAAGTGATTGTCGGCGAACCCCAACCATCAGTTGCACCATTAAGCGAAAGTGATCGAGTGTTTGGCCCTGTTCTCCGCCAAACACAACCTGCTGATTTCCAATTGAAGTGGGGGACAATGTTGAAAAAACGGCGTCATTTATTGCAACAATTACAAAACGCACAAGTCGTACCTACTGATAAAGTCAAAGCAGTTGAACATGAAATTGCATTAATCGAGGAGATGAAAACATGGGAAAATTAGTCGCGAGTGACTTAATTGCTGCGATTGAAGACTACGCACCATTGGCATTAAAAGAAGGCAATGACCCCACCGGTTTTCAAATCGGGCGACGCGATAAAAGCATTGAACGGGTGTTAGTAACCCTTGATGTCCGCCCAGAAACCGTTCAAGAAGCGATTGAACAGAATGTTGATTTTATTTTTGCCCACCATCCAGTAATGTTTCGCCCAGCGCGGAATCTCGATCTAAGTGATCCGCAAAACAAGATGTATGCGGATGTGTTAACGCATGACATCACGGTATATGCCGCCCATACGAATTTGGATAAGACTAACGGCGGCATGAATGATTGGCTAGCTGAAGCTTTACAACTAAACGATGTGCAACCGTTTAACATCACGGACTACCAATCATTAGTAAAATTGGTGGTCTTTGTCCCTGAGTCACATGCTGAACAGATGCGGATGGCATTGAATCAAGCTGATGCGGGACATATTGGCGATTATCAAGCCTGCAGTTTTAGTACGACCGGAATAGGGCGTTTTCAACCAACGGACGCAGCAAATCCTTATATCGGCCAATCAGGTGATCTAGAAGCGGTTACCGAAGTTAAAATCGAAGTTGTTCTGCCAGTGGCCATGCAAACCAAAGTTGTTCAGGCGATGCTTGCGGCGCATCCTTATGAAGAACCCGTTTATGATGTGATTCCATTAGCTAATCAACAACAACCGATTGGTATTGGGCGCATTGGTCAAGTCGCTCAATCAATGACGGTCCGGGATTATGCGCAATTTGTCTGCGAAACATTTGATTTAACAGGTCTGCGCTTAATTTCAAATGAACCGGACAAAATAGTTCAGACAGTCGCCGTTGTCGGTGGCGATGGGGGTAAATTCTTCCCAGCCGCTTTACAAGCTGGTGCGGATGTCTACATTACCGGTGATGTGTATTATCATACTGGTCACGATATGTTGGCAGCTGGTTTGTCAGTAATTGATCCTGGTCATCATGTCGAAAGTATTGTGAAGGATAAGATGACAGGAATTTTTGAAAAGTGGGCCAAACAGCGTGGTTGGTCGGTTACATTCATTAAATCACAGCAAAAAACTGATCCGTTTACATTTATTTTTAATGCGAAGTAGGTTAGAATAGAATTAGTATTAAATAATATCTAGGAGGCTACACCATGGCTAAATATGAAAAATTGATTCCTCGTTTTCTAGAATATATCACAACTGAAACACGTTCAGATGAAAACGCAACAACGAGCCCATCAACCCAAACACAAGTGGTATTTTTACACAAATTGATGGACGACTTGAAGGAAATCGGATTAAGTGATGTGAAATACAACGAAAGTAATGGCTATGTAACAGCGCTATTACCAAGTAATATTGATAAAAAAGTGCCAACAATGGGCTTTTTATCACACGTTGATACTGCCGACTTCAATGCCAAAGGTGTCAATCCACAAATCGTCGAAAACTATGATGGCGAATCAATTATTAAATTAGATGATGCGGGTAAATTCGTATTAGATCCTAAAGAATTCCCAAATATGAAAAATTATAAAGGCCAAACTTTAATCACAACTGACGGCTCAACATTATTAGGTTCAGATGATAAGTCTGGGGTTGCTGAAATCATGACAGCCATGGACTTCTTAGTCCAACATCCTGAAATCAAACATGGCGACATCAAGATTGGTTTTGGCCCCGATGAAGAAATCGGAACTGGCGCTGATCACTTTGATGCCAAAGATTTCGCAACCGACTTTGCTTACACAATGGATGGCGGTCCAATCGGTCAACTTGAATACGAAACATTCAACGCTGCTGCCATGAAAGTCGATATTCAAGGTAAAAACGTGCATCCTAGTGAAGCTAAAAACATCATGATCAATGCCCTTCAAGTGGCTGTTGATTTCCAAAATGCTTTACCAAGCGATGAAGTCCCTGAAAAAACAGACGGTCGTCAAGGTTTCTATCACTTATTAAGCCTTGAAGGCACAGTTGATGAAGCACACATGGCTTACATCATTCGTGATTTCGAACGTGATGGTTTGGAAGAACGCAAAGCATTTGCTGCTAAAGTTGCTGATCAAATGAATGCTAAATACGGTGAAGGCCGCGTTGTTGCAACAATCAAAGATCAATACTACAACATGGCAGAAGTCTTAAAAGATCACATGGACGTTGTTGATCTTGCTAAAGATGCAATGGAAGCCGTTGATATCAAACCATTAATCGAACCTGTTCGTGGTGGGACAGATGGTTCTAAGATTTCATTCATGGGTATTCCAACCCCTAACATCTTTGCTGGTGCTGAAAACATGCACGGTCGCTACGAATTTGTTTCAATCGAAACAATGGAAAAGGCCGTTGATACAATGCTTAAGATGAATGATTTAAACGTTGAACGGAACTAATCAACAATCTAAAAAGCCCCGCACAAATTGAATTTGTGCGGGGCTTTTTTTGTGCGGTTAATTTTGATGCATTGTCAACAAGCCTTTGAGTTGTTCAATGGGTAATTGGCCTGGTGCACTGGGGTGTTCAAGGTAACCGAAACTCACAGCTGAACCGAATTGACCACCAAAAATGCGAGAGGCTAAGCCAAATTCAGACATCGCCATCGTGATCAGTGGGGTTGTGTGATCATGTGTAAAAGACTGGGTAATCGCCATTAACCGAGTAGTATCCTCATTACTTTGAGCGGTAGTTGCTAGTTTTAACATATCTGGGTGCGTCGCATGCATTGCTGCGAGTTGTTTTTGAAGTGTTAGATTATCAGGGGTTGTCTTTAAATCGTGATGGCTTAGTAACACTTGATAGCCATTCGCACGTGCAAGCGCGCTGACGGCTTTTCTAACTGCCTCAGGTAAAGACCACTCAATATCAACCACATCGCCGATTTGAGCCGATAATAGAGCTGTATAGCGGTCTAAATAGTCGGTTGGATCAGACAGGCCGCCATCATGGGTTGTTCTGAGCGTTAAAATAACGGGGTGCTTGCAGGCGGCAATTTGGTGACCAGCCGTTAATAAGGTCGCTGGTGTTTGCCAATAGTCTAAGCGCCATTCTAGAATATCAATCGCAGCTTGCTTTTGCTCAACGAGTGCCATTTCACGCACACAATCGTCTAGGTTACGCGGCATTAAGGAAACGGCCGTTTGTGTCTGGCCAGTGCCAACATGGAGGGTCATCAAATGACCTCACTTTCTAATCAAAATGGATAAACAATTTTTAAATCGATAAGGTCTATTTTAAGAGAAAAAGTTGTTTAACGCAATAAACTTAACCAATTAAATAACAAAAAAGAACCACCAACTGGTAGCTCTTTTATAGGGATTGATTAATATGAGCGACACGATATTGACCATCAATTAATTTAAACGTTCAAATTTCGCTGAAACGTTCAATATAAGCCGCTTCACGACGTTGGTCATTAACCGTGGCTGTCTGCCGCTCATCAGTGAAGTAATCGCGCATTTGCGCTGTCACTAGAATATCTTGGCGGTTCGGTTTTTCAGGTAATAATAACTCAGTTGAAACAATGGCGATACTCTCAAGTTGGTTATGTTTATGGTGCCGTTGATAACGGTTTAAGATGCGTTGTTGTTGGTGCTGAAAATGGGGCGTCATTAAGTCCGCCACGTTGCTTAAGTCATTTGAGGGCCAAGCTGTTTCAATTTGATAGAATGCATTTTCAAAGCGCGCCGCGGTTTCAGCATCTAACGGCATGGTATCAGCCAGTGCCCGTTTTCTACGTCCGGTTAACCAGTCACGCACTTTACGCCAAATCATGATCCCAAGGGAGACGAATACGAAAGGCAGGGTGACTATACTATCGAATAAACGACGCATTGGGGACTTGTAGTAATGCCGACATCCCGCATCATCGTAATAATAATCACGACTACGGCCGCCAACATAACTGGATGTCGGTGAAGACCCACCACCGCTACCACCCGAACCACCAGAGCCACCCGAAGATCCGCCAGCACGCGCAGCAACTGGACTTGGTAATAAGGTAGATTGTAAAATTAATCCGAACGCTGTTCGGACAAAAAAGATCAGCTTCCTTTAAAATGGTGTTTACCACAAACCCATCTTTTAGGAGCTGATCTTTTGTCTAGTATAACCTATTCCGAACGAATTAAAATCGAAACCTTTTGTGAATTAGGGCTGTCCAATATCCAAATGGGCGTTCGGCTGAACCGATCACCGTCAACAATTTCTTATGAATTATCTCGATGTCAACCTTATCAGGCTGAATTAGCACAAACAGATGCCGAATACAAGCGATCACGATGTGGTCGGAAAACTAAGCTGAGCGATGGGTTAAAGCAAAAAATTCTCAACCATTTACGTCTAAGCTGGTCACCAGGAATGATTGCTCACGAATTTAAACTAGCTACTAAATCTATTTATAATTGGCTAAATCAGGGGAGAATTGGTTTCTCCTTGAATGATCTACCTGAACATGGCGTACGCCAACGGCGTAACGTTGACCAACGATCCAAATATAATCAATCTTTGGGGCGATCAATTGAACAGCGTCCCATGATGATTAATCAACGTAAGCGCATCGGCGATTTTGAACTAGATACAGTCGTTGGTCCTCGTGGGCATAGTAAGGCAGTTTTATTAACTTTAATCGATCGAAAATCACGGTTCCTTTGGGCATACCGGTTAAAAGATCGGACGACAGCGACTGTTAATGAAGTACTAACTAAGTTCCTAACCACTTTTAATGGTCCGGTGCACAGCTTTACTGTGGACCGTGGCACTGAGTTTAGTGGGCTAGTATCACTTGAATCACAATATGGTATTAAGACCTATTACTGCCATGCTTATACGCCAGCTGAACGTGGTAGTAATGAACGCTTTAATCGGAATTTACGTTATTTTTATCCTAAAGGGACTCGTTTTGAGCACATTAGTGCTCAAGATTTAACGACGACGTTACTCCAAATTAACCAGCGACCGCTTAAAATACTCGACTGGCAAACACCGTATCAGGTTATGCTGACAAATTTGTCCAAAAATTCGGATTAAATTTGCAATCTACCACATTGCAACAATCCTTAAAAATTTTGCAATCTAATAGTCTCGACCTACTGGATTATTTAAAAGCTCGTAGTTTAGAGAACCCCTTGTTTGAGGTCGGGTCCGTCGAAGCCTGTACAAAAGAATTCAATTTTGATCAGCTAGCGGCTCACGGAACAGGTAATTTATACGATTATTTGTTGGAACAAGTCGGTTATCGGTTTAAAGCAGGTAAATTACAGCAACTTTTGCAACGGCTGATTTTGGAGGTTGAACCAAATGGCTATTTAAAGGTGGATGAAGCCCGTTTTATCCAAGAAAATCAAATTGATCAGACCACTTATCAAGACGTTGTGACGTTACTACAACAACTTGATCCAATCGGGGTTGGTGGTCGTGATGCACAAGAAGTGTTATTACTACAGGCCTCTGCTATTTATCCGGCTGATGATCTTAGTATTTTGGTGATAACTGATTATTTTGAACAATTATTAGCTGGTGATATTAAACAAATTCAAACTCAGTTAGCCATTAGTCAAGATGACATGCAATCGATTTTACACAAAATAGGTGCACTGAGTCTTGAACCAGGAAATATGTTTGATGACTCACCAACTAATTTTCAAGTGCCAGATGTCATTATTAAGATGAATGGCTCACGATATCAGCTACTATTGACTGAATTTGGGCGACCAACGCTGATTTTTGAACATGCAAGTTACGTGCAGTTCCAAAAGGAAGTCGATGTCGCTACCAAACAATACATTCAGCAAAAATATGCCGAGTATCAGATGTTAAACACGAGTTTGCATAAGCGCGGGCAAACATTATTAATGGTTGCTGAAGTCCTAATCAAGGCACAGTGGGATTATATTACTGGAAAACAAGCATATCCTAATCAATTGATTCTACGGGATATCGCAAATCAATTGCAGCTCAGTGAATCAACAATTAGCCGAACGATTAAAGAAAAATCAATTCGGACGCCTAATGGTATCTATCTTCTGCGGAATTTGTTGACCAAACGGAGTACAACTTTAGAGGAAGGTCCCACCTTGACACAGACGCACATTGCAATTCAAACAGTTGTTAAGGAAGAAGAAGCCCATCATCCATTGTCTGATCAAAAAATCGCGGACCAGTTAAAAGTTAAGTATGACATTAAAGTTGCTAGAAGAACCGTCGCTAAATATCGTCAAGAATTAGGTATTGCTAATAAGGCAGACCGTAAATAAGCAAAAAAGCAATGGATGCAGTTAATATTACTGTATCCATTGCTTTTTAGGTTCTTATAAAATTGCCATCAGTTTAAACCAGTCCAATACAAGTGGGACCCACTGAGCTGCTACAGTATTAGCATATTCTGGTTTGCCTGGTGTTTGAGTCACATGATTAGCAAGCGAAAGGCCATGAACACCAGCTCCAAAGAGATGGTATTCAACAGGGATTTTATGTTGCTGTAATGCAAGTGTATATAGAAGTGAATTCGTTGCTGGAACAAGGGCGTCTGTGGCTGTTTGCCAAATAAAAGCTGGTTTAGCTGCTGCTGTGATATTTTTTTGTGCGTGCCATAAAGTTTGGTCCACTGTAATCTGTTGCTTAGTTGCATCATCAATTGGAAAACCAGCGTCAAAATCAATCACAGGATAATTTAAGACAATCGCTGCATGATGACCACGGTAATCGTCTAACCCGTAATCAGCTCGGTGGATTGGATCGGTCGCAATGCCATTATAGGTAGCGACCACATGTCCACCAGCTGAAAAACCAGTCAAAACAATTCGATCCAAATCAATATCATATTCTCCAGCTTGATCAGTCACCCACTCAATTGTCTTAGCAAGCTGATTTAAAGCGAGCGGATAAACGGTTTCAGTCGAACTTATTAATTGGTAGGGGAGAACAATCACGTGAAACCCTTCTGCTAAAAATCGCAACGCGACCGGTGTTGTTTCACGACCTGAATGATACGTAAAACCACCGCCTGGACAAATAATCATGACGGGATGTTTAACTGGATGCTCGAAATCTGGAATGGGTGTTAACCAATATGCATCAACTATAAATGCTTGTTCTTTAACGGATAACGTTTGACGTTCGATCGACATTATTAAGGACCTCTTTCTATTATATTAACCGTTTTCAATCTATGTTAATCTTACCGGATAATGACAAAAAATAACAGTATTAAGCATGACTTTTTGATACCAACCATTTAAAAATCTCATTAAGTAAAGTATGATAGTTTTAGAGGAAAATGTAATGATATCAGGTTATACAGCTCTTTACGGCTTGGTTGCGCATCCAGCGCACCATAGCTTGTCACCCATGATTCATAATCTGGGTTTTAAACAACATCAAATCGACGCGCGGTATCTGGTTTTCGATAGCCAAGCACGGCCGCAAGATGTCGCAAAAGCGATTCGGACGCTTGGTGTGGCAGGCGTTAATCTTTCAATGCCCTATAAACAGTCGCTTGTGCCATTAATGGACGAGTTAATGCCAACTGCGCAACTCGTTGGCGCCATCAATACGGTTGCTTTACGATCGGGTAAATTGGTAGGCACGAATACTGATGGCGATGGTTTTTGGCGCGCTTTGCAGAAAAGATATCCCAATCTAGCTAGTCAGCAAATTGTTATTCTGGGTGGTGGGGGCGCTGCTCTCGCGGTTATCGAAGCCGCCGCTCGTTATGGTGTGGCGACGATTCAGGTCTTCAAACGTCAAAATACGACTTATGCGGCGGTTGAACAACGACTGGCAAAAATTGCTAATCACCATTCGATGTCCATCGTGCTACATAATTATGCCGATGAACAGGCACTCCAACAAGCACTCAGTAATGCTGATTGCGTGATTAACGCCACGAATCTTGGCATGGTCAATACCCCTGGATTACCGCTGGCAGCACCTTTAATTGGTCAAATACCGATGACTTGTTTAGTTGCCGACTTAATATATGCGCCACGTCAGACTGCTTTTTTACAGTTAGCGGCTCGAAGTGGTCATCCAACCCAAAACGGGCTTGGCATGTTAGTTGAACAGGCCGCGTTGAGTTTTCAATTCTGGACGGGCCAGGTCCTACAAACCGATCCCATCTATCATGCTTTAACGAAGGAGTTTTAATAATTTATGATTATTCAATTTAAACCAAATACTGATTCAGCGCTGATTGATGATTTTTGCGCACGACAACGCACGACAAATCCGAATGTCTATCAGATTAAGCACCATGTAGCGGTGATCGGTGCAAAAGCAATTGATTTTACCCCAGCAGAGGAAGAAGTCATTGCGGCAACCACCACGGATGAACCGAGTTACGTGCTTGGCAGTCGGCTATTCCAACCCGAAAACACGGTCATCGAATTAGCACACAGTACGATTGGCGGTGCAGACTTCACGGTGATGGCGGGTCCTTGTTCGGTCGAATCTGCTGACCACATTATGGCGATGGCCAAAGTTGCTAAAGAAGGCGGTGCGACTATTTTGCGGGGTGGCGCGTATAAACCGCGGACATCACCGTATTCCTTTCAAGGGATGGGCGAAGCTGGTTTGAAAGCATTGCGCAAGGCTGCTGATGCTTATCAAATGGACGTTGTGACCGAAGTGATGGATGAAACGCATGTTGATTTAGTGGCGCAATATACCGATATTTTTCAAATCGGGGCGCGCAATATGCAAAACTTTTCATTATTGAAAGCTGTTGGAAAAATCAACGTTCCCGTTGCTTTAAAACGTGGCTTAGCAGCAACTGTTGATGATTTATTAAATGCTGCCGAGTACATTGCTGCCAACGGTAATCAACAAATTATGCTGTTAGAGCGCGGGATTCGGACGTTTGACAATCACTATACGCGCAACACATTTGATTTAAATGCTGTCCCAGTTTTACAAAAATTAACGCACTATCCAGTCTTAATTGATCCGAGTCATGCGACTGGTGAATGGGATCTTGTGACGCCAATGGCTCGGGCTGGAGTCGCAACTGGGGCAAGTGGGTTACAAGTTGAGATTCATGATCATCCAGAAAAAGCCTTTTCTGATGGCGCACAAGCCTTAAAGCCAGCTACTTATCTTGAAATGTGTCATCAAGTGTGGGCCGTTGATGCAGTCGTCAAACAGTGGCGGCACTAATGGTGATAATTGATGTCCACCTCACACAAAAAAATTATCAGATTCGGATCCAATCTGGTTTGTATCACATCTGTGCTGAACAAATCGCGCAAGTTTGGACACCTCGTCAAATCGCATTAATCACAGACACGAATGTTGCCCCGTTGTATTTAGAAACGGTCGAATCTCAATTAATCCAAGTTGGCTATCAAGTCACACCGATTATTATTCCGGCTGGTGAAACGTCGAAATCACTTGACCAAGCAATGGCACTTTATTCCCAACTGGCAGCGGCGAATTTTACCCGTCATGACGGGGTGATTGCTTTAGGTGGTGGGGTTGTCGGTGATTTGGCGGGGTTTATCGCGTCCACCTATATGCGGGGGATTGCATTTATTCAGATGCCAACCTCGCTTTTGGCACAAGTTGACAGTAGTGTCGGTGGAAAGACTGCACTTGATTTACCAGCTGGCAAGAACTTAGTTGGTTCTTTTTACCAGCCGGATTTAGTATTGATTGATCCCGACTTTTTAACGTCGCTGGATCAACGCCAATTACTGGCCGGTTATGCGGAAATCGTTAAAGTGGCTGCACTCAACGGTGGGACATTTTGGCAACAGGTGACAGGGATTCAAAGTGCGCATATGATTCTAGCGCAGGCTGAAACACTAATTCAGCAAAGTGTGCACTACAAGGCACAGATTGTCATGGCCGATGAAAAAGAAAGTAATCAACGCCAATTATTAAATTACGGTCATACGATTGGCCACGCGGTTGAAACCCTGGCCAATGGCAGCCTGATGCACGGTGAAGCGGTCAGCATCGGGTTAGTTGCCATGCAGCACTTAGTCGAACAAAGTGGACTGACTGAAGCGCATTTAACACCAGTGATTACAACTGTTTTAAATGCGGTCGGCTTGCCGACAGATAGCCCGTTACTTATGAGTGATCGACTCTTCACGCAACTTTTACATGATAAGAAGAATCAAGGAGATGCCATTAATCTTGTTTACCTCGATGCAATTGGTGTTCCAAAAATTCAATCCATACCACTAACGACTTTAGCGGCTAATCTATTTTCAAAAAAAACTGGTAACCAACCCACAGATACCTTACAATGAAACTAACTTGTAAAGAGTGTTTAACTGACCGTATGTGCGGAGCAGTCTTGGAACCAACAATATATTTGAAATAGAACCATAGGGGTTGATTGACTAGATGCAACTGATTTTAATCGGTTTTATGGGGTCTGGTAAAACGACCATTGCTCGCAAAGTTGCACATCATTACCATTGTGACTGGATTGATTTGGATCGCTACATCATGCAAGAACAGCAAATGACGATTAACGAAATCTTTGCCGAAAAAGGGCAGGCTGCATTTCGACAAATGGAATTTGAGGCCTTACAGACATTGATCCAACACGATGGGATTATCGCAACCGGCGGCGGGGTCGTGGATGATGCTCAGACGCGCCATTTACTTGAACAGAGTCATATCCCCATTTTTTTCCTAAATGGGAGTTATGAAGCACATTGGCGCCGCGTTTCGCGCAATGATCGGCGGCCACTTGTGAATCAATTGGGCCACGATGGTTTACGCGAACTG
Source organism: Latilactobacillus curvatus JCM 1096 = DSM 20019 (assembly GCF_004101845.1). Taxonomy (NCBI): domain Bacteria; kingdom Bacillati; phylum Bacillota; class Bacilli; order Lactobacillales; family Lactobacillaceae; genus Latilactobacillus; species Latilactobacillus curvatus. The sequence continues at coordinate 573,960 of NZ_CP026116.1, read as the reverse complement.
TATCACGAACGACGACCAAAGTATTATCGGCTTGCGGACTACACCATTTTTTTCCAACATAAGACACCGAACATGATGTTGGCAGAAATCGATACGCAGCTACCCAGGATTCAAAAAAAGTTGGCTAATAAACATTAGTCAGCTTTTTTCAATGGTCGTAGAATCATATTATTCGCTTTTTAACGCCATAGACTTGTATGATGAGGTTATAACAAGGAGGGTGAACAATGACATTTAAATTACCAACACTACCTTATGAATATGTGGCCTTAGAGCCGTATATCGATTCTGAAACAATGCATCTGCATCATGACAAACATCATAAGACTTATGTAACAAAACTCAACGCGGCGCTAGCCAAGCACCCCGATTTAGCAGGTAAATCATTACATGATTTGTTAACACACATCGATGATTTACCTGAGAATCTTCAAACACCTGTCCGCAATAATGCTGGGGGCCATGCCAATCATAGTTTCTTCTGGCGAATTCTAACACCGAATGCGCCAGAAGCACCAACGGGGGAATTACTCGAACGGATTGAAGCCCGCTTTGGGAAGTTTAAGACGTTCCAAGAAGCATTCACCGAAGCTGCCCTTGGTGTATTTGGCTCTGGCTGGGCATGGCTTGTTATCGATCAAAATGGTGAACTACAAATCATGACAACGCCTAATCAAGATTCACCACTTATGAGTCGTAATCGACCACTACTTGGACTTGACGTTTGGGAACATGCGTACTACCTGAAATACCAGAATAACCGGATTGATTACATCGAAAACTTTTGGAAGATGATCAATTGGCCATTGGTAGCGGAATTACTTTAATAAGGGTGTTCATTATAATACATTTATAACTGAATAAAATAAGACCCATCACTTAATAAGTGGTGGGTCTTATTTTATTTTACACAATTGTAAACACTGTCATCACAATTATAGAGCGATTTATTCTTAAATGTAATAGTTGTAGTTATCATTATTGACATTTTTAATATTAATAGAATAATTATAGAAATCATTAGGGTTTTTTAATAGACAATTTTCAGCAGTCCATGCTAATCTGAATATGTTATAAAAATAATAATACTTTTAGGGGATGAGACTATCAAGAATGTAATCGGAATTTTAGCGTTAGGAATCCTAACAACTAGCACCATCAGTTCTATACAAACAGTTAAGGCTGAACCAAGTGACAATCACCAAAATTTAGCGAGTAGCGTGCTAGCAGATAGCCTCAAATCCAAGGGAGGCACCAGCAAACTCTAAAAGCACCACAAGAAATGAAAACCTATATTGGTCGTGGTGATGTTTTTAAAGAAAAAGACCGGCAACGCAGAACATTACGCTACTCAAGTTTAGAGCCTAGCGGTTTATACGCCCAAAAAGGGGATGTTTTGACAGTTGCTCAGGGGATGCAAGATTCATTATCTATCACAATTGGTTCGCCCGAACGAGAAAATCAAAAACAATATCCATTAACAAAGGGCATTACAACGATTACCGTTGAAAACGAGGGCCCGATTTATGGGCTCCTATGATGGAATTACGGACAAACTGTTCGATATAATACATCATAAAGGAGCTTTTTATTATGGCAATTAAATATTCAAATGAATTTAAAGAATCGATTGTTAGCTTAAGTCAGACTGGCCGTTCGGCCAACTCACTGGCTAAAGAATACAACGTCAGTGTTTCAACGGTCACTAAGTGGATTAAACAAGCTGATCCTAACAACACTAAAGTGCTATCATCAAATGAACGTGCTCTGATTAAAGAAAATAAACGGTTAAAAGAAGAACTTGATATTTTAAAACGAGCGGCGGTGCTCATGGCAAAAAGCTAATTATTAAAGGGCGTGCCCTCGTGTTAGAAGTCGTCAACGCTAATTTACTTGCTGGGCACCGCATTACGCGTATCTTATCAGTACTCAAAATTCCGCGCTCAACCTACTATGATTATCTACATTGGCAGCCAAGTAGAACTGAACGCCGCCGGCATTTAATTAAACAAGAAGTGTTAACGGCTTGGTTAAGATATCCAATGTATGGCTACCCACGATTAACGATCTTACTAAATCAACAGTCTGATATTCACGTTAGTCAGCGTCTGGTCTATCAACAAATGTGTGAATTAGGGATTAGATCTAGAATGGTTAAACGAATCAATAAGCCAACCACTCAGACTGATTATGATCAGCGACCAAACTTGATTAAGCAGTTAACTGATCAATCTGGTATTTTATTGACTGATATTACGTACATTCCCCTTAACCATACTTGGTGTTACCTAGCTAGTGTCTATAATCCAGTAACCCGACGGGTTATTGCTTACCAACTTAATACGCAGATGACTAAAGAACTAGCGACTAACGTTATTACCCAAGTCATGGCGCAAGCAGTTAAATCACAAATTATTCATAGTGATATGGGAAGCCAATACACAAGTGACTTATTTGAAAACACTTTATCGAAGTATGGTATCAAGCATTCTTACTCCCGAAAGGGTCAGCCCGGCGATAACGCGCGAATTGAAAGTTTTCATTCAATTTTGAAACGTGAATACGTTAATTTCCAAGATTTTAAGACAATTCATGAAGCAATCGCCGGAATTGATAACTATATTCGTTGGTATAACAGTGATCGTATTTCACTTGTAGCGTAGCTACAGGCTATTAAATTCAATAATGTTGGGGCTTATTTAGTATACTCTAAAGCGTTTTTAAAATCTGAACGGGACTAAAACTTCGGCCTCCGAAAATTAAATTAAGTAATTTAAATTGAAAGTCAAATTTGTTCGTACTTTTATGTCCGGATTCTTGACATAGGAGCCCAGCAAAATAAAAATGGTACTTTTAAACGATATGAACACTCAATTGATAGTATTGCACTTGAAGAAGAGTTATTAAACTATTTGAATGCATCAGAACCGATTGGTACAATTCTAACCCAAGCTAAACTAGATGCTCTCCGAAATCGAATTGATGCTCTTCCTTCTACTTTTGACTATAAAGAAAAACTCTTAGAACTATTTACAAAATTAGAAGACAAATACCTAGCTACATTAGTCAAAGATATTCAACTGGATTCACAATCAGCATTAGTGGTATCGTTTACTGATGAGAAGTTTAAAGACTATGCGAAAATTAAGGTACTTGTTGACGACCAACCAGTTGCAGAGGTCAAAAATGGTATCAGTAGTGGTGGTCAGCTCGACGATAATGTCTTAACAATTCCTAACCAAGCGGATGCACATGTTGTTACCGTAGTGGCTGAATTACCGCACAAGTCTTACATTCTCAAAATGATTAGTCAGGATATTCTTCTTCTGAAACGTCAAGTTGAAGCGTTATTTGAAACAAACGATCAGTTGAAATCTGAGGTCACACAAGACCTATTAGATCAATTACGAACACAAATTAACGCAGTTAAGGGCTCGGAAAAGACGATATTGACTCAAAGAATTAACCATGCACAGCAACTGTTCTTGAACACTTTAGTTGCTGACATGAGTGTTAAAAATAATAAAATCGTCGTTACCTTTGCTAACGAATTATTTAAGCATTATAAGATAGTCGTATTAGGAAACAACAGCTATCTGGCAGAAGTCACCAATGGCCAAAACTACTATGGTTCCCTAAATGGAAATGTATTTACTCCTTCTAAATCAGTTGTCCATGGACATCCTTATCGGGTAGAAGTTAGATACGCAAGTGGAACTTACAAGATTAGAGAGATGATTGCTGAGTAAATAAAATGGTCCCACATCAAAATACGATGTGGGACCATTTTTATCTATAAATTACTATCCGTTGTAAAGTTGAGTGGTGATAGGTTCGCGCTATCCGTAATCAGTTTTGCGGTGAGGCGTTCCATTTCGTGTTGTGCGAGTTGTGCAGCCTTAGCAGAACCTTTGGTCATCAACAGGGTTCGTTGGTGTGCATCAGTTTCAGCAGCAACCGCTTGATCAGTTGCCACGATGTTTTGAACCATCAAACTATTGATGTGTTTTTGCGTTTGTTCCAAGTCCTTGGCGAACTTGGCGTAGTGTGCATCCACCAAAATACCAGCTAATTTATAGGTCCAGTAGATCGAATCTTGACTGTAATCCTTTGTCCCTTTTTGGTAATTGACTGGGACGTCATCGGCACCGGCATAGAATGGGACGTAAACACTTTGCGCCGTGACACCCATTGATAACCAATGAATACCGCTAACATCAACCGGTAAGTTAGGGCGCATTTGGAGAATGTGTGATTCTTGCGTCTTTGCTAAACTAATTGGGCGGAAAGCATGTTTTTCTTGTGGTGTGCCGTGACCGATTGGATCGTAGACCGTGCCTTCATAATGCGAGCCTAGAATTCGCGCGACATCTTCGACTTGAATGGGCGCATCGGCTTGTCGTAAGAAGGGGAGGTTAAAGTCTTGAGGTTGTTGGGTGACAGATGGCGTTAACAATTTTTGACCGTACCAAACGCGCGGTGTGTTGTAAACAAGGTCACTTTGGTCTTTGGTCCCAAAGATATCGCGGAAGTTAAATGGCGTATCAGCTTGCCATAGGTGATTATCACGCGCAAAATCTTGAATCCCCTCTGAAGTCATGAACCAATCCGGTTGATCGAATTGCACTTCTTGAATCGCAAGTTGATTGGCAACCACGGCATAGCTATCATCCGGAATCCGTTGGGCAACCCAGTGATGTCCACTGCCGATTTCAAGATACCAGACCTCATCGACATCGGAAAAGAGAATCCCGTTACTTTCAGTGGTGCCGTATTCACTAACGATGGCGCCTAGCCGCGCAACACCTTCACGGGCCGTTTTCACGTAAGGTAAGACGACTGTAATCATGGCTTCTTCAGCAATCCCGTTGTCGATGTAGGGGTCAAAGCCGAGAGCGCGACTGTTGCTATAAGCACTTTCGGTGCCGCTCATCGCAACGCCGTATTCGTTAATGCCGTCTTCTTCGAATAGTCCATATTCATCGGTCCATTCGGGTGTCGCCGTGTATTTTGCGGCTTCAAGTGGTAAATCGATTGAAAAACCCGTGTCTTTTGAGACAAAGTGCGGGGCAGTCGTTAACTTTTGATGGGGATGCATGGTTAAATGTTTAGGCCAAGCTGCCTGGCTATCTTCGTTACGTGCGATTAAAGTTGAGCCGTCTGCAGTGGCTTTCTTACCAACTAAAACACTGGTACAGGCCGTCAATTGACGGTAAAGGGGTTCACTCATTGTAATGCCTCCATAGATAAATCAATATTAGCTATTATTATACATTCTTTTGCTTAAAAACACAGTAATTACCGTTGCTCAATTGCGTTAAAACAGGCATAATATAAGTATTCAATTAAAGGAGGCACCACACATGCCATTAGTACACATCGATTTAATCGCTGGCCGGAGCCAAGCACAATTAAAACAACTCTGTGCAGACGTCACAGAAGCAATCACTAAAAACACAGGCGCACCTGCAGAACACGTGCACGTTGTCCTAAACGAAATGCAACCAGACCGCTACTCAGTAGGCGGCGTGCTAAAGAGCGACGAAAAATAGAGTGCGACGTCAGATGGTCATACGCTGAGGATTAGTCTAATACCGTGAATGAGCGGCGTAGCCGATCGTTTGCGGTATGTAACTAACCGGAAGTGTATATCTGACGGAGCACGTTTCAGAATAGAGTGTGCAATAAGCCGGGTATCTTCTGAGGATTAGCCTAATCAGGCAGATTACCGACAAAATCGGTGATTTGACGGATGTAGCTAATCACAGAAAGTTAGCTTGAAAAGCACGTTTCATCCATCAAAAAAATCGATTCGACCAGAAATTGTCGAATCGCTTTTTCATTAATCCATCTTAAAATATTGCCGTAAATAATTGACCACACCATCTTGCGCATTCGTCAGTGGTGTGATGTCGTCTGCAATCGCCTTGATCGGTGCAATTGCGTTTTGCATCGCAACCCCGGTACCGGCATAGGCTAACATATCCAAATCATTACTTTCATCACCAAAGGCAATGATATCTGATTGATCAATGTCGTAGTGTGCCGCTAGTTTTGCGAGGCCGGTTGCTTTGTGAATCCCATGATGCACAATTTCTAAGACGCTAGCAGGACCACCCCAAGTGTTGACGGAAACGTCAGGGAATTGGCGCAGAATTTCAGCACGTAACGCATCTTGATCAGCGCGTTCCACAAAAACCGTGACGGCCGCTGGGTCTTGCCGAAGCGATTCGCGGGTTAAAATTTCATCGGACTTCAACGTTGTGGGGAAGAAAGAAAACGTGTTGGCATAAGCTTGATCAGCTAAAAACATCGTTTTACCTTCGGCGGCAATCATTTGAATCTTAAAGCGTTCTTTTAGTTGGAAGAGACTAAAGACAATGTCTTTATTAATCGTATATTGATATTCACCGGCCCAGGCTTGTCCCGGAATGTGCATTAAAGCCCCATTAAAGTTAACCATTGGCGACGTTAAACCTAATTGTTGGTAGAAAGGTTCACTCAAACGATTTGGGCGCCCTGTGACAATACTGACAATGTGGCCAGCGTTTTGTAATTCAGTTAAAGTTTGTTGCGTTTTAAGTGTAATTTGGGCATCTGAATTGAGGGTAGTCCCATCTAAATCCAGTGCAATCAATTTTTGATGCATAGCGGCGCCTCCTTTTAAAAACGTGTTTGGTTAAAACACGATATGTCTTTTTATTCTAGGGGGTATGCGGATTGTTGTCAATGATCGTCAGTTGTAACTGGTCGGTTGAACCAGTATAATAGAGCTATTAGAGTGACCAGGAGGCAGGACACATGGCAGACCAACCACAAGATGATGCAGCAATTGAAGACTTAAAGGAACGGATTCTAGCCGCGCTCGAGACCGTGATTGATCCAGAACTCGGGATTGACATTGTGAATCTCGGCTTGGTTTACGGTTTAAACCTGGATGAAAATGGCTTATGTACGATTGATATGACCCTTACAACGATGGGCTGTCCCTTAACCGATGTTTTAACGGATTCGATTCATCAAGCAATGGGCAAAATTCCAGAAGTCAATGAAGTTAAAGTCAATCTCGTCTGGTACCCAGCGTGGGATACCAGCAAGATGTCCCGTTATGCACGCATTGCACTCGGGATTCGTTAAAACGTTCGATTTGGCCTTCCGATTGGGAAGGTTTTTCTAATCGTTTAAGAGAAACTTATATTAGAAACGGAATCCATTATGATACAGTTAAGTTATCCAGAGAAATTGCGCCAGAGTCAACGTTTTTTTGCAACCGTCCCAGCCATTCAAGTACAAATTCATGCTGTTTTAACTAGTTTATTGCAGATTGAACAGGACGGCTTGCCCATACATAATTTACCCGTTTTGGGAATTGATGAATCTCTGTATTTAGAAATATTACTCCAGGCTGAACAGGGGGCTTTTAGCGCCGCTAGTGTGGCTGAGGTTCAACGTCAGTTACAGTTAATCGACCACTTACTGCACAATTACCGTGAATATTTGCAAAATCGCTTTGGCATGTGGGCCTATATCACTACAGATTTGACGGCGGCGATTGTCCGCGAGTTTCCCAATTGGCGTTTTCTAGAAGTCATGGCTGGTAACGGCTATTTAAGTGCTGGTTTACGGCAGGCAGGCGCTGATGTGATTTGTACCGATAGTTTAGCCTGGACTGCCGAGAATGAAACAGGGCGCCAATTAGTCACGTCAGTGGCAGCTCTTGACGCCAAACAAGCGGTCCCAAAATATGGTCCGCAAGTCGATGCAGTCTTAATGTCCTGGTCACCCAACGGCGTCCCAGTTGATTATGAATTGCTGCAACAACTTCGTGCAATGCCAAATGCCCCCGTTTTGTTGTGCTTAGGCGAACGTTTTGGCGCCACGAATAGTCACGCCTTTTGGACGGCGGCCCATTATCACAACGACGCCCGTTTATCACGGATTAACCGTTACTTACGCCCATTCGATTTAATGCGTGATCGGTTTTACTGGATTCAATAGTCTGCTTTAAAGGAGGGCCCACTGTGCGCCTGAAAAAAATAATATTAGATTGTTTACTAGTTGGTTTAACAGTTCTAGGCATGTTAACGATTAGCCAACGTGCAAAAACTAACTATAGCCAACGCTTAAATCACAATAGTTTATCAGAAAATGCTGTGATTTTTAATTCTAAGAGTCAACAGTCGATTCAAAAAACCATTCAAAAAATTGATGCCGCGAAATTAAGCCATTTTCAAATTCAATTCAACGTTGATTCCCGGTTCTCATATGTCTATGCGAAAGGGAAGTTATCGAGTGTCCCATTAAAAGACGGCCGGTTCTTCTCCAGTTACGATTTCAAATCACAGATTCCAGTCGTCGTTGCTGGTCAATCACGACTTGCTGAACTCTACAAACCAGCTAGTCAAGCGTATTATCAAGATCATGGTCGCTACTTATCCGTGATTGGCGTTGTCGGTACGAATCAGACAACTACGCTTGATCAGCACATTTTTGTATCCACGTCACCAGAATTTGTATTAAATGATCGCCCACTGAATAAAGTCACCGTATTGGTTGATGGTCCGCAGATGGGAGCGCATCTGAAAACTTACCAAAAGATTTTCAAAACGACTAAGCACAGTTATTTAACACCGAAGACGACGCCGTTAGTCGGCGTCAACTGGCTCCGTCAAAATGCGGGTGTAATCGCGGTAATTGCCGTCCTCATGATCATCGCGGTCGGTTTCACTTATTTATTTAGCCAAGTTATCAATGGTTATCACGCACAAAAAGGGCTCAGCACTGGTTTATATCGTAAATTCCGCGTGGCACAAACCCAAATTTTTGCGCTGCACCTAGTTGTTAGCTCAATCATTGGCTTCTCAATTGGTAGTTGGTTCTTTTACCTAACGGGTCGAACAGCGATTTTTATTGGATTGATGATCATTGATCTCATCTTAATCGGTATCTTTTATTATTTAATTCCAAAAGGACGAAAAACAACATATTAAAAAAACGGTTTAGTCATTAGATTGACTAAACCGTTTTTTTTTAAGGGTTAAACTTTACGCCGTGGTTCAATAAAAACAGCGCATGCGCCACTGATAAATACAAGACTGAATAGAGTTGTAAACCAATCTCGAACTGCTGTTAAGCGGTCTGGCACAAAAGTCATAAATAAAATCATCGATAATAAACACGCTGCAAACATCGTTTTAAAAACGCGATACATAATAAGCTGTGAGCGTTCATCCGAACGTCCAATTCTAGTTATACCATAGTAGAAAAACAGAATTGAAATGATGATTAATCCGATTGCCACACCAGCGATTACATGGGCATTTTGATTTAAAAAGTGTAGTAGGGGCCATATTGTTACGCCTCCCGATAAGTGAATAGAACGTCAATTGGTACATCAAAAAATCGTGCGAGCTTAAAGGCTAAAATCAAACTAGGTGAGTAGTTGCCTTTTTCCATTGCATAGATGGTTTGCTTGGAAACACCAACCGCTTGACCTAATTTTTCTTGAGAAAGATGTTGGAGTACTCGGTATTCATAGACTTTATTTTCGACATAATTCGTTTCTTTCAATATGCACCACTTCATTATCAAAGTTTACTTATACTTTTAACAACTATATTTTTACATTATCCAAGTTAATTTGTCAAGTGCTTTAGCGAATATCCAAATTTAGGCATTACTGCAAATTACAGTATCCAACATCCTGTTGTGCAACCTGATTATAATAAGTTCCCCAAGTTGCCATTGCGTCAATCACGGGACTTAGTGTTTGACCAAATTCAGAGAGTTGATATTCAGTCTTTAACGGCCGGAGACTAATCACCGTTTTAGTAATCACATGATCCGCAATTAATTCTTCCAGCTGTAGGGCTAACATGCGGCGCGAACAATCGGGTAAAGCGCGCGTCAAATCACCAAAATGGAGATCCGAATGTTGCAAAAGTTGATAAATAATCACACTTTTCCATTTACCGGAGATAATTTGAAGCGTGCTTTCAACCGGACAGCCCGCCTGACAATCATAAATGTGCCGTTCTTGAACCATGAAATAGCCTCCTTTGATACCGCCATTATAGTCCGCTAGCAGTCATTTGCCTAGTGAAAACAATGTAACTAGTTACATTCGATACACGATTGTTACGGGGCAATTAATGTTTTAGACTAATGGTGAATAAGAAAGAAGGCATTTTTAATGCAAGCAATTGGTTTTACCAAACATTTACCGATTACAAATGAAGAAAGTTTAATGGCTTTTAATCTCCCCAGTCCCAAACCAAAACCACACGATTTATGCGTACAAGTGACCGCTGTTTCAGTTAACCCTGTAGATGTTGGCGTTCGAAAAGGGGGTAGAGGACAATCAAAAACGCCCCGTATTCTTGGCTGGGACGCTGTTGGGATTGTCACAGGAATTGGCAATGCCGTCACGTTATTTAAACCGGGTGATCGTGTCTTTTATGTTGGGGACTTTAAACGACCAGGTAGTAATAGCGAATATCAATTAGTGGATGAACGAATCGTCGCAAAAGCACCGCAGAATTTAACGGACGCGCAAGCTGCCGCGATGCCGCTCACAGCGCTGACGGCTTGGGAAGCTTTATTTGAGAAATTACACATTGATTTTGAAGATCGAACCACTAATCATGATCAAACCATCCTAATCATTAATGGGGCAGGTGGGGTTGGTTCGATCGCCACCCAACTGGCACATTTGGCCGGATTGCACGTGATTGCGACTGCCTCCCGTCCGGAAACGCAAAAGTGGGCGCTGGCCCATGGTGCGGATCAAGTCGTTAACCATCATCAATCACTCATTGAACAGGTGCACGCACTCGGCTATCAAACGGTCGATTATATATTAGAGTTGAATAACATCGATCAACACTGGGAGAGTATGGCGCGCCTGATTAAGCCCAATGGCCGCATCGCTTCAATCACTGAAAATCATCGCCCGGTCGATTTACAAAAATTAACTAAAAAACGGGTCGAGTTCGCTTGGGAGTGGGTTTTCTCAAAGACCTACTATCAAACAACGGATTTAGCGAGTCAAGGCATTATCTTAGGACAGATTGCAACCTTATTGGAACAAAACAAATTGCAATCAACCCTGACAAAGTGCTTAAGCCCAATTTCAGCAGCCAACTTACGGCAAGCGCATCAACTGGTCGAAACGAACCAAATGATTGGCAAAGTCGTAGTTGCTAATTAAGCAATCAAATAAAGCCCGGTAGAAGAAATCCTTCTACCGGGCTTTTGCTGCTTAAAATGTTATGTGCCGTTCATTCAAATAATGCCGTAATTCAGGCGAGAGAATAATTGGCGCCTTTTGGAGCGCTTGAATATCGCGTGCGCCAAGCATTGCCATAATCTCTTGAATCTGCGCTTGCCAAGTGAGCAAGTTTTCCGCCATTTGTGTCGGGCCTTCTTTTAAAACCATGTGCAAGAATTGACCGGAAATCCCAACAGCACTGGCACCAAGTCGAAGTGCTTTAACGATATCTAGGGGATTCCGAATCCCACCTGAAGCGAGGATATTGACGTCATTTTGGAAAGCGCGTGATTCAAAGAGCGATTCGACCGTTGATTGGCCCCAATCAGCTAAGTAATCGTAGGCTTTATCATGACGCCGTTCGTTTTCGATTGTGACAAAGTTGGTCCCGCCACGGCCAGAAACATCGATGAATTGCACACCGATTTGCTTGAGTTGCGCGATTGTATCAGCACTCATCCCAAAACCAACTTCTTTCACGATAACGGGCACACCAACATTGGCGACAATGTTAGCAATCTCGTCTAACCAGTAGAAATCTTGATCACCTTCAGGCATGACAATTTCTTGTGGCGTGTTGACGTGAATTTCTAGGGCATTGGCTTGGGTCATTGCAACGGCTTGCTTAGCCACATTCAAATCATTACCAGCACCAATATTAGCGAGTACAAACCCGTGGGGATTGAATTCGCGAATCACGCTAAATGTATCCGCTAGTGACGGATCTTTAATGGCTACCGATTGGGAGCCAGTTGCCATTGGTAGGTTGGTAATTTGGGCGACTTGCGCTAATTGTGCGTTAATTTTCTTTGTCTGCTGACTACCACCGGTCATGCCGTTGATATAAAAGGGACTGGCCCGGTTAGTCCCGGCAAAATCGGTACTGATATCCACGTCGGATACCGCAATTTCGGGTAAGCTTTGATGGATAAACCGAATTCCATCAAAGTCATTGATGGCATCACCATGGTGGAATTTTTCCGCTAAAAAGACATGTTCATCTTTCCGATGAGATTGAATGGATTGTTTGGGTCTGACCATGGGTAAGCTCCTAATCTACGAGGTGAACTGCAAGGTTCAATCGTTCAATTTGATTGGCCCGCCATTGTTCAAAGAGGGCCTCTGTTTCGATAGCGCGATCAATAATGACAATCCCACAATCACCACCGCCAGCACCAGATGTTTTGGCAGCACCGCCGATTGTCTCGGCTAATGCGCCCATTTTCTGTAATATTGGCGTTTCAATAGCGACGTGACTGAAGTGAGCGAGATCTTGTAAAATGGCACGATTGTGGCGTAATTCAGCTTGGATCTGGGCTAAATCATTACGACGAAACCCTTCGACCATCGCTTCTAAGCAAGCTTTGCTAGCTGCGAGGAAGTTTTGATAATCGGCTTGCCGTTCTGTTTTAGCAAGGGCAATTTTATCCACCAAGTGCGAGGTTGAAGCGGGCGACCCCGTCCAACCAATCAAGAGTGACAACTCTGCTGGCGGTGTTAATAATTCGATTGAAAGACTAGGCCATGGCATTTCGAGCAGCTCCGTTAGACTAACAGTTGGTCGAATGTCAGCAAGCCATTGTTTATCAAATGACCGATAAGCGACCCAGCCACCAAAAACACTAGCAGCAATGTCGCCTAAAGAACCGTTGCCCTGCACATCTAAATGCGCAATAGCAGCAAGTTTATACAATTGGTCGTTTGATAGTGATAATTCATAAAAGGCGCAGAGAGCTTTTACCGTTGCAACGGTTACGGCGGCTGAACTGCCTAAACCGTATTTTTTACCATCAGCAGAGTCTAAATCACTATTTACCCGTAGGTGGTAGACGCGCAGTGTCTTACCCGCTTGACGTGCGTATTGTTCCGTTAAGCGAATCGCGGACAAAATATAATGGAAGGGATTATCGCGGTTATCAAAAACCATTTCATCACCTTGTCGTTGCCAATAAAGGGAATTTTCTTGGTATTGTTTAGACACAATACTCCCATATTCATGACTCTCTTCAATTGTGACTGTCACAAATTGATTTAAAGCCACGATAATAGCCGGAAAACCTGTTTCTACTACTGCGTATTCGCCAGCAATATACAGCTTTCCGGGCGCTTTAGCCGTTATCAAACCATCAGAACCTTTCACGTTTAACTTAAATTTGCATTATCGATAGCTCACACCAGGACCTGGTTTAGCAACAAGGAGTTGTTCAGGACTAAAATAGGGCGCAAGCGCCGCTAAAATCTGAGGTGTTTCCTGACTGGTACAAATCACTTTCACGTTTGGACCAGCATCCATAGTATAATAGCAAGAAACACCCTGTTGGCGCAAGGTCTGCACGACTTTAATTGCTTGTAGGGTTTCAGGTTCAAAATAGGTGAAAGGTGGGACGGCACTAAGGGTTGTCGCATGCATCTGCATCGCACTTTGTTCTGCTAATTGCCCCACCAAATTTATATCTTTCTTAACGATTGCGGCCTTCATTGCCGGAATTGCGGCTTGAGCGGTTTCAACCCATGCTGGGTAGTAGGGCGACGTGGCCACCGTATTCGCCATCCCAGCACGACTGGCGATGGCTTTTTGACGATCATTTAAGACAATCGCAATCATCTGGATGTCCCAATCAACTGTTTCTTGAACGGGAACAGCGTATGAATCCAAATCATTGGTCCCACGTTGCCATTCCACAAAACCACCATAAATCGAGCGGGTTGCAGAGCCAGAACCACGGCGGGCTAATCTCGAAAGATCCCGATCGTTAAGTTCAAGCCCAGCTGCACGACTACCTGCAGCAGCTAATGCCGCATAACCGGAAGCAGAAGAGGCCAACCCAGCAGCATTGGGGACATGATTAATGGTTTCCACAGCAGCAAATAAAGGCAGATGCGCCTGTTTTCGAATTAAATCGAGAAACTGACTCATCTGCGTACTAGTTTTGGTATCCGCAATGGCACCATTAAAGCTAATTTGGTCAGCAGTCAAATCAGTTGAAAAGCGGACCGTTGTATCTGTATAAAAATGATCTAGCGTCATTGAAAGACTACTGTTATACGGAATAATCAATTCCGGATTTTGTTTTCCCCAATACTTAATGAGCGCAATATTCGTATGTGCTCTGGCTGTAATTGATTGTCCCATAGTAATACTCCTAATTTTTTTTAAAGTGCGTGTAGTGGTTGAATCCAAGTTTTGATGGCACCAGCTGCTGATAAGGCTTGTGCCAAATCATCCGCAGCACTTTGCGTAGCGGCCAGGGCGATAATGCAGCCACCACGGCCACCACCCGTTAACTTAGTGCCCAAACTACCGGTCTGATTAGCCACATCAATCAAATGATCAACACGGGCATTGCTGACACCGAGTGCCCGCAAATCAAGTTGAGCACGGTTGAGGTTCGCGCCAAGTACCGTTAATTCGTTTTGGGCAATATTTCTTGCGACTTGTTGCGTTAGATAACCCAAATGGTCAATTAAGGGTTGCGTTTGTTCTGGATTGGACATCATTTGATTCTGAACGCTTTTGACGGCGGCACCTGTTTGCCCCTTTTGACCGCTGTCGGCGATTACGAGATACCCTTTTAAATTAATGGGTAGGGGTTGAAGCGGCTGCCCTTTGACAAACCATAATGGTGTAGTTGCGCCGGTTGTCGCGGCGTCAATCCCGCTTGGATTACCGTGGATTAAATTTTCGGAGAGCGCGGCTAGCTTTAGCAGCCGTTGTTGACTGAGCTCTTGATGATAAGTCGCAAATAACGCTCGAATGATGGCGACGGCCGTTGCGGCTGAAGAACCCATCCCGCGTTCGGGCGGTAAGTCACTTTCAATCGTCAATTCAAACGGGGTTAAGTTCGGATCTAATGCATGCCACAGTTGTTCAATTAACCGGCGAATGCCTTGCATCTGACCAACAGCCTGTTCTAGAGGACCATTGTAATAAGTACTCTTAATTTGCGGTGTCTGGAGTGCCGGCTCGAGAGTTACCGTTACCCGCGCTTGAACCGCAAAGATGGGGAGGGCAATCGCAGGTTGTCCATAAACGACAGCGTGTTCCCCAATTAAAATAATTTTCGCATGACTTTGGCCAACACCAGTCTGCATACAATCACCCTTAATCTCTTTTTCTGACTTGAAGATACCCTTACTACTATACTGCAAAACAAAAATGACCGCCACATAAATCAAATTGGGCACAGGTTAATGGGTTTCCTATTATACCCGCTTTTTACCAACGGACTAGCCGGATTTTATCCCAATCACTTGTCTATCTATGGTAAAATGACGCCAAAGGAGTGTGGGCGCCATGAGCTTAAAATTTATTATTGGTACAGCTAGTTATGACCACCATCAAACACTAGTCAAGCAACTACAAACAGACCTTAAGGCCACCAACACGGACCGCTTTTTTTATTTGGTCCCGAATCATATCAAATTTGAATCTGAAGTCGCACTTTTAAATGACCTAAAAACCCCTGGAAGTGAGTATGTCGCAACCTCACGCGTCCAAGTCTTCTCATTAAGTCGATTAGCTTGGTATTTCATAAAAAATACCCCGTACTACCAGATTCCGCGGATTTCAACCGCCGGGTTAAACATCCTTGTCTACCGCCTCTTGCAAGAACATGCAGAAGAACTCAGCTTATTTGGTGGGGAAGTCAATCAAACAGGCTTTGTTGCTCAATTAACGAGCCAACTATTGGAACTTAAAGTGGGCTGTATTACACCCGATGAGCTAACTGAGATTGCGGCCCAGCTAGCGCCCGAAGAAGTCGAACTGACTACTAAATTGCGGGAAATAACCATTATTGCCACGGCGTTTGAAGCCGCTATGCAAAAGCAATTCATCGAAAATACGACGTTAATTGATGCCTTAACTGATTATTTAAAAAAACAAGACTTACACGATTGTCATTTCTATATCGAAGGTTTCGCACAATTCACGGCTCAAGAACAAGCGCTAGTCGCCGTCTTAATGCAGCAAGCAAGCTTAACCGTAGCCTTAATTACCGACTATGTTAATTACCAACAACCACCGGAAAAACTCAGCTTCTTTTATCAAGCTGAGCGTACGTATTATCAATTATACCAACAGGCCAAGCAAAATCACATTCCCATCATGACTGATCAGATTGCCACTAACCAGCGGGTTTCACCAACGTTACTCGCGCTTGATCGGTACTGGGTTGCTTCTGAAAACCACGGTCAGATCCCAACAGCACCAGAAATCGATTCGACGCAACTTCAAGTGATCGGTGCCGAAAATCGGTATACCGAATTACGGTATGTTGCCCGTGAAATTCGTCGTTTAGTCCAAACCGGCCACTATCGCTACCGAGACTTCTTGATTATGACTCGGCATTTAGCCCCTTATGAAACAATGATTGCGCCGATTTTTACAGAATACGAAGTGCCGTACTTCTGCGATTTACCGGAAACAATGGCGGCCCATCCACTTGTTGCGATGTTGGCAGCGTTGTTTGATGTGAAAGAGCATTACTACCGCTATGAAGATGTAATGGCGCTTTTGAAGACGGAGCTTTTAATACCAGATGACTATCAATCAGTCGCTGAATTCCGGGCTGATCTTGATTTGTGTGAAAATCTGATTTTAAAAAGTGGGTATGAAGGGTATGATTGGTTAAGCGCAGCCGATTGGCAATATTATCGGTTCGGTTCCTTCCAAGATGGTGTTCGAACAACAGAAGATGAAGTGCTCACGGAACGGATCAATCGGATTCGGCATTATGTTCAATCCGTATTACCACCATTTTATAAACGGTTAGACAGTGCCAAAACAGGGCGCGATGCCGCTAAAGTGCTCTATCAATTCTTAATCGAACAAGGTGTCGATCGACAATTGTTAAATTGGCGGGACCAAGCACTCGCAGCCAATCAAATTGCCTTAGCTGGCCAACCGGAACAGACATGGCAAACATTTATGACGATGTTGGATGAATATGTGACGTTATTAGGCGACCAACCTTTCGAACTAAAGGGCTTTTGGGATTTACTAGCGGCCGGGTTTAATACGGCGCAATATGCGCAAATTCCATCGACACTCGACCAGGTCGTTTTATCTGAATCAGGGATGGTGCAGACTAAACGCCGCAAAATTACCTTTATGATTGGTGCGACCGATCAAGTGATGCCTGATCAGATTGAAACCAGCGCCTTATTATCCGACCATGATCGGCAACTATTAACCGATCGGTTCAATTCAGAACAATTCTTAACTGATCCAAGTGCTAGTCAGATGAGCTTTGAACCTTATCTGAACTACTTGGCCTTTTTAAGTGGTACTGAAGGATTGTATTTCACTTATCCATTGAATAATGGGGAAGGGGCGAACTACACGGTATCCCCCTATGTCGACCGGATTAAAAACTACTTCCATTTAACCGAGCAACGCGTTCTAGCAGAAGTCATTCCGACAAGTACAGCGCCAATTACGGGTTCTTGGCGTAGTTTGTTAAGCGATTTGATTCAAGTTGCGCGACAAGCACAAGCGACGCAAACACTAATTCCTGACCAATGGCAGACTGTTTATCGTTTATTACAACAATTTCCTGTTAGTCACTACTTAACCAATCAACTCCTTCAAAGTCTGGCGTACCATAACCAACCCGTTGCACTGACAAGCGATATTGTCACTGGGTTATATGGCAATGAAATCCATACGTCGATCTCGAAATTAGAAGAGTTCTATCAAAATCAATACGCTTATTTCTTAAAATACGGCTTAAAACTGAACGAGCGCCCAATTTTTGAACTGACACCTGCAAATACCGGTGATTTCTACCACCAAGTCTTAGATCAATTTATCAAGATGATTCAAGCCCAACGCTTAGTCTTACCCGATCTCGATAATCAACAAATCGATGCATTGACGGATGAAATCTTACAAAAAGCGTATGAACAACCAGAATTTAAGATCCTCAATAAATCAGCGCGAATGGGCTACATTCGCCAACAATTGAGTCAAACAATTAAACGCGTCAGCCGGACATTGCGCGATCAGAGTCAACGAACGAACTTAAAACCGTTGGCAACCGAAGTCTTATTCGGCCAAGTTGGTGCCCAACAAGGATTAGCTGGTCTAGAATTCGAATTACCCAATCAACGTCGGGTTAAGGTGCGGGGAAAAATTGACCGGATCGATCAACTGACATTAAACGACCAAGCCTACCTGGGAATTGTTGATTACAAATCCAGTCAACACAGCTTTAGCTTCCGCGATGCATACTATGGTTTGGCATTGCAAATGTTGACATACCTTGAAACTGTCTTGCAAGATCAAGCAGCAATTTTACCAGCGCAAAGCAAGGTAAAACCAGCCGGGGCCTTTTATCTGCACCTTCAAAACCCAACAATGTCATTGAAGCAACTGAACAAACAAAAACTCGCTCAACTACAAAAAGGCGAACTCGATCAATTATTACTGGATCAATTTAAGTATGATGGCTTAATTTTAAACGATGAGACCTTACTCGAAAACTTGGATACAGCTTTAGAAAGTGGCTATTCACCACTGTTTAACTTCAATCGTCCAAAGAGTGGGGCATTCAAATCGAAACAACTGGTCACCCTTGATGAGTTACAGCAATTAATTGCCCATAACGATCAACTAATCAAAGCAGCGGGGGAAGCGATTTTTGCTGGCAAAAATGCTTTGAATCCGATTATGCGGCCCGACCGCACGAATGCACTCACAATGTCGCCATATAAATCGATTTTCCAATTCGATGCGATGTTACCAGAAAATAATTATCGCCAATTAAGTGCGCTTGATAATCAAGCCGTCTTAGCCAAAATTATGAACTCGGAGGAAGAACGACATGAGTGATCGCCGATTTACACCAACCCAACAAGCAGCCGTTGATCACGCGGGGCATGATATCCTCGTTTCTGCCTCGGCGGGCTCCGGGAAGACAACCGTTTTAGTTGAACGCGTGATTCAAAAAATCTTGAATGGCACTGATGTGGATTCACTATTGGTAGTGACGTTTACCGAAGCCGCCGCATCCGAAATGCGCCAACGGATTCAAACGGCACTGCGAAAAAAAGCAAGCGAGGCAACCGACAAAGCGGTGCAACAACGCTTACGGCAGCAACTCAGCCTAGTCCCGACCGCACAAATCAGCACGTTGCATGCGTTTTGCTTACAAGTCATTAAACATTTCTACTACGTGATTAAGTTAGATCCCGCGTTTCGGTTATTAAGTGATACTGCGGAACATCTCTTATTAGAGGATCAAGTTTGGCAACGCGTTCGCGAAGAACATTACCAGTCAAACGACGCCTTATTTTATGATTTAGCGCAAAATTTTTCGAACGATCGCAACGATGATGGGCTAACTAACATTGTTTTCGAACTGTTTAACTTCTCTGGTGCCAATCCAGCGCCCGATGAATGGTTACAATCTCTAACCGCCCCTTACGAGGTACCAGAGACTGGCCTAACAACCAGTGCTTATTTCAAAACAACGATTCTGCCAAAGTTAGAAGCGACCTTGGCAACCTGTTTAAAAGACTTGGCACTCGCCAACGAACTAAGTCAAACAAACGAGAAATTTGCGGTATACTTGCCAACTATCGCAACGGCACAAGCAGCACTAACTGCCATTCAAGCCAACGCGGCCACTTTAAGTTGGGCGCAGTGGCGCACACAATTGACCGACGCCCAATTGGGACCCGCCAAACGAACTAAGAAATTAGAACCCGATGAACAATATGACAAGGACCGGATCAAAAACGCCCTCGATAATGTCAAAGGGGCACTAAACGATCTTTTAACAACCTATTTTGTCTTTGACGAAGCACAAACCAGTCAGATTCAACGGCGCGCTGGTGAGTTAGTCGGTAAGTTAGTGACGGTTACCCGCGATTTTAAGCAAGCCTTCCAAGCTGAGAAGAAACGCCGCTATTTACTAGATTTTGGCGATTTAGAACATTTCTGTTTGGATATTTTGGCCGGTGACACTCCGGAATCAGAGGCAGCACGAACGTTCTATCAAAATAAATTCAGTGAAATCCTGGTTGATGAATATCAAGATACAAACCAGTTACAAGAAACAATCATTCAAACTATCGCTAGTCAAGCACCCCGCAACGTCTTCATGGTGGGGGATGTTAAACAATCCATCTATGCCTTTCGATTAGCTGATCCGAGTTTGTTCCTCGGTAAGTACGACGAATTCACCAAGCCAGATAACGATAGTGAACGCATTATTCTCGCAGAAAACTTCCGTTCACGGCGTAATATCGATGATTTCGTCAACTTAGTCTTTAAACAAATCATGGACCGCCAATTAGGGCAGCTAGATTACGATCACAACGCTGAATTGCAATATGGTGCGACTTATTATCCTGACGATCAACCAACTCAGCCAACTGAATTACTTTTATACGAAACAAAACCGACTGATGAAGAATCAACGGGCAAGCTTGATAAAGCTGAAGGTCAGATTGCATCAGTTGCACAGCGAATTAAACGAATGATTGATAATCAAGAAACCATCTGGGATCGGGATACGCAAGAAATCCGGCCAATTCGCTATCAAGATATTGTCTTATTGACGCCAACGCGCAACAACAACCTAATCATTCTTGATTATTTCCAACGGTTCGGCTTACCGATTGTCATTAGTGATGCGCAGAATTATTTCCAAACAACGGAAATTCAAATCATGCTATCTTTCTTGAAAATTATTGATAATCCCAATCAAGATATTCCACTGGTTAGCGTGCTTCGGTCACCAATTGTCGGTATGAACGAAAATGAACTCGCATTAATCCGGATTAATGATAAAACGGATGACTATTACCAAGCCGTTTTTAATTATCTTGATCAGTTCGAAGCACAAAAATCCGGCCAACTCGGCCAACAAGTCTTCGAAAAATTAACGCATTTCCAAACCTTATTAAATGAGTTACGAGCCATTGCACGTCAACGGCCACTCGTTTATTTAATCTGGACAATTTACCAAAAGACCGGCTTTTTAGATTACGCCGGTGGGATGCCAGCAGGTCGCCAACGCCAAGCAAACTTGCACGCACTCTATGAACGCGCTGCGACTTACGAAGCAAACGGCTTTAAAGGGCTCTTCCAGTTCATCCAATTTATCGAACGTTTGCAAAAACAAGATAAGGATTTAGCCCAACCAACCAGTCTCGCCAATCAAGATGCCATCTCTGTGATGACGATTCATGGGAGTAAAGGCTTAGAATTCCCGGTGGTCTTTCTAATGGATGCCAATCATCAATTTAACGAGCAAGACTTGCGCCAAAATTACGTGCTCGATGATCAATCGGGACTCGGAATTGTTTACTTAGACGCGAAAAAACGGTTAAAGATTCCAACACTACCAGAATTAACCATCACGACCCAAAAACGGCAAAAGTTACGCGCTGAAGAAATGCGAAAACTCTATGTTGCTTTAACGCGTGCCGAGCAACGGCTGATTATCGCGGGCAGTTGTGATAACCAAGCGAAACTATTTGCAACTTGGCAAAAAGGACAGCAAAATCCTGATCTGCGGTTGGACGCTTCTGTTCGTCAAGCTAGCACGAACTTACTAGATTGGATTGGATTGAGCTTAATTCGTCATCCGCAAGCCCGTGATTGGACCGAAGAGGGGACACCATTCCTACCTCTGAGCGATGACGCAACTGAATTTAATTTAACGTTTACAAGTGAAACGCGCCTTGGCGAATTACCAGGTGCTTTACACCATGATCAAGATTGGAGCCAGCAACAACAAGTGGCACTCAAGGCGGTCGATTTAACAACTGATTTAGCCAACGGGATTCAAGACCAGCTAACATTCAGTTATCCAGCAAAAGGCGCCACCGAAACGACAGCTTACCAGTCTGTTTCAGAAGTGAAACGGCTCTTTGAAGATCCCGACAATGATCAGTTGGGGCAATTACGCTTTGACGCTGATACACCGCAACAAACCCATCGTTACGTGACCGATGAACTACCTCAACCACAATTCATGCAGACTGTTCGAAAAGCGAGTCCGGCTGAAATTGGAACGGCGACGCATCTGGTCTTACAAGAAATCGATTTAACCCAACCAGTAACGATCGATCGGGTGCAAAGTGTCATCGACCAACTTGTTTTACAAAAAAGCCTCACTGCCAATGTTGCACAACAAATTAAAGTTGCTGCTATCATGACATTCTTCGAGAGCGAGTTGGGTCAGCAACTGTTAGCTGAACCAGCGCAAGTTCATCGGGAAGTCCCATTTTCACTATTGTTACCGGCTGCATCCTTATTCGCCGGTTTACGCCCAGAAGATCAAGACAATGTCTTAATCCATGGGATTATGGATGGTTATGTAACCACGGATACCGACTGTATTTTGTTCGACTATAAGACTGATTTTGTGAACCCAGCTGATCCAGAAGCTGCCATTGAGGCGATTAAAGCGCGGTATGCCGGCCAAATTAACCTATACAGTGCCGCGTTGACGCAAATTGCTAACCGGCCGGTAACCGCTAAATATCTCTATCTATTGTCGATTGGCCAACTAGTCGCTATTAACTAGACTGGTTTCTACGCGTCATTCATAGTATGATTGATATAATAATGAGTAAAGTATTGGTGACAGCATGAACCAAGAGACAATTTACGCCGTCGTTGATTTAGAAACGACTGGCACAAACATTAAAGAAGGGGACCGCATTATTCAATTCGGATGCGCCCTCATTCAAAACGGCAAAATCATTCAGACGATTTCGCAAGATGTTAATCCGCTTCGCGACGTACCGACTAAAATTCAACATTTGACGCATATCACTGCTGATCAACTCGAATTAGCACCGATTTTCGAAGATTTAGCGCCAACGTTAGTTGAACTCTTATCCGGTACTGTTTTCGTGGCCCATAATATTAACTTTGACTTACCTTTTTTAAATGGCGAATTAGAACGCGTGGGGCAACCGCCACTTGATTTGCCGGGCATCGATACTGTTGAACTGGCTCAGATCGTATTGCCGGAAGCACCGAGCTATCGATTACAAGACCTCACACAGTTACTCGCCATCGAACATGACAATCCTCATCAAGCTGACAGCGATGCCTTGGTAACGGCTAAATTATTCTTAAAATTAATGGCACGGCTGAAGACCCTGCCATTAGTTACCCTAGAACGTCTTAGTGCGTTAGGCGCGGGCTTGTTACGTCAAACAGGGGATTTCTTCACAGCGATTGCCGAGCAGATGCATGCGCAATCGAGACCGCTGCCGAACGATCTCTTAATTCGTGAAAACATTGCCCTACGAAAACCAGCCGAGGAATCATTTGAAATCTATCCGGGATCTAACTTTGCGGCTGATTATCCAGTGGAAGAAGCTGATAAAAAACGATTATTAAAACCCCACTTGAAATGGCGTAAAGCGCAAGCTGCCATGATGGATATGATTCACGATAATTTCGAATCTGAGGCACCTGAACCACTATTAATTGAAGCAGCCACCGGGTTAGGGAAGACCATCGGGTATTTACTCCCCTATAGTTATCGCATGACGCCTGAACACAAATTAGTGGTTGCAACATCGACAACGCTGCTACAGGATCAGATTTTAACGCAGGCCAGACCGCTTCTTGAAAAATTAGTAGGTCGCCAAATTAATGCCGAAATCGTTAAGAGTCCGCGTCACTATTTGGATTTGCATCGCTTTGAATTATCGCTCCGTTTACCACATAAGAATCGGATGGTGCGGTTGCTTCAGATGAAAATCTTAGTTTGGCTAACCCAAACAACAACGGGGGATTTGGATGAACTCAATTTAACGAGTTACCAAACACCATTTTTCAATAACGTGCAACACCGGGGATTAACAAGTCTGCAACCACAAGCGCCGTTTTATCAAGATGATTTCTTACGTCGCCTGCATAAGCGCCAGCAACAAGCCGAATTACTCGTCACCAACCACGCCTACCTGGCAGAGCACGCGAATGATCACCAAACCTGGGGTGCGCGACCATACTTGGTCTTAGATGAAGCACAAAATATGATTTTCAATGTTCAAAAAATTGCGCAACAAGATTGGTCACTTTCACGTTGGCAACTTTGGTCTCAAAAAGGGTTGCAATATACGGATCCGGAACAGGCCAATAATAATTTAGCCCGGCTTTTCCCGAAAAAATCACCGCAAGCCCGCTCGTTACGGTTAGTGCATAAAAACTTAACCAAGTTAGGCCGAACCATCAGTGACTTAGAGACATACCTAACCACAGCGTTTGAACTACCGCAACCAGAAGCGCATCAAGCGTTTAGTGAACGTTATTTGAATCCAGATGAAGTGGTTCAATTTGTCACCGCTTGTCATAATCAATTCGACCAACTGAACCGCCAACTGTTGACCATTCAAGATCATTTTCTCGCGTTGCGTTACTGGCTTGAACAGCGGTTAGAACAATATACAGAGGGGGATTTGGGGATTTGGCAGTCATTTGAAAACGAAATCAACCTATTGTTGGCGGATGTTGAAGCCTATCAACGGTTTGAGCAATTATTCATTGCGACGAAACCGCAGGAACAACACGCGTTAATGATTCAGATGACACAGCCTAAACAACCTAGTCAGTTACCACAGTTTAAGCTCCAGTGGCAATTGCTTTCAGCTGGTCCGCAAATGCAACAGATCCTCGCGCACTTTGAACCAGTCACCTTGACTGGCGCAACCCTTGCGGTTAATGGGCACTTCGATTATTTGAAACGTGAACTTGGTTTTACCGAAGCGCAACCACTAGCGACTAAGAAATTACGCAGTCCATTCCGCTTCAAGCAACAGGCGCGCTTTTTTATCGCTGAAGATGGTCCTAGTCAAAAGAATTTAGCCCCCAATGAGTACCATCATTCAGTTGCTGAACAGCTATTAACGTTATTAGTTGGCAATCCGCATCAGGCGTTAGTCCTCTTTAATTCTAATCAGGCGTTAGAACAAGTGTATTATGCGCTTGGCCGCGCCGGTTTATCGCTTGATCGTGAGATTCTTGCCCAAGGGATTACGGGTAGTGCGGAGAAAATTACCAAGCGCTTTATGCTGGGGCACGATTCAATCTTGTTGGCGACAAGCAGTTTCATTGCTGGTGTTGATTTTCCGGAATCAGCACTGGAATTAGTGGTGCTTGTTCAATTACCATTTGATGCGCCGAATGCACTGCAGACACGAATTCGTTACGCTCAACTTTCTGCCCAAGGAATTAATCCATTTAAAGCAGAGGCTTTACCCAAAGCAACGATTAAACTACGCCAAGCATTTGGGCGCTTAATCAGAACCCCTAACGATCGCGGCGTCTTCATTTGTTTAGATCCCCGGTTATTATCGACCCAATATGGGCAACAAATGCGCCGCGCGTTACCGACAAGTTTGCCCCAAAAAGCAGCGTCGGTTAAAATAATCCGGGAATTAACCGACTTGTTTTGGTTAAATTCCCACTAAGATTCGGTTTTAAGCGCCGATAGCCGTTATTTTTTGCTATAATAAGGCTTATTCAAGCGAACAAGGAGAGAATGCAGCGTGCGCAAATATAAGAGATGGCTCTGGATATTCTTATTGTTGGTAATCATTGGCAGCATGCTGATGATTTATCATCAAGCTCGAAAACCCGAAGCAACGGCTGAAACCAAAGCCGTTAACATTGCTAAAAAATACGCGAAATTAAAAGAGCCTGATGGGTTCTACACGTATCATCGAAATGCAACATATTATACCGTTAGTGGTAAAGACCGTGATAATCACGGCATCTTCGTTTTAATCAACGAAAAAGGCAATCATGCCACTGTCTATCGTCAAAGTGGTGGTATTTCTAAAAACGATGCGTTAGAAAAGACATGGTCAACTAAAAATCCGCAAAAAGTACTGAACATTAACTTCGGTATGTACCGCAACAAGCCTGTTTGGGAAGTTGTCTATAAAAGTGACAAAGGCCGTCTTTGTTATTTAACCCTCGATTTTAAAACCGGGAAGACGATTCAATTGATTGAAAATATCTAGGGTTCTCAATTAGGGGGCTGTGGTTGTCAGGGTTTTGTTATATAATAATAACTATCAGTTATTTTGAACTGTTGTAAATTAAATGTTGCACATAAGGAGACAGAGTTTATGGTTAAAAAAATCAGTATTATCGATGCAAAAAACCATGTCGATGAAGAAGTTAAAATTGGCGTTTGGTTAACCGACAAACGTTCAAGTGGGAAGATTTCATTCCTCCAATTACGTGATGGCACTGCCTTTTTCCAAGGGGTTGTCGTTAAAAGCCAAGTAAGCGAAGCCGTTTTCCAATTGGCAAAAGATGTCAAACAAGAATCAAGTATGTGGGTGACAGGGGTCATTCATGAAGATACTCGTTCACACTTTGGTTATGAAATTGAAATTTCTGACATCGAATTAATTGGTGACAGCAGCGAATACCCAATTACACCTAAAGAACATGGGATCGAATTCTTATTAGATCACCGTCACTTATGGTTACGTTCAAAACGCCCATTTGCGATCATGAAAATCAGAAATGAAATCATCCGCGCTTCTTATGAATTCTTTAACCAAGAAGGCTTCATCAAGATGGATCCACCAATCTTGACGGGTAGTGCCCCTGAAGGGACAACTGAATTATTCCACATCGAATATTTCGACAACGATGCTTATTTAACACAAAGTGGTCAGTTATACGCTGAAGCTGGCGCAATGGCCTTTGGCAAAGTCTTCACTTTTGGCCCTGTTTTCCGTGCTGAAAAATCCAAAACTCGTCGTCATTTGACTGAGTTCTGGATGATTGAACCAGAAATGGCCTTCACAACTCAAGATGAAAGTCTTGAAGTCCAAGAAAAATACGTGGCTTACCTTGTTCAAAACGTCATTGATCACTGTGCCTATGAATTAAAATTATTGGACCGTGATGTTGACCAATTGAAGAAATATACTAAAACACCGTATCCACGTATTTCATACGATAAGGCTGTTGAAATGTTACAAGCAGCTGACTTCGATATTAAATGGGGCGATGATTTTGGCGCACCAGATGAAACTTATTTATCGGATCAATTTGAACAACCAGTCTTCATTTTGAATTATCCAAAAGCCATCAAACCTTTCTATATGAAGCCACATCCAACACGTGATGATGTTTACTTATGTGCTGATTTATTGGCACCAGAAGGTTATGGTGAAATTATCGGTGGTAGTGAACGTGAAACTGACTTTGATAAATTAGAAGCTGAAATTAAAGCAATGGGCTTAGACCTTGAAGAATATCAATGGTACTTAGACTTACGTCGTTACGGATCAGTGCCACATTCTGGTTTCGGATTAGGTCTAGAACGGGCCATTACATGGATCTGTGGTATCGATCATTTACGTGAAACAATTCCATTCCCAAGAATGATTAACAGAATCAAACCATAAAGAGTGCTGACTCGAACGAGTTGACTTTGAGGATTAACAGCAAAACGGGCATTATGGCGCTTCACAGCCATGGTGCCCGTTTTACAGTTAACCGGAAAAGGCAGTTCGAAGAAGCACGTTTCAAATAGAGTGCGTTGAAAGTGGTTAGTTCTCGAGCATTTGTCTAGTCTAGTGAATGAGCGATGCAAGTCGATCGTTTGCTGGACGTAGCAAAGCACCGAGGACTACTTTCAAAAGCATGTTTCAAATCAGAGTGCTGACTCAAACGAGTTGGCTTTGAGGATTAACTAAAGCGCCGTGAACCGAAATCAGGTTCTCGGCGCTTTTTTATTTGTCTAAAATTGGTTACAATAGAACTAATGAAACTTTTAGAAAAGAAGGCTAGAATATGAACGAACTTACCGCGTTTTTACAAGGCGGCCAATTGAGTGTCTCTCGACTGTTACTGCATCACTATCAAACGCTCAAGATGTCTTCTGAAGAATTAGTGGTTTACTTACAGCTCAGTGATTTTGCCAGTCAAAACAATGACTTTCCCGATTTAGCTGTGATTGGTGAACGCATGGGAATTGAATCCAGCCAAATTTACGCATTGATTCATCAACTTTTACAGAAAAAACTAATTACCCTTAAATCATCTGTCAATGAACAAGGTAAGGCTGAAGACCATTACGATCTCACACCAGCCTTAACTAAATTGAGCGTGCTAGCCGTTCAAGACGCACAAGTCACTCAACAAGCACTAGACGGCAACCAACGGAGTGCGGTCTTTAACCAAGTTGAACAAGCTCTTGGCCGCCCATTATCGCCATTGGAATCTGAGATTGTTGCCAACTGGTTAGATTTAGATCATTATCAACCAGAATTGATTCAATTAGCCGTGCGAGAATCCGTTTTAAATCAAGTCTATTCCTTGAAGTACGTTGATAAGATTTTGCTCAACTGGCAGAAACAAAATATTACTGATAAAGAATCCCTACAAGCTTACCAAAAGGCCCATCCAAGACGTTAATCGAATAGGAGATGAAGCGGATGTTATCAAAAGCCAAAACACAGTGGGCCATGCACCAACTATACAATTTAATTCCAGATGCGCAGGGCGCATTAGTTGCTGATTCACCGTTTCAATTGTTGATTGCGGTGATGCTTAGCGCACAAGCCACCGACGTTTCCGTCAATAAGGTCACCCCACAACTATTTGCTGATTTCCCGACACCAGCTAGTTTCGCGAATGCAGAGATTGCCGATATTGAAGCTGATATTCATTCAATCGGGTTATATCATAATAAAGCTAAACACATTAAAACATGCTGCCAGCAACT
Organism: Latilactobacillus curvatus JCM 1096 = DSM 20019; assembly: GCF_004101845.1. NCBI lineage: Bacteria > Bacillati > Bacillota > Bacilli > Lactobacillales > Lactobacillaceae > Latilactobacillus > Latilactobacillus curvatus. The sequence continues at coordinate 544,962 of NZ_CP026116.1, read as the reverse complement.
AATGGCAGATTTTGGTGGGGAAGTGCCGCGCACACATGCCGAATTGGAACAACTTGCTGGTGTTGGCCGTAAGACCGCGAATGTCGTTTTAGGTGACGCCTTTAACGTCCCATCATTTGCCGTCGATACGCATGTCACTCGGATTGCCAAACGGCTCAAAATCAGTGCACAGGATGCCTCGGTGATCCAGATTGAAAAGGACTTTCAAGCGAAGCTTCCTAAGAAAACATGGGTTCAAGCGCACCACACACTCATTCTTTTTGGGCGGCAAGTCTGTACGGCACGTAAGCCGCATTGCGATGAGTGTCCCTTATTAAGGATTTGCCAAGCAGGCCAACAATTTCTTGAAGATCGTGGTTAAAAAACGCAAAAAAAGCACCGTTCAGCCAACGTTTATCGTTGAACTGAACGGTGCTTCTTTTAGTTAGTTGGCGCTGCTGGTGTTTGTGTCGTCGACCCCGTTCCTGGATTAGTTGTTGCCGGAGGGGTTGAGGTCGAAGGTTGCGATTGTGAACTTTCAGTTGGGGTGCTTGAAGATGAGGTCTCCGGCACACTGGAAGATTCACTTGGTGTTTCAACCACGCTACTTGAGCTAGAAATTTCACTGCTTGAGCTGACCGGTGCTTCTGAGCTAGAGTAGAGTACACTACTTGAAGAAGATCGACTGCTTGAAGAACTTGGAATGGTCGTCGTCCCTTTAATATAGAGTTCTCGTACGCCAGCCACGTTTTTAGCAACCACGTTACTTGGCATTGACCAATCTGAGTTGGTTGCGTTTTGAGCGAGGTAGGCCATCATTGCTTTATAGATATAAGCGGCGACGTTCCGCTCACTCATTGTTAATCCATTTTTAAGTGGTTCATCGTATCCAGTCCAAACCGTCACTGAATAGTTCTTGGTATAACCGGCAAACCAGCTATCCTTCGCTAAAGTTGGGTTTAACCCAGATTTGGCAATTTCTTCGCTAGAATAATCGGTTGTCCCAGTCTTACCAGCTTGATGAAGCCCTGGAATTTGGGCTAACGTCCCAGAACCATTTTTAATAACATCTTTTAACATATCAGTAATCATGTAGGCCGTTGAACTCTTCATAGCCTGTGTGCCATCAGAATCATAATTATGCGTAATCCCATCGGCTGTTTCGACTTTATGGATATAAGTTGGTGCATAGTAAGTTCCACCGTTTGCGAAGGCGCCATATGCGGCAGCTTCATCAACAGTTGAAACATTCCCACCAATCCCATAAGAAAGACCAGTATCAGCTGGCACGTTAATGCCTAAGCCTTTCACGAATTCACGGGCTTTAGTCATGCCAACAGCTTCTAACAGTTCGATGGCTGGGACGTTTCGTGAGTTGGCAAGCGCATTACGCGCGGTAATTGTACCGAGATAACGGCCATCAAAGTTATGCAATTGAATATTGGTTCCAGGATAAGTGTAAGGGACATCTTGTAGTTTCTGTGCAGTTGAGTAGTCAAGATATTCGATAGCTGGACCGTAATCCATTAATGGTTTCATTGATGACCCATTACTTCGGCCAGATTGCACGGCCCGGTTATAACCGAGCTGCACATCACCAGTTTTACGACCACCAATCATCGCAACAATTCGACCGTTATTAGGATCTGTAATTGAAACTGCTGTTTGTAGTTGATCATCTGGGAATGGAATACTGCTATCATTATTGACGATATCGTATAACTTACGTTGCGCGTCCATATTGATATTGGTGTAGACTTTCAAACCAGCCGTGTACGGATCATAGCCTTTTTTCTTCAAGTCGGCGAGGACTTCCTTGACGTAAGCGTCGGTTGCTTTAGAATCCGTTGAACTATTCGCTACTGTTTGTTGATCCACTAAGCCGGTATTAATTGGGACTTGTTTAGCTTCGGCAGCTTCAGTTGCTGTAATCTTATTGTTCCGCAAAAGCGCATCAAGAACTAAATCACGGCGCTTCTTCGCTAAATCAGGGTGGAGGTACGGATCGTAATTACTTGGCGATTGCGGCATACCCGCAATCAATGCCAGTTGTGGCAAACTTAATTCCTTCAACGACTTGCCATAATAATACTTAGCAGCCGTCCCCATACCATTGACCCCGTTATTCAGGTACACTTTGTTCATATAATACTCTAAGATTTGGTCTTTTGAATATTGACGTTCGACTTGAACGGCAAGCCACGCTTCTTGTGCTTTTCGTCTGAAAGTCTGATCGCTGTTTTTCGTTGAGAATTTAGACAGTTTAATCAATTGTTGGGTTAAAGTACTCCCACCTTGTAAGCCCAGCGGTGATTTACCAGTAATATTGGCGACTGCAGCAGACGCAATTCGGATTGGATCAATCCCGAATTTTTCTTTATAGAAACGACGATCTTCAATAGAGACTACTGCATCTTTTAATGTTTGCGGGATTTGATCACTCTTGACATAACTCCGATTTTCGCCACCAATTGTTTTGAAAGGTTTCCCTTGATCATCGTATAGAATTGTCGCATTCGGACTTTGCAGGTCCGCTTGCGTTAGGTTTGGTGTATCTTTAACATAGTAGGCAAACAAACCAATCCCAGCCACGAAAGCCACTACAATCAGTAGTAACAGCCATTTTAGAATTCTTAAAAAGAGGGGCCGGCGTTTCTTATTAGCGGGTTTTGCTTCAGCTTTGTGCCTTGCAACTCGCGAATTATTATTGTTTCGATTATCGGACATTGTTCTTTAAACTCCTTTATTTGACCGCTTTAATAACTGATCTACGGCATCTAAGTAGGGAATAATTGGATTAAGTTGGTACTTAATCTCAATCCCATTGTCAATCACATCACTGAGTGAAATCGATTTTCGTGCACCATCAACTTGCGCGTCCCAGCGGCTAATCAGTTCTGTTGCGGGATACAAGAATAGCCGTTGTAGCGGGACAAATTTCATAATGACAAAGCAGATGCCACCTTGATTCAAGCAGGCTCTGAAATGTTCAATCTGATGTTGATGGAAGTTCCGAAACGGAAACGCGGTTTTATTCTTCGTTTCCTTCGCTTCAAAATCGACGTAACGGCCCTGATAAATCCCATTATAGTCAGTTGTTGAGGCTTGTTTAAAATAAGCTTCTTTAATAACCGCTTGGCTGCGGGCAGGGTAGTCGACCTTCACAATCTGAATTGGCGTTGGTTTCTTATACACGACAGCCGTTGCATGTAATCGATAATACTGATTACTATCATTGAGTTCTTCTTCCAACGTCATGCCGCGTTTACCAAATAACGTTGTTGCTTCTGGTTGCCGGGCTTGCTTTTTAGTTGGTTTTGTCTCATTATTTGTATAAGGCTGTCCGTTAGGATAATGAAAGGCCATTGAAAATCACACTCCTGTTTCACTATTATAGCAATGTTTAGTTTAATTGAAAATCATTTGGGAGGGACCTGACTTGAAACGACTATGGGTGAGCGGCTATCGAAGCTATGAACTCGGTGTTTTTGGCGAAACTGACGAGAAACTTAAAGTAATTAAATATTCCTTAAAAAAGCAGTTAACACAATATTTAGATGATGGGCTCGAGTGGGTGATCACTGGTGGCCAAATGGGGATTGAACAGTGGAGTCTGCAAGTTGCTATTGAACTAAAAACGGACTATCCGGATTTAAAATTGGCGATGATGTTGCCGTTTAATGATTTTGGTCAACAATGGAACGAAAATAACCAAGCTCAATTGAGTCAGCTCAAAGCGCGAGTCGATTTTTGCGAACCAGTGGTTAACGCACCGTATTCTGGACCGCAACAATTGCGCCAGTATCAACAATTCATGCTGACCCATACGGATGGTCAACTATTATACTATGATCGTGAATCACCGGGCAAACCAGAATATGATTATCATGCAGCCCGCCAATATCAAGACCAACAAGATTATCCGATTAACTTGGTCGATTTTTTCGAACTACAAGATATCGCGACTGAGTTAGCGGAATTAGATCAGCAAGAGTTTTAATTATCTGATAACTTTGCTATAATGGGAATCATAGTACATTTATTCTAAATGAGGTGTCAAAATGGACAATCAAATTGAAATCGAATTGAACCCAACTGATATATTGAAAAAAGAATTTAAAACAAAAATGCGGGGCTATGAACCTGAAGAAGTCGATGGTTACCTTGATTTAGTTATTAAAGACTATCAAACTTATCAAGAAGCAATCAATCGGCTAACGGCGGAAAATGCCCGCTTATTCAAGAAGGTTGATGAATTAAACCGCCAACTCAGCGCTTCTGATAACGTGAAGGAAAGTGCACCACAACAAGCTTCAGCAGCAACCAACTATGATATTTTGAAACGCTTATCAAACCTTGAACGCCACGTGTTCGGTGCTAAGTTAAGTGAACAAAATCAAGCTCCACAGACAAGAGTTCAAAATCATTCACAATTTGACGAGACAAATCTTTAATCCTGTGCTATACTTATAAACATTGATTCAATATTTGTAAATCTTGAGTAATCGCGGTCTACATCGGTAGGCTGAGGAAGGTCCATGCCCGCACAGGCTGAGATGCTTGTAGTGTTCGTGCCTGGCCCAATAAGCCAGGGTACCTTAACGGTAACGGCGGAAAAAGCGCTAAAACTTCGGTCATGCGTGAATATCCTTAAATAGTGCCACAGTGACGGAGCGTCCTTGGAAACTTGGACGGTGGAACGAGGTAAACCCCGCGAGCGAGTAACCCAAACTTTGGTAGGGGCGTCTCATTTATGGAAATGAACTAAAAATGAGAGTTCGTAAGAACAGATAGATGATTACTGAAGGAACTTTCTTCCTGGGGAAGTTCTGGAACAAAACATGGCCTATAAAGGTTTACAATCAGGTGGCTTGGGCTTTTGCCCAAGCTCTTTTTATTTAAAAAATAATTTCCTAAGGGGATCTTTAAAAACATGACTTACCAACTATACGCAACAATGGCGAGTGGGATTGAATCCATTACGGCCAAAGAATTACAAAATCTCGGTTATGAAACACGTTCAGATAATGGCCGGGTGTATTTCGAAGGCGATGTGGCAGATATTGCAAAAACCAATCTCTGGTTACGCAGTGCTGATCGGGTGAAAATCGCGATTGGTCAATTTGAGGCCAAAACCTTCGATGACCTTTTTGAACAAGTGAAAGCTTTGCCATGGGACAAGTTCCTGCCATTAGACGCCGCTTTTCCAGTTGCTGGTCGCTCAGTCCGTTCAACGCTCCATAGCGAACCAGACGTGCAAGCCATCACTAAAAAAGCGATTGTTGATAAGTTAAGTACTGTCTATCACCGCCGAACACGTTTAGCTGAAACAGGCGCAACGTATCCGCTTGAAGTCAGCATCCTAAAAGATGTCGTGACGATCAGCTTAGATACAACTGGTCCTAGTTTATTCAAGCGGGGCTACCGCCTTGAAAAAGGGGAAGCCCCATTGAAGGAAAACTTCGCGGCATCCTTAATTCTTTTAAGCCGTTGGCAACCTGATATGCCATTTGTTGATCCAACGACTGGTTCTGGGACCATTGCGATCGAAGCAGCTTTAATTGGTCACAACATTGCACCTGGTATGCATCGTAAGTTTGCCTTTGAAGACTTCGATTGGATCGATGCTTCTGTTTTAGAAAATGCCAAAGCCGAAGCGAAAGCAGCCGAAAAAGACCAACCACTTGAAATTTTTGGTTATGATATCGATCAAAACATGATTGATATCGCTAAGTTGAATGCGAACGAAGCTGGTGTTTTACATGATGTCCAGTTCAAACAACTCGCTGTTAAAGATTTCAAGACAGATTTAACCAACGGGGTCATCATCGCCAACCCTCCTTACGGGAAACGATTAAGCGACCAAACACAAGCCCGTGCTTTGTATAAAGAAATGGGTGATACCTATCGGTCATTGAAGACTTGGAGTAAGTATATTTTAACAAGTGACTTACAATTCCAAGAATCATTCGGGCAACGCGCAACTAAACGCCGGAAATTGTATAATGGTCGGATTCAAACTGATTTATTCCAATACTGGGGTCGTCCAGTATGGCCACGTGCAGAAAAAGAATAAAATTTTTTATAAAGCATTGCCGTTTTCAGTCGGTAATGCTTTTTTATTTGCTGAAAATCCCTTATAATAAAGATTACTTCAATAATAAGGTGAGGGATCAACTTGACAGTCATTTTAGCAGCAGAAACAATTCCTGAACAACACGTCAAAGCACTAACTGCAAAAGGTTTAACAATCATCGCTTTAGCTGATTTAAAACCAAGTCAACTGGGTAGTATTGAGATTATGTTTGGTTGGAATAAAGATGTAGGCCCGAAAATTTTAGCAGAGCCCGGTAATCAATTAAAATGGATTCAGACCGCAAGCTCAGGGGTTGATTATTTACCACTAGCCACGTTAGCTAAGCAAGGGGTACTGGTATCAAACGCACGCGGGATGCACGCAAAACCAATCGCACAGACGGCATTAAGTTACATATTACACTTTACCCGTGGGATTTATCAGAGCTTACCCGCACAAGCAGCGCATCAATGGGAGCATCATGCTATTGGTGAACAAATGACAAATTTGGAACACCGCACACTCCTCATTTTTGGAACAGGTCAAATTGGTGAGGAAATTGCAAAGTATGCCCACGTCATGGGTATGCACACAATTGGCGTTAATCGGCACGAGAAACCCGTTGCCAATTTTGATCAGATTCTAACCGACACGGATTACGAACAAGCATTGCCACAAGCAGACTTCGTGATTAATGTGATGCCATTAACACCGGTCACCAATCGGTTCTTCGACACCACCTTTTTTACGCAACTCCATCGAGGGGCTTACTTCTTCAATTTAGGGCGCGGCGCTTCAGTCGACGAAGCAGCTTTGATGCACTATCTACAATCCGGTCATTTGGCAGGAGCAGCAATCGATGTTGCCCAAAACGAACCATTACCAAGTGATTCACCATTATGGGCCACACCAAACCTGATTATCACGCCACATATTTCAGGTTACATCGCTGATATCCATGAACGGCTCTTCAAAATTTTCGATCAAAATTTACCCAGTTATTTAGACAAAGGTGAATTATCCGTCAATCCGGTAGACTTGTCAGCCGGCTATTAAAAAACAGCGTTTGAAGTGAACCCCAAATATTGGACGAAACTTTAAGCAGCTTTCTAGGTTGTAAAAATTCGATATTCAATCGGACTTTTACAACCCAGTTTTGTTTTAATTCTTGAAAAATTATAATCATCAATCCAAACCGATATTTGTGAAACTAGCGTTTCATAAGTATCGGTTTCTTTTTGGTAGAAAGCTTCGGCTTTCATAATATGGAAAAAGGTAGATTGCAAATTTAATCCGAATTTTTGGACAAATTTGTCAGCATAACCTGATACGGTGTTTGCCAGTCGAGTATTTTAAGCGGTCGCTGGTTAATTTGGAGTAACGTCGTCGTTAAATCTTGAGCACTAATGTGCTCAAAACGAGTCCCTTTAGGATAAAAATAACGTAAATTCCGATTAAAGCGTTCATTACTACCACGTTCAGCTGGAGTATAAGCATGGCAGTAATAGGTCTTAATACCATATTGTGATTCAAGTGATACTAGCCCACTAAACTCAGTGCCACGGTCCACAGTAAAGCTGTGCACCGGACCATTAAAAGTGGTTAGGAACTTAGTTAGTGCTTCATTAACAGTCGCTGTCGTCCGATCTTTTAACCGGTATGCCCAAAGGAACCGTGATTTGCGATCGATTAAAGTTAATAAAACTGCCTTACTATGCCCACGAGGACCAACGACTGTATCTAGTTCAAAATCGCCGATGCGCTTACGTTGATTAATCATCATGGGACGCTGTTCAATTGATCGCCCCAAAGATTGATTATATTTGGATCGTTGGTCAACGTTACGCCGTTGGCGTACGCCATGTTCAGGTAGATCATTCAAGGAGAAGCCAATTCTCCCCTGATTTAGCCAATTATAAATAGATTTAGTAGCTAGTTTAAATTCGTGAGCAATCATTCCTGGTGACCAGCTTAGACGTAAATGGTTGAGAATTTTTTGCTTTAACTCATCGCTCAGCTTAGTTTTCCGACCACATCGTGATCGCTTGTATTCGGCATCTGTTTGTGCTAATTCAGCCTGATAAGGTTGACATCGAGATAATTCATAAGAAATTGTTGACGGTGATCGGTTCAGCCGAACGCCCATTTGGATATTGGACAGCCCTAGTTCACAAAAGGTTTCGATTTTAATTCGTTCGGAATAGGTTATACTAGACAAAAGATCAGCTCCTAAAAGATGGGTTTGTGGTAAACACCATTTTAAAGGAAGCTGATCTTTTTTGTCCGAACAGCGTTCGGATTAATTTTACAATCTACCAAAAGCTCTCCATTGCTGCATTATCTAAACATGTTGCTTTGCGAGACATACTTTGAAAAATGCGATGTTCTTTCAAGATATGAGTCCAATCTTGATGCTGGTATTGAAATCCTTGATCTGAGTGGACTGTTGTCCGGTATTTTAAATTCTTAGAGATTTTCTTAACTGCTCGATTCAAAACAGTTGTAGTAAATTCAACAGTAGGGTGTTTACTAACTTGATGGCTGAGAATTTCACCTGAGAATAAATCATAAATACATGTGAAATAGGCGCGTTCATCAATTGTCTTGGTTCCCCAGCGAACTTCAGTAACGTCTGTTACTAGTTTTTGATAAGGACGATCGGTGAAGAAACGACGGTTGATTAAGTTCTTAGCAACGGTGCCAACATTGCCTCTATATGAATTATATTTACGAGTACGTTTGTTAAATGCAGTTGATAGTAATTGCAGTTCTCGCATTAAGACAAGTACTTTTTTATGATTTACTAAGATATTCATACGATGTAATTCACCAGTTACACGACGATAACCGTACGCTGGATGATTCTTCTTGATTATTTGGATGGTTTGTTTAACAGATTGGTCAGATGAACCGTTCGGTTCATGACTAATAATGTATTCATACGTACTTTTGGCCATACCAACTATTTTTAGAATTTTTACTAGTTTGTGTTTAAGCCTTAGCTCTTGGATGACTTGCGCTTGTTGTTTTCTTCTTCCTGGACTAAGGCTCTTAATTTTTTTAGGTATTCATTCTCGATTTGTAGCAACTCATTTTCTTCTCTAAGACGTTCTAACTCTGTTTGTTGCCGTTTTTTTGATTGTTTATCAGCTGACATAATTGTTTGCCGTCCTTTGGAACGATATAAGGCATCAGCACCCTCAGTCTCCCAAATATGTTGCCATTGCCAGATGGTCCCGACGTTTGAGATATTAAAATGAAGTGCGGTTTTCGGATAAGAAGCCTTATTCGTTTTCATCCATTTTAAAACATTCATCTTAAATGAGCCATCAAATGTTTTTTTGGGTGATAGGACATCTAGTCCTTTTGGGCCAAAGGCCTTATGACGTTGAACCCACGAGACAACTAGTGAGTTACTCTTAATACCATATTTTCTCGCTATTAATTCATAACCTAAGGATGACGTTAGATAATCCTGAACAACTTTTATTTTTAATGTTTTAGAATATTTGGTCAATATAAAAACCCCCGATATTGGATTTTGGTCCAATATCGGGGGTTCACTTCATTAGGACTTTTTGTCTTAACGCTGTTTTTTTTGTGACTTTAAGGGGCCTTTTTGAATTCGCATTTTAAGCAAGTTTCGCGACCACTTGTCCACTCACTAATCTGAAACGTCCTTAAAATGCGCCTCTGGTGATTGATCGTTTATAAACGTGATTAGACCGTGATTTAGCCATCAATAGCCTTTAATGTGTTTGAGCGCATTCTTTTGGTAGAAAGAATGCGCTCGGAATCCCTTTAAATCAACGATAATCAAAGGTGCAAAATACCACCGCATGGTTTATAATGATATAGAGAAAAAGAATGCGGTCAAAAAGGCGGAAAAAACATGCGGAAATCGCGCACTAAAAAAGGCAAAAAATTAAATGTTCAACCTTTACGGACAAAAGATGAGATTGAAGACATGAAAGTCATCTTGCGCCATTCACAAATGGGTAGTCGCAATTATTTATTATTTTTACTCGGCATTAATACTGGCTTACGCTGTTCTGATATTGTGCAGTTAAAAGTCAAAGATGTGATCGAAGACAATCCCGTGATTGTTGAACAAAAAACGGGTAAGTGGCGCCAAATTAGTTTGGCGAGTTTACGCCCATACATCAGTCCCTATATTCAAAATAATGAATTGCTAGGCAATGATTGGTTGTTTCCTAGCCGCGTCGGCGATAACCACATCACCGTCAACGGTGTTTACCGCATGTTGACTGAAGCAGGTAAGAAACTTGGGCGTAATGATATTGGCACCCATACGATGCGCAAAACTTACGGCTACTGGTTCTACAAACAATTCGGGGACGTGCGGTCATTGATGATTGATTTTGGTCATTCAACGCAAGAAACGACGCTCCATTATATTGGGATTACCCAAGACGAAGTGTTAAGCAAGAAACAACAACTGGCGATTGGACTTTAAAAAAAGCTTGCATTAAAGTGAGGTCTAAGGTGTATAGTAAAGACAATATAATAGGAAGAGATAGGAGATTATAGTTATGAAAACAGCTACTTTTATGGGTCCTGGTCAAATGACCATTACCGAAGCACCAAAACCAACGATTGAAAAACCAACCGATGCGGTCGTGCGCATTATCCGCGCGTGCGTCTGTGGTTCTGATTTATGGTGGTATCGTGGGATTTCAAAACGAGAAGTAGGCGGTTTCACCGGTCACGAAGCAATTGGCATCGTTGATGCTGTTGGGACTGACGTACAAAATGTTAGTGTCGGTGATTTTGTGATCGTGCCATTTACCCATGGTTGTGGCCACTGTGCCGCTTGTTTAAACGGTTTTGATGGCGATTGTACCAACCGCGAGAATAATCCTGGTGGCTACCAAGCCGAATATCTCCGTTATCACAATGCAAACTGGGGCCTCGTTAAAGTTCCTGGCCAACCAAGCGATTACTCTGATGAAATGCTGAATAATCTATTGACGCTTTCAGACGTCATGGCAACCGGCTATCACGCTGCCGTGTCCGCTGAAGTGAAACCCGGTGACACAGTCGTTGTCATGGGTGATGGCGCCGTTGGTTTATGTGGTGTGATTGGCGCCAAATTACTCGGTGCGAAACGGATTATCGCGATGAGTCGTCATGCGGACCGGCAAAAATTAGCCCTTGAATTCGGCGCAACAGACATTGTTGCTGAACGCGGTGACGAAGGGGTCGCAAAAGTGATGGCGTTAACCGACAACGCTGGGGCCAACGCCGTCTTAGAATGTGTCGGGACCGAACAATCCGTCGCCACTGCCGTCGCCGTTGCTGGCGCAGGGGCTGTCATTGGTCGTGTCGGCATTCCCCAAAAAGCAGAGATGAACACCAATGCCTTATTCCGGAAGAACATCGGTTTGCGTGGGGGAATTGCTGCCGTAACGACTCATGATCGCGCTCGTTTATTGGATGCTGTTTTAAAGGGTGCCATTAATCCTGGTAAAGTCTTTACACAACGCTTTACCTTAGATGATATTCAAGCCGCTTATGAAGCAATGGATCAACGCAAAGCGATTAAATCATTATTAATCATCGCTGAATAATATAAAAAGTGCCGCAGAACAGGAAAAATCCTGATTCTGTGGCACTTTTTTAATGCGCAATAAGACTTAATAGATAACCGCCAAGACAGCCGAAGATCAGACTGAGCAAACTCCCAATGAGGTAATATTCGGCGAAGTGGTGTTCGTTGGATTCAATGGCTTTAAAGCGGGTCAGCGCCTTAATCGCCACAATCACAGCAATACTCGCAACATTGTGCGTGTAAAACAAGATTAAGATGGCAAACCGTTCTAAATGACCAATATGCCGACCCAGTTTTGCACCATCTGGCAGGCGATCCATGTTTAAATCCAGTCCTTTTAAATAGAAGCTAATGAAATAATCGGCAAATAATAACGTGCTCAAAACAATACTGGCAGCCAATAACAATCGGTTCACATGGTTAAACGCCCATTGCTGGCCGAGGAACATGCTCACAAGACCGATCACTATTAAATGGAGTGCTTGATCGATGGTATAACTCATCACTGGTACGCGATTGCTGGTTAAATGTAGCTGTGCTTTTAAAAGTGGCTGGCTATTTTGTTTAAATAGATCAATGAGCCAATGACTCATCACAATGATGACTAAGCCGATTAGTAACGGTTGCCAATGTGGCCAAGTAGGTGGTGCCATTAACCAACCGCCACCCCATAAAATAAGCACTAACGGGACTTGTGTCAGTGCGTGCTTGCATAATGGCCACCATTTCACACCGAGTTTCGTTGATCGTTTGCATTGAGCCATCTGATCAGATTGAAAGACAAAGTCGCAGCCAATATGACTAAGCAAGAAAAGCGCAAAGAGGTTCATTCGACTGCCTCCTTAAAGGTCATCAGTTGCGCGCGCAACGTTGCCAGGGTCTGTTCAATCAAGGGATACTGAATCTGATTCAGTAAGCGACTGACTTTACTAGAGGCTAATGCACGCCCTTTTTGATCACTGTAGTCTAGTTCATAGGAAGCAACGCCGTATTTGGTCCACAACAATTCCGCTAATTCATAGCGTTTCAATGTTGGTTGAAGCACGATTTCAGCAAAAGCGTCCTTGCGCAACTGCGTATTCAAGAGTTGCTCATAAATTAAATAAAAGAGGGCATTAATCCCATTTGCGGCTGGTTGATCTGCCACTAATTGAAATTGAAAGGCCGTCGTCATAAAGGGATAACCTTGTGCTAATTCAGCACCTTGACGCAACAGTTTGGCTTGATCTGCTGCGGCGAGGGCGTTCACAATTGCTGTCCCGTTGACCCGATTGATATCCTGATAGTCACTTGGACTCGGCGTAGTCATCGTTCCTAAGCCAACCCCAAAATAAAAAGTGGGCTCCGCCAGCCCCGCAAAATGTGTCTGCCAGAAAGTTTGAAAAGCGTCACTCTTTAAATAGGCATTACAAAAGGGATAGACATCAACAATCTGTGCCTGGTCATCCGCTGAAAAACCGCCCAATAGACCATCACCATCCTTAATTGCAAATGGTGTTAATAACGCTGGAAAATGGTGATTCAACGTGTCGGCGAAGTGTTGCAATAACTGGAGTGTCTGTGCTTGTTCCGTAAAACGGGTGCGGCTATCCGCTAAATCAATGAAACAATAGGCTGTCTGCATCGTTCTCATCCTCTCTGAAAACATTTGATTATAAGTACATAATAGGTGAATATGAACGAATAATCAAATGTTTTTGAGGAGCGGTTTACATTTCGCAGCCTACGTATTATAGTTAACTACATAAGTAACTAACCAATTAACGAAACGGAGGTGTTCCGGATGCTTTTTGAATTTAATAATGATACACCACTCTACCGGCAGATTGCCGAACAAATTGAAGAGGGTATTTTTACTGGGGTCTTTCCACCTGGTAGTCAAGTCCCATCGACAACTGAAATTTCCAGACAATTCAATATCAATCCAGCCACTGTACTCAAAGGGATGAATCAACTCGTTACCAGCGGCTTAATCGAAAAGAAAAGGGGACTCGGCATGTTCGTCACATCAAGCGCACCCGCACAGATCACTGAAAAACGGCAATCTGAATTTTTTGAACACTATGTTGCCCAATTTATCACTGAAGCACAACAATTAAATCTAACCAAAGACGACCTAATTGCACTGATTGAAAGGGGTTATGACCATGCCTAATTTACAAACCACACAACTGATTAAACAATTTGGGAAACAGGTCGTCCTCGACGACATCAACTTAACACTTAAACCCAATACAATTTACGGCTTACTCGGCCGCAATGGGGTGGGTAAGAGTACCTTATTAAGTATTCTAGCCAATCATCAAACTGCATCCCTAGGTGAGATTAAATGGGGCGATACGGTCTTAACCGGTCGCGATCATCCGTTACAAACGATTTACTTGATGTCGGAAATCAATCTCTTTAATAAAGATGACAAATTGCGGACCATTATTAAAAATACCGCCTTACTGCAAGGTTCATTTGATCATGCACTCGCCAAAGAAATGCTGACTGCATTTGATTTGAATCCAAAAAAGAAACTCAATCAGCTTTCAACTGGGTACCGCACGATTTTTAAAACAATTGTTGCGCTTTGTGTGCCGGCGGAATATGTTTTCCTCGATGAACCAGTCTTAGGCTTAGATGCTAACTACCGTAGCCTCTTATACCGCTACATTTTACAGGCCTATGAAAGTCGGCCACGGACATTTGTCGTTGCGACCCATATCATCGAAGAAATCGCGACCTTAGTCGAACACGTCTTGGTCTTGAACGACGCTCAATTAATTGTCGATGATGATTTGGAAACCGTCCTCGCCAAGAGTTACCGTGTCAGTGGCCCGGAAGAACTTGTTCGCGAGTACTGTACCGACTTAAACGTCTTAGATTCCCAGCAAATGGGGACCTTATACACGGTTTATCTTTATGACGTCTTACCAGAAGAACGGGTTATTCCAGATCGTCTAACGATTGACCATATCGATCTACAAGAAACTTTCATTAAATTAACGAACAAAGGAAGTGAAGCACATGTTTAATGCAATGATGCGGTACCGCCTAGCAGCGATTTGGCGCGGCTTATTAATGGCAATTGCCGTCTTCGTCATCATCACAGGCGGTTCCATTTTAATCTTCTCCAATCAAATGACCTGGAAGGCCTTTTGGTTCACGCTCTTGAGCGGTTCCTTAGTCGTCAGCCAACTCGTTCTGATTTTCCTTTCGTTTGCGACAACCCGCAAGCCGTTTAATTTTGGGATTCTAAATGGCATTCCGCGCAGTATTAGTTATACCACCCAAGTGATTAGCCTCTTCAGCAGTCAATTGATTAGTTTCCTAACACTCTACGGCGGCACATACTTCATTGCTGCCCACCAAAGTGGGATTAATCGCTTCTTTCTTGATAGCCGTTTCGTCCTGCTGGCCATTGTACTCATCTGGACCATCATGGCAGAAGGGATTGCCATTAGCAGTTTCATTACGTTATTTGAACGTAAAGCTTGGCTTTTCTTATTTGCTGCATGGCTAATTCTGTCGACACTCTATCAACACTACATTGAACCAGCGATTGAACGCATGTTACCAAGCTGGGTGGATACTTTTGTCCTGAACATTCCTGGTGATCAACCAATGAACCAACTCGCAAATCTATTCCACCAACCGATTTTCTGGATTAGTGGGGTAATAGGCATCCTCATCCCATTAGTTATTGCTGGTATTTGTCAACACTTCATGCAAACCAGACGCATGGCGATTCGTTTTAAACGATTTGCACGTTAACCTAAAAGAGCTACTACCAAGATTATTCTGGTAGTAGCTCTTTTTAGCTAGTTACTATTGTGCTAATAATTCAACTAATTCTGTTTTTGGAATCCCTGTGAAATAGGACGTGGTGTCGATTGGTTCGAGAGTGCTTGCTAAATGTTCACGGTCATAAACCGTGCCGACTAACTTTTCAGCCAATTCGTTGGCATCGCCGGAACCGAAGAAGTCGCCGTAGAACTTGACGTTGGCAATCTTCCCATTTTCGATTAACAAGCGCGCATCAATCGTCCCGAAATCGAAGTGTTTGCGTTTTTGAATCGTTGATTTAGGTGACTTGCCATAGACCCAGTCCCAATTGCTATAGAGATCGTTAAAAATCTTATCGATGGCTTGTTCGTCTGCGGCCGTTAATTGATATTCGCGGTCGGCAATATCAGCTAGTTGATCGGCGTGCATCAAGTTCAGTAATAAGACGTCTCTGAACTCTTCTGTCGACATGTTTTGGTATTCAGGGTCAACGTGCCCTTTTAGGTTTGTGACGCGTTGTCGAATCGATTTAATGCCTTTTGACGCAATCTTATCTGCAGGGACATTCAAGGCTTGGGTCAAAACATCTAAATCAACATCCCATGAAAGGGTACCGTGGGAGAAGGTTTTACCATTCTTGGTGTACATCGCGTTCCCTGAGAATTTTTTACCGTCCACTAACATATCATTGCGACCAGAAACTTCAGCCGTTGTGGCGCCCATTTGATGGAGTGCATCGACGATTGGTTGCGTGAAGGATTTGAAATCACCGAATTGTTCAGAATCTGCGTTCACCACGA
Source organism: Latilactobacillus curvatus JCM 1096 = DSM 20019 (assembly GCF_004101845.1). NCBI lineage: Bacteria > Bacillati > Bacillota > Bacilli > Lactobacillales > Lactobacillaceae > Latilactobacillus > Latilactobacillus curvatus. The sequence continues at coordinate 528,764 of NZ_CP026116.1, read as the reverse complement.
AACTGAAACAAAGGTTACCGAGATCTTGATAAATCCCACCGCCACCAGACAACCGGCGTGTGACTGTAATATCATGGTCTTCCACGTATTTTTGATTGATTTCTTCATACGTATTTTGGTTGCGGCCCACGATAATGCATGGTTTCTCAATGTAGAATAGTAAGAGTGGTTCATCGAAATTTTTTTGATTCATTAAATATTGTTCGGTTGCCAAGTTTCGGCGAATATCATTTGACTTCATCACAACGTAATACATCAGCATAAAACCCCTTTCATAATCACTACGGATTTATTATACTACATATCGCATCAACCAGTGTACTGAAGCATTAAAAAAGCGGTCCCCGATAAAAGGGGGCCGCAGGATTAATCATCGCTATATTCTAAAATATCACCAGGTTGGCAGTCTAATACGCGACATAACTTCTCGAGCGTCGAAAAGCGAATTGCTTTGGCTTTACCGGTTTTTAAATTCGAAAGGTTCGCAATCGTAATATCGACCTGTTCAGCAAGCGCCGTGACACTCATTTTCCGTTGAGCGAGAATTACGTCTAAATTCACACGAATGGCCATTGAATTCCTCCTTAGACCGTTAAATCGACTTCAGATTGAAAGGCGATTGCACTTTTAAAAAGATCTTCAACAATCTGCATCAAAATGAGGATTGCAAACGGAATGAAGACCAGGCCTAACCCCAGCAACATCAAGCCTGGTGCATCTTCGAGTTGCGTAATCCGGTAGAAAAAGGGTAGGGCAAAAAGGGCCGTCAAACTCGCAACCAAAATCGCTTTTCTAATTGCTGATACATATCGTAGCGTCTGAGGGAGAAAAACTTGATGGTGCTCAATTAAGCGGAGAATCTGCGCCAACTTGATTAATGCAAACCAAATACTAGCCGTCACACCATACGCAGCAATCGCCAACATCCAGATTGTCGCTGGGTATTCTAAGTGTTTCGTGGTCACAATTTGGATCGTCACTAACAAACTTAACAGACCAAATACCGCCGCAATTCCGAGTAATGCCATTCTAAGTAGCCATTTTTTTAACATTCATCTGATACCTCGTTTTTAAGAATAGTTTTATTATAATCGTTTTTTATTGAAAAACAATTAATTTTTATCGTTTTTCGATAAAACTTAATATTTAAGACTAGTCAAAGTAGGCGTAACTGTTATAATTATAGGGGGTAAACTAAACTGTGAAGGACTGATCTTATGAAAATCAGGCATCTCTGGCTAACATTGACGCTGACCGTTGCATTATTGGGACTAACAGCCTGTCAGAACCATCCTGCAAAAACAACGACGCCTCAGCATAGTTCGCAGAAAAAAACGGTGCGTCCACAAAACCAACAGACTTACGACAAAAAAGATGTCCAAGCCTATTGGCTGTCTTACCGGCATAAAACCTTTTTCGTCATTGCGCATCAACCGAACGAACAACTGAATACGAAAAATAAGCTCAAAACGTTTTTGAGTCAAACAACTACGCAAACACTAGCGCACGATTCCTATCAAAAACTGGACGAAGACGGCTTCATTTTTATTGCCGATAATCAGTTTAAACCACACCAAGACTTTGGCTATGGGATGGTCACAGTGGGCATTCCACGCGACTTCACACTACAAGCCATTGTTGCCACAGCCAATCTAAACGACCCGCTCTACAATCGCTATCCAATTTATCAAATTCAATGATCAGGGAGAAAACAATCACTATGAAAAAAATAATGCCAGTCTTCATTTTATTACTATCTATCACAATGTTTTTTATGACTGGTTGCAATCGTTCCATTGAAACACATACACCATCCAAAACACAGACTAAAAAAGGGACTAGTTTACCTAAACATGGAACAATCAGATGGCTCCTATGATGGAATTACGGACAAACTGTTCGATATAATACATCATAAAGGAGCTTTTTATTATGGCAATTAAATATTCAAATGAATTTAAAGAATCGATTGTTAGCTTAAGTCAGACTGGCCGTTCGGCCAACTCACTGGCTAAAGAATACAACGTCAGTGTTTCAACGGTCACTAAGTGGATTAAACAAGCTGATCCTAACAACACTAAAGTGCTATCATCAAATGAACGTGCTCTGATTAAAGAAAATAAACGGTTAAAAGAAGAACTTGATATTTTAAAACGAGCGGCGGTGCTCATGGCAAAAAGCTAATTATTAAAGGGCGTGCCCTCGTGTTAGAAGTCGTCAACGCTAATTTACTTGCTGGGCACCGCATTACGCGTATCTTATCAGTACTCAAAATTCCGCGCTCAACCTACTATGATTATCTACATTGGCAGCCAAGTAGAACTGAACGCCGCCGGCATTTAATTAAACAAGAAGTGTTAACGGCTTGGTTAAGATATCCAATGTATGGCTACCCACGATTAACGATCTTACTAAATCAACAGTCTGATATTCACGTTAGTCAGCGTCTGGTCTATCAACAAATGTGTGAATTAGGGATTAGATCTAGAATGGTTAAACGAATCAATAAGCCAACCACTCAGACTGATTATGATCAGCGACCAAACTTGATTAAGCAGTTAACTGATCAATCTGGTATTTTATTGACTGATATTACGTACATTCCCCTTAACCATACTTGGTGTTACCTAGCTAGTGTCTATAATCCAGTAACCCGACGGGTTATTGCTTACCAACTTAATACGCAGATGACTAAAGAACTAGCGACTAACGTTATTACCCAAGTCATGGTGCAAGCAGTTAAACCACAAATTATTCATAGTGATATGGGAAGCCAATACACAAGTGACTTATTTGAAAACACTTTATCGAAGTATGGTATCAAGCATTCTTACTCCCGAAAGGGTCAGCCCGGCGATAACGCGCGAATTGAAAGTTTTCATTCAATTTTGAAACGTGAATACGTTAATTTCCAAGATTTTAAGACAATTCATGAAGCAATCGCCGGAATTGATAACTATATTCGTTGGTATAACAGTGATCGTATTTCACTTGTAGCGTAGCTACAGGCTATTAAATTCAATAATGTTGGGGCTTATTTAATATACTCTAAAGCGTTTTTAAAATCTGAACGGGACTAAAACTTCGGCCTCCGAAAATTAAATTAAGTAATTTAAATTGAAAGTCAAATTTGTTCGTACTTTTATGTCCGGATTCTTGACATAGGAGCCGATTAACAACTACGACTCATTCGAATCAAAAGAAAGTCTCTGGTTATATTTATCGCGTCGGTAACGATTATTTAGTGCTAAACTCTGTAAAAGGGTTCATCAAGGATGCCACTGCTATGAAACACTATCTTGAAGGTGGCAAAGAACAAACTACAAATACGTATTTTGACCAGCCAAATGTGTTTGCAATCGCTAAAGATCAAGTAGGTAAGCATGCTAAGCTGTTTAAACTTGCGTACGGCACGATCACTTACGAAGAGCTTCCTGAAAATGATCGCGCGTATGTCTCTTTCGCTATCATTACAGACAAGAATATTGATGAATTACCCAAAATCAAGATTGATCAAATCGACTACCAAGTAATTTAAACTAAAATAGCGCGTCTCACTATCTTACAAGTGCGGCGCGCTATTTTATTCTAGTCACGCCGTTGATACGCCATGACTGTCAGTGGCATAAACACCAGAATAATCACAGCGCCACTGACGAGGACCATTGTTGCGGTTCCGCTCCAATTACCGGTGTTCAAAATTCCTCTGATTGCCGTAATGGTTGTGGTGACAGGATTAATGCGGACAATGGTTTGTAGAAAATGCGGTAAGGTTTTAACTGGAATAAAGGCGTTCGATAAGAAGGTCAATACCAGAATGATGATCATCGATAAACTACTAATCAGTTCGGCATTTTTAACCAGTAAACCGACTAAGGCGAAAATCCACGACGTTGACCAGCCAATAAAGACAGCTAGGAATAACGCCATCATGAGTGCGCCAAAATTAGCGGTAGGGCGCCAGCCCATTAGTGCCGCGGTGACCATTGCCATCCCACCGGAAAGCAACAATCGTAAGCTATCACCAACTAATTGACCGGCAAGCGGGGCGATTGGCGCAATTGGTAGGTCTTAAAACGGTCGAAGATTCCCTGATTGATATCTTCTCGTAATTGTTGACCGGAACCTGAAGCGGCGTTTAAGATACTCTGTACTAAAATCCCAGAAACCAACATCGGTAAATAGGCGTGGACGCTGCCGGCAATGACACCACCGAATAAATAGCCAAATAACAGCGTGAAAATAATTGGCTGCACCAGCACATCACTGACATTATCAGGATTATGCAAGGTCTTCAGTAAATTCCGATGGGTTAACGTTAAGCTATTGCGCAACACTTGCGTATTTGTTTTCATTTGTAGCATGTTATTATCTCCTTAGTTTTTACCAACGGTCATTTTCAAAAAGACGTCATCTAACGATGGGGCTGTCAATTGTAAATCGCTGATGGTGATGCCTGCCAGCTGACATTGATTTAAAATCGCGGTGATGACGCCCATATCATCGTGCACTAACGGTCCAATGATTGTTTGATCCGTCACACGCACGGGCTGTTGCAAAACGGTCTCGCAAATCGTCTGGACCTGCGCAACTTGTTGTTGATTGGCAACCGTCAACTGCTGACCACCGACTTGCGCTTTCAGCTCACTAGGTGTCCCACTGGCAATCAATTGGCCATGATCAATCAGCGCAATCCGATCCGCATATTGATCGGCCTCCTCTAAGTACTGTGTTGTCAAAAAGACTGTCGAGCCATCCGCGACTAATTTTTGAATCACATGCCACATTTGCGTCCGGGTTCTTGGATCCAGACCAGTGGTAGGTTCATCGAGAAAGAGGATCCTTGGCTTGCCAACTAAGCTGACCGCTAAGTCTAACCGTCGCCGCATCCCACCTGAAAAAGTCGCCAATGTTTGATCCGCTGATTGGTCCAAATCAAAGTCCGTCAGTAACTCGTTAGCTCGGGTTCGACTCGCTTTGGCACTGAGCCCATTTAACCGCCCAAATAAGCGGAGATTCTCGCGCGCACTTAAGTCTTGATCGATTGCCGCTGTTTGATTGGTGACACTAAACTGTTGGCGCACTTGGCGGCTTTGTGTTATCGTATCAAAGCCATTTAATGTGATTGTGCCACTATCTGGTCGTAGGAGGGTGGTCATCATTTTTAAGAGCGTTGTTTTCCCGGCACCATTGGGCCCTAATAATGCGAAAATCTCACCTTTAGAAACGGCTAGCGAAACGGAACGCACCACTTTTTTGGTCCCAAATGCTTTTTGAATATTGTTTACTTCAATGACATGCTCACTGCACATAATATTGCCTCCTCATTTAATAATCAGGTCACCTGATTAATTTATATAGTAAGGTCACCTGATTAAAATGTCAAGGATTGCTACTCTTAGATTTTGGAATGGTGTATACTAATTAAAACAGCGAAGGGAAGATGACGTATGGCAAAGAGTGTCAAGGCCGAATTGGTCGCCGGAAAATTAGCTGAATATGAACAACTCAGTAAGATCTACGATGATATCGTTAAACAAGCACGCCCGCATTTAATCGTCGAAGGCCAGGGGAAGATTCTATTGGCACTTGCTGATGAAGATCACTTATCGCAACGTGAACTAGCAACGCGTTTGGGAATGTCACCTCAATCAACCAGTGAATTTGTCGCTAAACTCGCTAAACGCGAGCTGGTGACGTTAAGTAAGCTCCCAAGTGATCGCCGGGTTAATTTAGTTAACTTAACGGATGCCGGTCGTCAAGAAATTGAAACTGCCAATCAAGAGGTGCCACCGTTTGTGAACGCCTTGACCGAGGCAGAACTCGACCAGTTAGTGCCACTACTCAACAAGATTACAACGGCGATGTATGCCGATATCGATGCCTCAAATCCGACGTTGGGCGTTAAGTTTCATAAATTATTGGCCGGACGATATCTGAAACAATTTAAAAAATAACCAAAAAAATAGCGCGTCTCACTTAAATTAGTGGGGCGCGCTATTGCATTTAATTAATCAAAGTCGTAATCACTATCTTCCATCGCTTCCACATTCCCTAAGCGATAACCATTCCCAACTTGGGAGAAGAAATCGTGGTTGGCAGTTGAAGTCGACATCCCATTCAAGATCACGGGGTTCACATCTTCAGCGCTATCTGGGAAGAGGGCGCCTTGGCCGAGGTTCATTAAGGCTTTGTTGGCGTTATAACGGAGGTAAGTTAATACTTCTTCTGTCCAACCAGTGCCATCATAAACTTCGTGGGTGTATTTTTCTTCGTTGGCATATAAGTCGTACAGTAAATCATACATCCAGTTTTGCAATTCTTCTTGTTCTGACTTATCCAATTCATTGAAGGCTAATTGGAACTTATAGCCGATGTAAGTCCCATGGACTGACTCATCACGGATAATCAATTTAATGATTTCAGCAACGTTGGCCAACTTATTGTTCCCTAAGTAATAGAGTGGGGTATAGAAACCAGAATAGAAGAGGAAGGTTTCTAAAAAGACGCTGGCAATTTTTTGTTGCAATGGTGTGCCGTTTTGATAGATATCGTTAATCTTGTTGGCTTTGTATTGCAAGAATTCATTCGTGTTGGTCCAGTCGAAGATTTCATCAATTTCAGTTGGTGTGTTTAACGTTGAAAAAATGGATGAATAACTCTTCGCATGCACGGATTCCATGAATTGAATGTTGTTTAAAACGGCTTCTTCATGTTGAGTGCGGATATTGGCTTTTAAGCTGGCCATCCCATCTTGTGATTGTAGCGTATCAAGTAGGGTTAAACCGCCAAAGACATGCCCGACGATCCATTTTTCATTGTCTGGTAAACTGCGCCAGTCATCTAAGTCATTGGAAAGGGGAATCCGCGTATCTAACCAAAATTGTTCGGTTAATTTTTCCCAGGTTGCTTTATCAATTTGATCTTCAACTTGGTTCCAGTTAATTGCAATATAATTTTCTGCCATGTTCATGAACTCCTTTTAACGTGCTTCTTTTTTAGGTATGTAGGCCAGCTGACGAGCAGCTGGAGTGGAGATTTGGTGCTTGCTTTGAAACGTGCTTTTCAAGCTAACTTTCTGCGCTTAGCCCAGTGAATCAAATCATCGACTACTTCGCTAATTCGCTTCCCTATGCTAATGCTCAAAATATAAACGCCTGCCGTCGCACTCTGTTTTGAAACGTGCTTTTTGAAACTGACTTCTGCGCTTAGTTACACTCGTCAAACAACTGCTTATAGCAGTTATTCGCCGAGTTAGACTAATGCTCAAAGTCAAACCGTTTCAAACGCACTCTAGATTACACAACTTTCGCATGCGTTTGCGCCGACTTCACTTTCGTCGTCTGTGTAAGTCCGGATGTAGTAGATTGATTTAATCCCTTTGTGGTGGGCGTAGTTTCTTAAGATGTTTAAGTCCCGGGTGGTCATTTTGTCAGTCCGGCCGTTTTTCCATTCGTAAAGGCCTGCTGGAATCGTTGAACGCATGAAGAGTGTCATACTCATCCCTTGGTCGACATGTTTTTGTGCTGCTGCGTAGATGTCGATGACTTTACGCATGTCAATGTCATAAGCTGATTCATAATATGGCATGGTATCGTTTGAAAGACCTGGGGCAGGGTAGTAGATTGTCCCAATTTTCTTTTCTTGCCGATCTTCAATCCGGTTAACAATCGGTTGTAAGCTAGCAGAAGTATCATTGATGTATGAAATTGAACCGTTTGGTGCAACGGCTAAGCGGTTTTGATGGTATAAACCGTCTTGCATGATGGCTAGTTTTAAAGCTTCCCAATCGGCTTTTGTGGGAATCATAATGTCCTTGAAAATCGCTTTGACTTTGTCCGTCTTAGGGGCCCAGTCTTCAGTGAGGTATTGATCGAAGTAACTACCATCAGCATACTTACTCTTTTCAAAGTTGGCAAAGGTCATCTGACGTTCCTTAGCAATCTTATTTGAAGCAACAAGTGTCCAGTAGTTTAAAAGCATGAAATAATTACTGGTAAAGTCGATTGATTCTTCTGACCCATACATCATGTGGTTCTTGGCAAAGAAGGTATGCAGACCCATGCCACCTAAACCAATGGTGTGGGCCAATTCGTTCCCATGAGCCACAGAAGGGACCACATCAATATCAGAATGATCTGTGACGTAGGTTAAAGCACGCACCATGGCTTCGATAGAACCACCAAAGTCAGGTGACGTCATCATGTTCGGAATATTCGTTGAACCCAGGTTACAACTGATATCCGTCCCTAACACGTCATATTCTTGGCGGTTATTAATTTGTGACGGGGTTTGCACTTGGAGGACTTCAGAACAGAGGTTACTCATGATGATCTTCCCATCAATTGGGTTCGCAGCATTGGCTGTGTCCACATTGACGATGTAAGGATAACCTGATTCTTGTTGCAATTTACTAATTTCATTTTCTAAATCACGGGCTTTAATTTTGGTTTTCTTGATGTTATCGTTGGCGATTAAGTTGTCATATTCTTTGGTGATGTCAACATATGAGAAAGGTACGCCGTATTCTTTTTCAACACCGTAAGGGCTGAATAAATACATATCAGCATCAGCTTTCACCAATTCATAGAACTTGTCGGGGACGACTAAGCCTAATGAGAGGGTCTTTAAACGATATTTTTCGTCTGCATTTTCTTTTTTAGCACCTAAGAAAGCAATCACATCTGGATGGAAGGCGTTTAAATAAACCACGCCGGCGCCTTGCCGTTGACCTAATTGGTTTGAGTATGAGAAAGAATCCTCCAATAACTTCATGACAGGGAGGACACCACTTGCTGCACCGTCGATGCCTTTGATTGGATCGCCAGCTCCACGGAGGTTCGACAAGCTAATCCCAACCCCGCCACCAATCCGTGATAATTCAAGTGCCGAGTTAATCGTCCGACCAATTGAATTCATATCATCGGTTGTTTGGAGTAAGAAACATGAAACTAATTCACCACGCCGTGAACGCCCAGCATTCAAAAACGATGGTGTTGCCGGTTGATAACGTTGGTGGATCATTTCATCCGCTAGTTGCAGCGCAAGGGTTTGATCACCATCTGCGAAGTAGAGAGCATTCACAAAAACGCGATCTTTAAAATCTTCAAGATAAAAGCCATTGTCGTTTGTTTTTAATGCGTATTGCGCATAGAACTTATAAGCAGCCATAAATGACTTGAAGTGGAAGTCTTGGTCCTTTAAATATTGATTCAATTCTTCCATGAATGAAAGAGAATAAGCCTTCAAAAAATCTGCTTCATAATAATTTTCCGCGACTAAATAATCTAGACGATCTTGAAGTGATTTAAACGTCACCATATTGGGTTGTACGTTTTGTTCCAAAAAGGCATCGAGTGCTTCTTGATCCTTTTGTAATGGAATTTGACCATTCACTGGAATATTAATTTGGTTATTCAATTCATAGTATGTTACATCTTCGGTTTTAATCTCTTTTAAAGACATCCTTGCCACCACTTTCTAGTCATATTAGCTGTTTTAGGGTTTAAAAAAAGTGAAGACCAACTCTTTAGTAATCAAGAGTCGGCCTCACCCGTTAAAACTGGGAATGCATGGTGCTTAAATCGCCAATTTTTGCAATTCCGCTGGTCTAAAACCTGAGAAGCTTTCTAGGCCATCCGCTTCTAAAACGGGAACGGCTTGGAAACCTTGTTCCTTCAAGTAATCAATATATTGTGGTTCGTCATTGATGTTATGTTCAACAAAAGGAACGTTGTGCGTTTCTAAAAAGTGTTTCGTCATCCGGCATTGTGGGCAGCCGTTCTTAGTATATAATGTGATATTTGCCATAATCGTTAACTCCCTTGTATTTCTCTTATCGATAAAAATAGTATACCGTTTTGAAATGGAAGATGCAATCAATAAACACCACATATTGTAGATAAAACAAAAAACGACCACTAATTATAGTGGTCGTTTACGAATGTTCATTTGATTGTCTTGGGCAACGTCCTGTACTTAAGTTAAACATATTTATGGGTAAAGTCAATCCCTGCTAATGCGCAAAATTTTTCAAAAGCACGCCGGACAAAGCTTAACAGATTTTAAAAAATTTTTTAGATTGGGATTAATTTAATATTGCACCATCATAAAAATGAGTTAACGAACATTTTATAAAATTGGTGAAAGTAACCGTGAAAATTTTTGTTTAAATTTCAACCAAGTTGACTGTTGGGCGATTATTTCGTCTGTTAGTAGGGATGCTTTTTCCATATCAGCCTGATAGATCGCTTCAAGTTGCGCTGCAACTTTCGGATCGTAAATAAACGTATTGGCTTCAAAGTTCAGCTTGAAACTACGGATATCCATATTGGCAGAACCTACAGTGCTGATATGCCCATCCATGACCGCCGTCTTAGCATGTAAGAATCCATCTTCATACCGGTAAATCTTAACGCCAGCTGCATGCAAGAGTTGACTGTAGTATTCTGTTGCACGGTAGATGAAGGGGTGATCCGGCATGTTAGGCGTCATGATACGAACATCCACCCCGGACATTGCCGCAGTCGTCAACGCATCAATAATACTATCATCCGGAACTAGATAGGGCGTTTGAATCCATAAACGCTTCTTAGCGGTACTAATCATCTTCAGATAACCGAGTTTGATTTGTTCATCTAATTTATCGGGACCACTTGAGACAATTTGCATGGCTGCTGATCCACGATTTTGGGATTGGTCCACTGGGAAGAGTTCTTCCGAGTAAGTTAACTTAATCGCAGACTCAACACTCGCGTTCCAGTCCATCATAAAGCGTACTTGTAAGGCTAACACGGCATTGCCGGTAATCCGCATATGGGTATCACGCCAATGTCCGAATTTCTTACTCCGGCCTAGATATTGATCACCAACGTTAAAGCCACCAATATAACCAATCTTACCGTCAATTACCACAATCTTACGGTGATCACGGAAGTTCAAGCGAAAATCGGTAATCGTGTGTTTTGAACTGAAGAACGTTCGCGCGTGGCCACCGACATCTTCAAGTGCGCGCCACCATTTTTGCGTTGCGCCTTGGGAGCCCCAAGCATCGTAGACAACGTTGACTGAAACGCCTTCTTTGGCTTTTTGAATCAATAGTTGTTGTAACTCATTGCCCAATCGGTCATTATAGATCGTATAATATTCGATATGAATACTTTTTTGAGCTTGTTTGATGTCGGCAAAGAGGGCGTCAAACTTTGCTTGCCCGTCAGTATAGATTTTGACATGGTTATTCTTTAAAACGGGTGCATTATTAATATTTAAAAAGAGATTCACCATTTCGGATGCTTCACTGGAAAGCATCTTTTTCGGTAAGAGGTCGTTTTTACGATTTTCCTTACGTTGAATGTCGACCAATGCGGAAAGCCCATCATCGATTTGCGATTGACTTTGGAAAATCTTTTTCCGCGATAAGCCCCGTCCGGTAAACATATATAGGATAAAACCGCCCACGGGTAGTAAAATTAAGACTAGCAGCCACGCCCAGGTGGCCGCAATATCGCGGGGCTGTCTCAAAATTGTAATAATTGCCAATAAGGCATTAATGAAGATGATGAATGACATTATTTCTGTAACTAAAACCATATCGTACTCCTCCAAAATTCTAGCGTTGCTTATTATTTTACTAAAATCACGCTCAAAGCGCTAGTTAAGCCTATCAACAGTCAGTTAAATGAGGTAATCCCTGTTGGGCCAGATGGTGCGCCCCCTGATTCTGACGCTCTGGAATCCATTGGTGGATGACCATTGAATAGGGCGCCTCAAGTGCTAGAATCCGGTCGACGGCAGCTTGATAATGTTTAGCATACCGCTTTTCTAGGCTCTGAAAGACAAGCTTGCTGTCAACGTTAATCTGTAGTATTTTCGTGGTAAGCCCCCGATTGGCTAGTTGTTCTAAGCCAAGAATGACCGCCGCAAATTCTGCATCATGATTGGACTGTTCTGGCAAAGGTGCTTGTAGTTGATATTGTCGCTCTGGTGTCACGATTAAAATTCCCGCCGCACTTGGTCCGGGATTGCCACGAGTTGCTGCGTCCGTATAAAGTTTAATCATTCTTAAAATTTACCGCCTTTCACTGACAGCAGGGTCAGGTTAATGGTATGATACAAAGCGTAAAAAGGAGTGTTCTCATGCAAAAGACAACCACCGCATTCTACCAACCAAATTATGCTTACTTCGTGACGATTTGGTCTTGGATTGGCTTCGTCTATACATTAGCTTTAATTGTACAACTTGAACTCATCAACTTAAACTGGCAATCGTGGGGCATCGGCTTAATTGCCGTTTGGTTGACGCTATGGGTCATTTTCGGGCATCGTGTTTCAATGACGGCAGACGTGATCACGCTTAAACGGCCGGTATTTAAATATAATCGAACCATCAACCGTGAAACGACTACGACCATTATTGTCCAAAAACATGGTTTATTAATTAAAACCAACGAACTTGATTACCAACCCGAACAAATACTCCTTAGTCGCAAAGCCAAGCAGGCATTCGTTAAACAACTGAAACAAAATGGTTGGCCAATTGAAGAATAGTTAAATAAAAAAGAGCCACGACAAACATTAATCTTGTCGTGGCTCTTTTTTAGCGTTTAAACGTATTTTTATTCTGCTATCTTTTGCACGTTAGCTGCCTGCAAACCGCGGGCGCCTTCTTTAATCTCAAATAATACCGGCTCGTCTTTATTCAATGATTTATAGCCGTCGGTTTGGATTGCGGTAAAATGGACGAAAACCTCCTCGTCATCTCCATAACTGATGAAGCCATAACCTTTAGCATTGCTAAACCACTTAACGATTCCTCGTTCCATCACAATCCCTCCTTGAAATGTTAATCAGCGTACGCGCTTATTTTACCACGTACAAAGAAGTGTGTCGAAGAATATCGTTCTTTTTAAGCATCCCATCTGCCAATTCCGTACGTAATCAGCTATACTAGGTAGTATCATAAATAAAAAGGAGCTGGGCGGTATGTCAGATATTCAAATAGCACAGGAAAATGAAGCTAAGGAGATGCAGCCAATCACGGCAATTGCCGAACAAGCTGGTTTAACGGCCGCTGATTTAGAACAATATGGACCGTATAAAGCGAAGGTTAATTTCGCTGCCATTAATCGATTGAAAGAAAAAGAAGATGGCAAACTCATCTTAGTGACCTCAATCAATCCCACACCAGCTGGAGAAGGTAAATCAACCGTGACTGTCGGTCTTGGCGACGCCCTTCGTCAACTAGATCAATCAGCCGTCATTGCTTTACGTGAACCTTCACTAGGCCCCGTCATGGGGATGAAAGGTGGCGCAACTGGTGGGGGCTATGCCCAAGTGGTACCAATGGCAGATATTAACTTACATTTTACAGGGGATATGCACGCATTGACCGCTGCTGTGAATACTTTAGCCGCCCTAATCGATAACCATCTGCAACAGGGAAATGCCCTCAACATTGATCCCCGCCGAATTATTTGGAAACGGGCGCTTGATATTAATGATCGTGCATTACGCCAAGTTGTCATTGGACTTGGTGGTCCAGTGCAAGGGATGCCGCGCCAAGATGGTTTTGACATTACCGTTGCTAGCGAATTAATGGCCATTCTCTGCTTAGCAACTGACATTACTGACTTGAAGCGGCGCATTAGCCAAATCGTCATTGGTTACACTTATGATCGGCAACCCGTCACAGTTGGCGAGCTCGAAATCACCGGTGCAATCGCGATGCTTTTAAAAGATGCCCTCAAACCAAACCTCGTCCAAACGCTTGAACATACACCAGCCTTAATTCACGGTGGACCATTTGCCAATATCGCCCACGGCTGTAACAGTATTTTAGCAACCCAAACGGCCCTAAAAATGGGTGATATTGCGATTACTGAAGCTGGCTTCGGCGCTGACTTAGGTGCTGAAAAGTTCCTAGACATCAAAGTCCCACAACTTGGCAAGACTCCGGATACCATCGTGATTGTTGCCACTGTTCGGGCGTTAAAATACAACGGTGGTGTTGCTTTAGCTGATCTAACCACTGAAAATCTCGGTGCGTTAGACAAAGGGTTTAGTAACTTAGCCAAACATATTGCTAATATGCAACGTTACGGCATTCCCGTAGTCGTTGCCATCAATGAGTTTACAAGTGATACCGAAGCAGAGGTTACAATGCTCCAAGAAAAATGTGCTGAACTGGGTGTCAAAGCCGTTTTAGCTAGTGTTTGGGCACATGGTGGTAAAGGTGGCCTTGATTTAGCCCAGGCCGTCTTAGAAGCACTCGATCAACCTAAAAACTTCCAACCATTATATGATTCAAACGCCGACATTCAATCGAAACTAACCACAATTGTCACTGACATCTATGGCGGTAAAGAGGTTGTTTTCGAGGGCAAAGCTATCAACCAACTGAAAGAAATCGAAAAAAATGGCTGGGACCACTTACCAGTCTGTATCGCCAAAACACAATATTCACTCTCAGACGATCCAAAAGCATTAGGCGCACCAACTGATTTCACCGTTCACGTCCGTGAATTGATTCCAAAGCTTGGCGCAGGCTTCATCGTCGCAATGACCGGCACAGTCCTCACCATGCCAGGTCTACCAAAGAAACCAGCCGCCCTCAACATGGACGTCACAGAAGATGGCCTGATTAGCGGATTATTCTAGAGTGCGTTTGAAACGGTTAGCTTCTGAGCATTAATAGAATTTGACGAATTGCCGATACAATCGGCGATTTGGCAAATTTGGTTAAGCACAGAAAGTTAGCTTGAAAAGCACGTTTTCCAATATCCTAACGCCCATCTCGAAAACTGATTGACAAGTCAGCCGATTTTAAGGACAATGGTAGATTGTATGAATAGGAGGTTCCCATGCTCATCTATATCGTTTTAGCCGCAGTCATTGTACTCGGTGACCAACTTTTAAAATGCTGGATTGTTGCCCATGTTGCCTTTGCAGCAACCCAACCCGTTATTCCGAACGTACTGAGTTTAACGTATGTTCAAAACGATGGGGCTGCGTGGAGTATCTTGGCCGGTCAACAGTGGTTTTTCTACCTCGTCACCATTGTGGCCCTCGGGGTAATTGGCTACTTATTTTATACCTCTGATCGCACTGAAAAATTTTACCGGATCGGTTTAACGTTGCTGTTAGCCGGAACACTTGGTAACTTCATCGATCGGCTCCACCTTAAGTACGTCGTAGACATGTTCCAAATCGAATTTATTAATTTCCCCATCTTTAACGTTGCGGATGTTGCCTTAACAGTAGGCGTCATCTGCGTCTTTATTGCTATTTTGTTGAAAGAGAAAGTGACTCATGACTGAAACTAAACAATTAACGATTACAACTGAAACAGGCCGGATTGATAAGGCGCTCACCCAATTACTACCCGATTACTCACGTTCACAAATCCAGCAATGGTTGAAAAAAGACTTGGTGCAAGTCAATGATCAACCTTGTAAGAGTAACCGCAAAGTCGTAACAGGGGATGTCGTCACCGTCAATATTCCAGACCCTGTCACGCTCGACTTAACCCCAGAAGATATTCCGCTCGATATCGTCTATGAAGACGATCAAGTCCTCGTAGTCAATAAACCACAAGGGATGGTGGTTCATCCATCAGCTGGCCACCCGAATGGGACATTGGTCAACGCTTTATTGGCGCACACCCCATTGTCTGAAATCAACGGCGTCTTCCGGCCGGGGATTGTCCATCGAATTGATAAAGATACCTCTGGTCTTTTGATGGTGGCTAAAACCAACGAAGCCCACGAATCTTTATCCGCCCAACTCAAAGCTAAGGAAAACTTACGTGAATATATCGCGCTAGTCCACGGCAACATCGAAGAAGACGAGGGGACCATTGATGCACCCATTGGTCGTTCAAAAGTCGACCGGATGAAACAAGCAATCGTCGAAGATGGCCGCCCAGCGGTCACGCATTTTACGGTCATGGAACGGTTTGAAGACTTCACATTAATCAAATGTCGACTAGAAACTGGGCGCACCCATCAAATTCGCGTTCACTTAGCCTATATTAACCGGCCAGTTGCTGGCGATCCCGTTTATGGTCCCCGCAAAACTTTAGCTGGGCATGGTCAGTTCTTACATGCTGCTGTATTAGGCTTTAAGCACCCAACGACGGGCGAAATGATGCGCTTTGAAGCCCCATTACCCGCAATCTTCGAGAAAACTTTAACCGAATTACGTGAAAATCATTGACAAATCAAGGATTCTCCGTTAAGCTAGGTTTAACTTAATAGAAGCCTTTAAAATCGGTCCCGTGAGGCCGAGAAGGTACGGTGAAAGCACCACTAGACGCGGAGTCTCTAACTGTAACCTCTCGACCTTATCGGTTTGAGAGGTTTTTTGTTTGGAAGGAGTCTTTACGATGGTCAAAGAAGTGGTCGACAGTAACACAATGAAACGGGTCTTTACTCGGATTACGTACGAAATTATCGAACAGAATAAGGGGATTTCAGATCTCGTCCTCGTCGGCATTAAAACCCGTGGCGTGTTTATTGCCCAACGGATTGCAGAACGCCTCGAACAATTAGAAGGCATCGCATTGCCCGTCGGTACACTAGACATTACGTTATACCGCGATGATCAACATGATCTTGATACACAAAATGAACCACAGATTAACGGGAGCGATATTCCCGTTGATATCACAAATAAGCATGTCATCTTAATCGACGATGTGCTTTACACAGGGCGGACGATTCGGGCCGCGCTTGACGCCTTAATGGACTTAGGCCGGCCAAAGAAAATTTCATTGGCTGTCTTAGTCGATCGTGGTCATCGTGAATTACCAATTCGCCCCGATTTTGTCGGTAAAAATATTCCAACCGCGCTCAACGAACAAATTAGCGTTGCGATGGAAGAAATTGATCAACATGATGGGATTACCATCGAAAAACTAACTAAATAACGACTGAACCGTTTAATTGTCTCCAGAGAGAGCAAAAGGGTTTGTCTTGAACTTAGTGCGCCTAAAAAAAGGGGCCTAAGTCCGTCAAGGGACACACCTACCAATCTGTTGGAGCGTGTGTCTTTTTTTGGTTCAAAAAGTCGTCGACATGGAGGAAATACTTATGGCTACACAATTTAGAAATCCCGATGCGGTCTTAGACGTCAACGAACGACCCAGCACCGGTAAATGGATTGGTTTATCCATTCAACATATGTTTGCAATGTTTGGCTCAACCGTCCTAGTGCCAATCTTAGTCGGTTTAAACCCAGGGATTGCGTTATTCAGTTCCGGGGTCGGCACTTTAATGTACCTCTTGATTACCAAAGGCAAGATTCCAGCATACATGGGGTCGAGTTTCTCATTCATCGTGCCAATGCTCGCTTTAATGAAAACGACTGGCTATCCTGGGATTGCACAAGGGACAATGGCGGTTGGGGCAGTCTACTTAATCGTTTCAATCTTAGTCAGTCTGATTGGTTCCGACTGGATCGACAAAGCCTTACCACCCATTGTTGTCGGCCCAATCGTGATGGTGATTGGCTTATCACTCGCTGGCACAGCTGCCAAACAAGCCACTATCAATGCCCACGGGAATTACGACTTAAAATTCTTCGCAGTCGCTTTACTAACGTTGTTAATCACCATCGGCTTTAATATGTATCTCAAAGGATTCATGAGCTTAGTCCCCATCTTGCTCGGCATCATTGCTGGCTACATCATCGCCGTCTTGTTCGGGATCGTCGATTTTCAACCCGTGATGGACGCCCCTTGGTTTAAAGTACCAGACTTCCAAGTCCCATTTGTCACTTACAAACCCGGTCTGTACTGGGGCGCGATTCTCAGCATGGCACCAATTGCCTTTGTCACAATGACCGAACACATGGGCCACATTATGGTCTTAAACAAACTCACCAAGCGTAACTTCTTTAAAGATCCTGGTCTTCACCGCACGTTAGCCGGGGACGGGACAGCCTCAATCATCGCCGCTTTTGTCGGAGGACCGCCCGTCACAAGTTATGGTGAAAACATCGGTGTCCTCGCCATCACCAAAGTCCACAGTGTCTGGGTCTTAGGTGGCGCCGCATTCTTCGCCATGATCTTCGGCTTCATCGGCAAACTGAGCGCGTTGATTCAAAGCATCCCCACACCCGTAATTGGTGGGATTAGCTTCTTACTCTTCGGGGTCATCGCCTCAAGCGGTTTGCGCGTCTTAATCGACAAACAAGTCGATTTTGATAAGAAACGCAACTTAATGATTGGTTCATCAATCCTCGTCATCGGGATTGGCAATGCCTACTTACAATTAGGCCAATACCAATTCTCAGGGCTAGCCATCGCCACCGTCCTTGGGATTGTCTTAAACCTTGTTTTACCGGATAAAGCAAAGAGCGAACTTGAATTGGAGGCTCAACAAAATGCAAAAGCATAACGCGTTGGTTTCCGTTGATCAACTCACCAATGATTTAGTCGCAGGTCTCATCAACCGCGCTAGCGCCTTTAAAAAGGGCGCGACAAGCAAATTAACTCGGCCGGTCTACGCAATGAACCTATTCTTTGAAAATAGCACACGGACCCATACGAGTTTCGAAATGGCAGAACGCAAACTCGGCATGACCGTCTTAGACTTCAATGCCGATACGAGTTCGACTTCCAAAGGCGAGACCCTCAGCGATACGCTCAAAACGGTACAAGCCATTGGCGTCGATTTCGTTGCTGTCCGCCATTCTCAGAATAATTATTACGACGCCTTACTCGCAGATGATCAATTCCACATGGCACTGGCCAATGCGGGCGATGGGAGTGGGCAACACCCATCCCAATGCTTACTCGATTTAATGACGATTCACGAAGAGTTCGGCCACTTTGTAGGCTTAAAAGTCGTCATCTGTGGTGACTTGCGTCATTCCCGGGTGGCACGGTCAAATATGCAACTGCTCAAACAACTCGGCGCAACATTGTATTTTGCCGGCCCTGAGGAATGGTTCGCCCCTGAATTTGCCCAATACGGACAACCAGCCCAACTCGATGACGTCTTACCAGAAGTTGACGTCGTCATGTTACTCCGGATTCAACACGAACGCTTTGCTGCCGATGAAACCTTATCTGACACTGCATTCCATACTCAGTACGGTTTGACAACTGAGCGGGCAGCACACCTTAAGTCCAGTGCTATCTGGTTGCACCCAGCACCCGTCAATCGTGACGTTGAAATTGCCGACGAACTCGTTGAAGCCCCACAATCGCGAATTTTTAAACAAATGACCAACGGCGTTTTTATGCGGATGGCCATCATTGAACACCTATTAGACCAACAACATCTGATTCAACATTAAGAGGGGGATCTGCTATGTATCAATTGATCAAAAACGGCCAAGTCTTGATTGACGGCCAACTGCAAAAACGCGACATCGCCATCGATGCAACCGGTCAGATTACGGCAATTGAACCAACGATTACCGCAGTCCCAACCGACCCAGAAACGATTTATGACGCACACGGCCATTTCGTCAGTGCCGGCTTAATCGACGGACACGTCCACTTCAGAGATCCAGGCTTCACGACAAAAGAAACACTCAAAACAGGGAGCGCAGCGGTTGCCCACGGTGGTTTTACTAGCGTAATTGCAATGCCGAACTTAAAGCCCGTACCTGATAACTTGCTAGATTTCAAGACACTGGTTGCACGCAATCAGGCAGAAACCAGCGTCCACACATATCAATTTGCACCGATTACCAATGAGTTAACTGAACAAACAATTGTCGACATGTCGGCGTTTAAGGCAGCTGGTGCAGCAGGCTTTACCAACGATGGTCATGGGGTACAAACGGCACAAACAATGTACCAAGCGATGCAGATGGCCGCCCAGATTAACATGCCCATCGTCGCGCACGTCGAAGATGAATCACTCGTCAATGGCGGCGTCATTCACGACGGTCAAGCCGCTAAAAAACTAGGCGTTCTCGGAATTGCGAGTGTCAGTGAATCCGCCCAAGTCGCCCGGGATATCGAGCTAGCGCGGGCGACCGGCGTTCATTATCATATCTGCCACATCTCAACTAAGGAAACCGTCAATCTCGTTCGCCGCGCAAAACAAGATGGCCTCAACGTCACTTGCGAAGTCACCCCACATCATTTGTTACTCGATGATTCAGCGATTACCAGTGACAACGCAATGCTCAAAATGAATCCGCCACTTCGAACACTTGCAGATCGCCAAGCACTCTGGGCGGGCTTAATGGATGGGACGATTGATATTATTGCGACCGATCACGCACCGCATACCACAGAAGAGAAACAACAGGCGTTATTGAAAGCGCCATTTGGTATAGTAGGGAGTGAAACAGCCTTTAGCTTGCTATACACGCATTTAGTTGCCAACGGTCCATTTAGTCTCGCGCAACTGACAAGCTGGCTAACAACCAACCCGGCCCATGTTTTCAACTTACCACACGCCGGCCAGTTAGCGGTTGGCCAACCAGCTGACCTTGCTGTTTTTAATTTAACGGATACCACCACAATCGACGCAAACACTTTCTTATCGAAAGGCCACAACACGCCATTTATCGGCGAAGCAGTGCAAGGTGATACTTTATTAACCTTGGTTGCTGGTCAGATTGCATATCAAAAGGAGTGTGTCATCAACGGGTAACTTCTGAGCATTTACCTGACTTGGCGGATTGGTGTTGCAGACACCGATTTGACAAGTGTCGTAAAGGACAAGAAGTTGTTGATGAAAGCACGTTCAAAAAAGGAGTGAACTAAAAGATGAAACGTTACCTTATTTTAGAAGATGGCACCATCTTCCCCGGCACCGGTTTTGGCGCCCCAATTATCTCGACAGGCGAAATCGTCTTTAACACCGGGATGAGTGGGTACCAAGAAACCATTACTGATCAATCATACAACGGCCAAATCATCGCTTTTACATACCCTTTAATCGGTAATTACGGGGTCAACCGCGACGACTTTGAATCGATTAAACCAACCTGTAAAGGGGTTGTCGTCCATGAAACACCACGCCTAGCAAATAACTGGCGGATGAATATGAGTCTTGATGACTTTTTAAAGCAAAAGAAAATTCCTGGGATTGCCGGCATCGATACGCGGGCACTCACTCGCCGTCTGCGCGATAAAGGGACCATGAAAGCCAGCATCGTTGATGCCGCAGACGATCACGCGTTCGATCAACTCAAGGCATTGGTCTTACCAAAAAACCAAGTCCAACAAGTCTCAACGGCCAAACCTTATCCGAGTCCTGCTAACGGGCGGAACATCGTCGTGATTGACTTTGGCTTAAAACATAGTATCCTTCGTGAACTGTCAAAACGCGACTGTAACATCACTGTCTTACCATACAACACAACAGCTGAAGAAATTCTGAGTCTCGATCCAGACGGCGTCATGTTAACCAACGGCCCTGGTGATCCAGAAGATGTGCCAGAAGCCATTGAAATGATCAAAGGGATTCAAGGTAAAGTGCCGATTTTCGGGATTTGTCTCGGTCACCAACTTTTTGCCCTCGCCAATGGGGCTAAAACCTACAAGATGAAGTTCGGCCACCGTGGTTTCAACCATCCGGTCCGAGAAGTTGCCACCAAACGGATCGACTTCACATCTCAAAATCATGGGTACGCCGTGGATGCCGACTCCATCGACCCACAAAACCTTCTGATTACACACGTTGAAATTAACGATCAAACAGTCGAAGGTCTCCGTCATAGACAATATCCGGCCTTTTCCGTTCAATTCCATCCAGACGCAGCCCCTGGTCCACACGACGCTGCACATCTATTCGATGAATTTATCGACATGATCGATGACTTCAATCGCCGCCAAAAATAGTAAAAAGGGGATTTAGTGATGCCAAAACGTACCGATATTCATAAAATTTTAGTGATTGGCTCTGGCCCAATCGTAATTGGTCAAGCCGCCGAGTTTGATTACTCAGGCACTCAAGCCTGCTTAGCGCTTAAAGAAGAAGGCTACCAAGTCGTTTTAATTAACTCAAATCCTGCGACAATCATGACTGATAAAGCCGTTGCTGATACGGTTTATATCGAACCGATCACGATTGACTTTGTCACGCAAATTCTACGCAAAGAACTCCCAGATGCCATCTTACCAACCCTCGGCGGCCAAACCGGCTTAAATATGGCTTTGGAACTGGCAAACAACGGGATTCTCGCCGAGCTGAACATTGAATTGCTCGGTACCAAGCTCAGCGCGATTGATCAAGCTGAAGACCGCGAACTGTTTAAAAACTTGATGAATCAGTTAAACGAACCGATTCCAGAATCTGCGATTGCCCATTCACTCGTTGAAGCCCAAACATTCGTTAACGAAAACGGATATCCGGTCATTATCCGTCCAGCCTTTACCCTTGGTGGCACTGGTGGCGGGATTGCCGAAAATGCCGGTGAACTGAGCACAATTGTCAAAAACGGGCTTAGCCTATCTCCAGTCGGACAAGTCCTCGTTGAACAAAGTATTGCCGGTTTCAAGGAAATCGAATTCGAAGTCATGCGCGACAAAAATGACAACGCGCTAGTCGTCTGCAACATGGAAAACTTCGACCCAGTCGGGATTCATACTGGCGATTCCATCGTATTTGCACCCGTTCAAACCTTAAGTGACCGTGAAGTCCAAACATTGCGCGATGCCGCACTTAAAATCATTCGCGCCTTGAAGATTGAAGGGGGCTGTAACGTTCAACTCGCCCTTGATCCTAATAGCGACCGCTACTACATTATCGAAGTCAATCCACGGGTGAGTCGTTCATCAGCCCTTGCTTCTAAAGCAACTGGCTATCCAATTGCAAAAATGGCGGCTAAAATCGCCATCGGTTTAACACTTGATGAAATTCATAATCCAATCACCGGGACAACCTATGCGCAATTTGAACCGATGCTCGATTACGTCGTTGCGAAGATTCCCCGTTGGCCATTTGATAAATTCAACAAAGGTGATCGGCAACTCGGCACCCAAATGAAGGCCACCGGTGAAGTGATGGCCATTGGACGCAACATTGAAGAAGCATTACTCAAAGCCGTTCGCTCACTTGAAATTGGCACTGACCATCTCGAAATTCCAGCATTGACGGCAGTCGGTGATAACGACCTTGTCCAACGGATTGTACATCCCCAAGACGACCGACTTTTCTACCTTGCCGAAGCATTGCGCCGCGGTTATTCAATTCAAGAACTTAGTGAATTGACAAAAATTGATCTTTTCTTCCTGGATAAACTCAGCCACATTGTTGAAATTGAAGAACAACTCCGGACCGATAAAGGTGACTTAGAATTACTCGAACTCGCCAAGAAAAATGGCTTTGCCGACGCTAAAATTGCCGCAACTTGGCAAATCATGCCTGCCCAAGTCCGCCAAATGCGCCAAGAAAGTGGCATTCAGCCAGTTTATAAGATGGTCGATACTTGTGCAGCCGAATTCGAATCACAAACACCTTATTACTACGCGACTTACGAACAAGAAAACGAAAGCATTGTCAGCACAAAGCCTTCAATCTTAGTGATTGGTTCCGGTCCAATTCGGATTGGGCAGGGGGTTGAATTCGATTATGCAACCGTCCACTGTGTGCAAGCCATCCAAAAGGCGGGCTACGAAGCAATTATCATGAACAGTAATCCAGAAACAGTTTCGACTGACTTTTCAATTTCAGATAAATTGTACTTCGAACCACTGACACTAGAAGATGTCCTCAACGTCGTTGAACTCGAAAAACCAGAAGGGGTGATTGTGCAATTCGGGGGGCAAACAGCCATCAACCTTGCCGAACCACTGACCGAAAATGGTGTGCAGATTCTCGGGACAAGCGTCGCGAACTTAAACCGCGCTGAAGACCGTGACCAATTCGATCAATTAATCGCCGAACTCGACATTCCACAACCAGTCGGGGCAACCGCAACCAATACGCCAGATGCGTTGAAGATTGCTGAAGAGATTGGTTATCCGGTCTTAATCCGACCTAGTTTCGTTTTAGGCGGGCGGGCAATGGAAATCGTTCATACTGCAGAAGACCTTACACATTACATGAAAGAGGCCGTTAAAGTTTCAGTCGACCAACCGGTCCTAATTGACCGCTACTTAATGGGCAAAGAATGCGAAGTCGATGCCATCTGTGACGGCAAAGATGTCTTAATTCCGGGAATTATGGAACATATCGAACGCGCTGGTGTTCATTCGGGCGATTCAATGGCGGTTTATCCACCACAAAATCTGACGGATGCGGAAAAACAAGCCATCATCACTTACACGACCAAGCTCTGTTTAGCACTTGAATGTCGCGGCTTGTTAAACATCCAATTCATTATCCAAAATGAAGCAGTCTACGTGATTGAAGTCAATCCACGGGCTAGTCGGACCGTTCCATTCTTGAGTAAAGTCACCGGCATCTCGATGGCGCAACTGGCCACCCAAGTCATTTTAGGCAGCACACTAGCTGAATTAAAGAGCCCAACCGGTCTATTACCAGCGGGCCCACTAATTCATATTAAAGCACCTGTCTTCTCATTCTCGAAACTCACGCGGGTTGATAGCTTACTCGGGCCAGAAATGAAATCGACCGGGGAAGTCATGGGAACTGACGTAACGATGCAAAAAGCACTCTATAAAGCGTTCGAAGCTAGTGGGATGCACTTACCAAGTCACGGGAACGTCTTAATGACAATTACTAACCAAGATAAGACACAAGCGCTCGAATTAGCAAAACGCTTCCGCGAAGTTGGCTATCAAATCATTGCCACGCCTGGGACTAGTCAAGAATTCCAAGCAGCAGGTGTGCCAGTGCAATCCGTTGCCAAGATTAATGCTACGAGCGGCGATTTACTTGATAAAATCAAAGCCGGCCACATTCAACTGGTCATCAACACAACCGGCTTGAACGAAGCCCCACAAGTCGCTAAAGACAGCATCGTCATTCGCCAAACCGCCATTGAACACGGCATTCCATTGATGACCTCATTGGATACCGCTGATGCGATCTTAGCGGTCCTAGAATCTCAATCGCTCCTGACCAAACCACTTTAAAACCACTAAAAGAGTCTGAAGCCCTTTGCCTAAGGCTCTTTTATTACATAAAAATCAGAAGGAGTCTGCTAAATGTTGCCATTAGAATACCAATTAACCCTCACTAAGCAAACCGAAATTGCCCCCAGTATCTATGAATTATGCCTCACCGGAGACCTCGCACAGCAACCCATTGCACCGGGACAATTTGTCGATATCAAAATCCCCAGTGACGCCCTTTTATTACGTCGGCCATTTGGGATTGCCAATGTCGACCGCCAAACTAACACGATTACCTTGTTATACCGCGTTGTTGGTGAAGGCACCACGATCTTAAGTGAATCACCGGTGGGCACAAGCTTGTCCGTCTTAGGGCCTCTTGGTAACGGTTATCCAATTGACCAATTAGTAGCCGGACAAAACGCGCTAATCATTGGTGGCGGGACTGGGATTCCACCATTACATGAACTCTCACGGCAACTTAATGCAAAAGGCGTTCACGTTCAACACGTGTTCGGCTTTGCAACTAAAGCAGCCATTTTCTATGAAGATCACTTTCGCAAGCTCGGGCCAGTCGCTTATGCGACAAATGATGGCTCGTACGGCTACCAAGGCCATGTTGGTTTATTACTCGATGCACAGTTTGCTGATGCGACAACCCGATATGATGCCATTTACGCATGCGGACCAAAAGGCTTGTTAATGGCCGTCGATAATCGATTCAGTGAGCATCCCAATGCCTATATCTCATTGGAAGAACGGATGGCTTGTGGGATTGGTGCCTGCTACGCCTGTGTCACCAAACTCAAACGTGATCCAAGCATTCAGCTCAAAATTTGCGATGACGGACCCGTCTTCAAAACAAATGAGGTGCTCATTTAATGACAGACTTAGCAGTAACTTTACCAGGCTTAGCTTTAAAAAATCCGATTATGCCCGCCTCCGGGTGTTTTGGCTTCGGTCAGGAATACGGTCGCTATTATGACCTCAACGAACTTGGCGCAATTATTATCAAAGCGGCAACGAAAGAACCCCGACTTGGCAATGCGACACCACGGGTTGCTGAAACCCCAAGTGGGATGTTGAACGCGATTGGCTTACAAAATCCCGGGATTGAAGTCATTATGCAAGAAAAATTACCCTGGTTAGCCGAGCATTATCCCGAGTTACCAATCATCTCCAATGTCGCCGGCAATACCGAAGCTGATTACGTCGCTGTCTGTGAACAAATCAGCCAAGCGCCCAACGTCCATGCCATCGAACTGAATATCTCGTGCCCAAACGTGGCCCATGGCGGTCTTGAATTTGGCACATCACCAGAAGCCGCTGCCACGTTGACGAAGGCCTGTGTTGCAGTCAGCCAAGTGCCGGTTTACGTGAAGCTCTCACCAAACGTGACGGATATTCGTCCGATTGCGCAAGCAGTTGAAGCAGCGGGGGCAGCCGGCTTCTCATTAATCAATACACTGGTGGGGATGCGGATTGATCCAAAAACACGCCAACCAATTCTCGCTAATCAAACAGGCGGCTTATCTGGACCAGCGATAAAAACCGTTGCCATCCGGCTCATTCATCAAGTCCGTTCAATTTCGAAATTACCGATTATTGGAATGGGCGGTGTCTCAACAGCTGCGGATGCACTTGAATTAATGGCCGCCGGCGCCAATGCCATCGCAGTCGGCACTGCTAATTTCAGCGATCCATTTGCCTGTCCAAAACTAATCGCCGCATTACCAGATGAACTCGCTAAATATCAACTAACCGATTTAAAATCATTCGGTCTACCACAGGAGGGCACTCATGACTAACCCTTTAATTATCGCGCTCGACTTTCCAGACTGGGAAACAACAGATCGTTTTTTAGTGCAATTTCCAACTGATGAATCCTTATTCGTTAAAGTCGGCATGGAACTTTTTTACCAAGAGGGACCACAGCTGATTAAAACGTTAAAAGCGCGCGGCTATCGGATTTTTCTCGACCTAAAACTCTATGACATTCCAAACACCGTTCAAAGCGCGATGACTGTTATCGGCCAACTCGGTGTCGATTACACAACGATTCACGCAGCTGGTGGGCAGGCAATGCTCAAAGCAGGGGCGGCTGGTCTGAAAAAAGGCGCCGCACTTGGCAACGTGCGGCCCGCTAAACTACTAGCGATTACGCAGCTTACGTCGACCAGCGAAGCGCAAATGCAAACCGAACAACTCGTTAATGTCAGCCTACCAGAATCTGTCGCACACTATGCGCAACTCGCACAGAACTCGGATTGCGATGGCGTGGTCTGTTCTGCTCAAGAGGTGCCAACGATTCGCGAACACACCAATGCTGATTTTCTCTGCGTCACACCTGGGATTCGGCCAGCAACAAGCCAAACCAATGATCAAAAACGGGCTGTAACACCACACGAAGCCGCACAAGCTGAGAGCTCGGCGATTGTCGTTGGGCGCCCAATTACGCAAGCTACAAATCCATATCAAGCTTACCAAGCTATCAAATCAGAATGGGAGTCTTTCAAATGACAACAATTGCACACCAAGTCGCACAAGCCTTAATCGATATTCATGCCGTCAGTCTCAGTCCTAACAACCCTTTTACTTGGGCGAGTGGGCTAAGAAGTCCCATCTATTGCGATAACCGTTTAACGATTGGTTATCCCAAAGTCCGCAAGCTCATTGCCAGCAACTTAGCTGCGGCAATCAAAGCGCAATTCCCAGACGTTGAAGTCATCGGCGGAACAGCAACCGCGGGGATTCCCCATGCTGCATGGGTCGCAGCCGAACTCGACTTACCGATGGTTTACATTCGGTCGAAACCGAAAGATCACGGTCAAGGCCGTCAAATCGAAGGACCGTTTAAAGCCGGTCAAAAATTAGTCCTCATTGACGATTTAATTTCAACCGGCGGGAGTGTCTTACAAGCAGCGGCCGCCGCTCAAAAAGAGGGCGCAGAAGTCCTTGGTATTTTTGGCATCTTTTCATACGAACTAGCAGCCGGCCAACAGAATTTCGCAACTGCTAACTTACCACTAACGACCTTATCGAATTTCTCCGCCTTATTAGCGGTCGAAGAAGCCGCTGATAACTTAACTCCAGAACAAGCTACATCACTCAATGAATGGCGCCAAGACCCACAAGCATGGTCAGACGCCCATTAGAATAGAGTGTTAACCGGAAAGTAATGGCTTGCAGAACACGTTTATCGTGTGCCATCAGCCGCACCAATCAAAGAAGCGTTACCCCAATTCACTTTGGAGTAACGCTTTTTATTAGTCTTGCACAGGTTTGTTACGTAGCTTTTGAACGAGTTGCTCGTCTGGTGTCGTATAAAGTGTTTGTTGCCCTTCGTAAATCACAAACCCTGGTCGCGCACCGTTCGGTTTTTTAATCTTCTTAACCTGAATATAATCAACTGGCACGGCCGCTGATAAGCGCGCCTTCGAGAAGTAGGCCGCTAAGTTGCCGGCTTCTTGAAGCGTATCTTCTGATGGATCTGGGCTATCAATAATCACATGAGACCCGGGAATGTTCTTCACATGCAACCAGATATCAGTTTTATGGGCTTTTTTCAAGGTTAATTGATCATTTTGATAGTTATTCTTGCCAACGAAAATCCGGGTACCATCACTCGCATAGAAAACTTCAGGTTCACTAATCTTGTAACGTTTCTGCTTCTTGGCACCGGTTTTCTTAGCCTTTAAATAACCTTCAGCCTGTAATTCAGCTTTGATATCCTCTAAATCTTTGGGTTCAGCAATTTCAATTTGCGCCATAATCGTGTTGAAGTAGGCAAGTTCTGCTTCGGTCTTTGCCATTTGTTCATTGACGTAGGCAATTGAATTCCGGAGCTTCTGATATTTCGAGAAATACTTCTGCGCATTTTTTGAAGGGCTAATCTGGTTCGACAAGGTAATCTTAAGCGGTTCGTTATTGTCGTAGAAATTGGGCAACGTGACTTCAGTCATGCCACGTTCGACTTCCCGCAAATAGGTGGTCAAAATTTCACCCTTAATCCGGTAATCATCAGCACTGTCGGCTGCTTTTAACGTTTTTTGTAGTTTTTTCAGTTTCTTTTCATCCTTTTGAATCTCGTTGCGGATGAAGTGGATGAGCGCACCACCTTGTTGCTGCACTCGGTCACGCTGCGCCTTGTGTAAGTAATATTGGTCTAACAGCTCACTCAACGTGTCAAAATGGCTCAGTGTCCCTGTCAGGCTCTCATATGGGAAGGCCGTGAACCACGACTTCTTTTCACCAACTGTTAACGTTGGTGTCACTTGGTCGAATTGCTTGAAGAAATCAGTCACAACCGCCAAATAATTGTCATGATCCATTAAACGGGTTTGTAGTTCAACGGCACTTTCACGACTCATCCCTTGGAAGTGTTGTTGTAACCATTTGACTTGTTCATCAGCAGCTTCGTTATAATAACTTAACCAATCAAGCGTCTTTAAATCAGTCGTAAAACCATCAACCCCGGTTGCAGCCGGTGGACTAACATAATCGGCACCAGGCATTAAGAACCGATAACGGTTTTGCGAAACACCGACGTGCCGGATTAAATCTAGAATCTTATTGGTCGCTTGATTAATCAAAATCACATTACTATGGCGGCCCATCAATTCAACGATTAAGCATAGTTGTTGTAAGTCCCCCAGTTCATTCCGTGATTTAAATGTGAATCTTAGAATCCGATCACTTTCAATTTGCTTGATGTTTTCTAAAATGGCGCCATCTAAATACTTCCGTAAAGACATCGCGAAGTTCGGTGGCGTTGCGGGGTTTGCATAAGGCACCCGCGTCACTTGCACTCGCGCATAAGATGGGTGGGCTGATAGGAGAAGGGGATAGGTCTTACGATTTGCCCGAATCGTTAAGATTACTTCGTTTGGATAAGGTTGTTGAATTTTCGTAATTTTGCCGTCTGCTAAAGTTGTATTTAGCTCATTTACAACGGCGTGGGTCATTAAACCATCAAAGGTCATTATTACTCACACTCTCTATAATTGAATTGTCTTACTTATTGTAACGGTTTTGCAGTGGAACCTCAAAGAAATTAGTTGTTTGCAATCGCTAACACGACTATTGTATAATACAATTATCAAATTGCTTTATACAATTAAAGGGGGATTTACCGTGCGCTCAACCTTAGCAACGTTTAATCAACTGAATCTATTGTATCAAGAACAAAAGAAACACTGGGCGCTACGACTCAACTTGAAGTTAGCCCAAGTCAATATTCTAATGGCCATTGAACCCGATCAAGAACGCATTTCGCACGCAGAATTAACCACGTTAACCAAACTCGATGCATCGACACTCAGTCGGCAGTTAAATACGATGGCTCAAGAAGGGCTGTTAACAAAAGTGACCGGGGCTGATCCGCGCCAACGCGTTTACGCATTAACACCGACCGCCAAAACGGCATTAAGTACGTTGCAACAACTTCAAACTGAACTTGAAAATCACATTCAACAAAACTGGAGTACCGATGAACAGCAACTTTTAAAAATCCTACTGAACCGTTATTATCAAAGCTTTAATCGACCATTAAAATGAGACGCCCTATACATTTTTCGGAAAATCGGCATTTTTAGGGGAATTAACCTACCATTTATGATATAGTTATTACCGAATAATAAAAAAGTAGGTGTCACCATGAAAATTGCTGTAGTCACTGATAGTACCGCTTATCTCACAGAACAGCAAGTGAAAGACCATCATCTCTTCGTCGTACCTATTCCGGTTATCCTTGATGGCCAGGTCTATGATGAAGGCGTTGATATAACCACTGAAGAGTTCTATCAAAAATTAAAAACATCCGAAACATTCCCCAGTACATCACAACCACCACTGGGTGAAATGTTAAAACTATACGAAGACCTCGGCAACGAAGGGTATGATGCTGTCATCAGCATCCACCTTGCTAGTACCATCTCTGGGTTTGTCACGACATTGAAAAATGCGGCAAGCACCATCGATAACATCCAGGTTGTCCCATACGATTCAGGGATTACTGTGATGTTAATGGGCTACTTAGCAATGGAAGCGGCCAGAATGGCACGCGACCCAGAAGTGACCGTCGACCAGATTATCGCACGCCTTGACGATCTAAAAAGCACAATGGATGAATGTTTCATTGTTAACGACTTACAAAACTTAGTGCGTGGTGGTCGTTTATCAAACGCATCTGCTTTTATTGGTAGCATGTTGAAGATTAAACCGCTTTTAACGTTTGACGCTGACACTAACAAAATTACGGCATTTGAGAAGGTTCGTTCATTGAAGAAGGCTTACGCCCGCGCTGAACAAATTTTTGCTGAAACAGCCGAACGTGTTGACTATCCATTACGCGCACTAATCATTCACGCTAACGATGAACCAGCAGCGATTGCATGGCGTGATAAGCTTCAAGCAAACTATCCAGACTTACCAATTGATATCAGCTACTTTGGCCCAGTTATCGGGACCCATCTTGGTGAAAAAGCCATTGCACTTGCTTGGATTAAAGATTTTGATAAAGCCTAATTTAAAAGCCTGTCGAACAATTCGACAGGCTTTTTTTGTGACTTATAAGATAGAAACGGGTTCTTCTAAGGTAACCAACTTCGTCCCAATTAGCTTATAAATAACGGATTTAACGGCTACTTTTTGAACAATGTTGAGCGGTTCCTCGTTTAAATTGAATTCATTAACCGTTGATTGCGCGTTAATATTCGCAATTTCGGCATTAAATAACCGCACAAACTGATCATATGCCTTACCAGCGGTGTCGTTTGCCAACGATTGCGAAATCCCTTGTTTAATGACATCGAGCGGGAAGACTAATTTCATAATGCTGACCACAATCAATTCGGCTAAATGATCCCGATTATAGCGTTTCTTTTCCGGTCGTTCAATAATCGCCATTTTGACATAGCTATTAATCATTGTTTTCGTTATTTTAACGTCCAACAAAGGACTCAGTCGTTTATTGACCTCACTAATGACTTGGTCCATATAGAGGTCTAAATCTGGAAATTCAGACCATAATGGTAACCGCAATTGTTGAAAGTCACCCAACCATTTTTCAAATTCTTGTGATTGCATACTGATTAACGCCACCAATCTGTTGATAGTATATTTATTATGCCATAGCAATTATCATTTGTCACTAACATAGAATCGAATTCTATTATCTATTGACTTATAATCTACATTCGCGCTATAATACTCGGCAAATAGAGAAAAAGAGGCGAGAACCATGCAACTTTCCACGATTAAACGACAACAACTGATTTATGAAATATGGAATGCCATTACCCACGGGATTGGTTTTTTCGGTAGTTTAACGTTAGTCATCATGCTCCTGGTCAAAAGCATTCATAAAACACTCTCACCAGTCGCGATTGCTAGTCTAGCAGTGTATGGCGCCACATTACTGCTACTGTATCTCGCTTCGACTTTATTTCACTGCTTAGCATTTACCAAGGCCAAGCGCGTGTTTCAAATATTCGACCATAGCAATATTTTCTTGCTGATTGCTGGTACCTACACGCCATATTGTTTGATTTTTATTGGCCATGCAACAGGAATTAGCTTACTGATTGCAATCTGGACACTAGCGATTGCCGGTATTATAACGCACATTTTGAGCCACGGTCGGTACCAAAAGATTGAAACAACGATTTACGTTGTGATGGGGTGGTTATGTTTATTAGCTGGTAAGACCCTTTATGTCAACCTCAGTCCAGTTGGTTTTTGGCTGTTAGTCAGTGGTGGCGTAGTCTTTACCGTTGGCGCTCTAATTTATAGTTTTCCTAAAATTCCTGGCTTACATTTGATTTGGCACTTTTTCGTAATGCTCGGAACGACCCTGATGTTTTTTTCAATTTACCTCAACATTTAACTTGAAGGAGTACAACTCATATGACAATTAAAATTGTAACGGACTCATCGATTCAACTGACAGCAGACGAACGCGCCAAATATGACATTCACATCGTCCCCTTAACGATTCAACAAGGAAATGAGTCTTTCATTGATGGACAAACCATTACCCGCGCTGAATTTTTAAGTCGCTTACAAAATGCAACGACCGATTTTCCAACAACAAGTCAGCCAACTGTCGGCAGTTTCGTCGATTTATATGATCAATTAGGGGCTGATGGTAGTACGATTCTATCGATTCATTGTACCGGCTTGTTAAGTGGCACAATCGAAGGGGCACACACAGCAGCCCACCAATCAACAAGTGACGTACACGTGATTGATAGTAAAGCAATCGACCGTGGACTTGCTTATCAAGTGGTTGCTGCCGCCCAAGACGTTGAAGCAGGGAAGCCTCTTGATGATATTATCGCGCATCTCGATGACATCCGTCGTAAAACCGAAACCTACGTCTTTTTAGATTCACTTGACGCGCTTCAACGCGGTGGTCGAATTAGTAGAATGGCCGGGCTATTAACGAAAATCATTAAACTCAAGGTAATTGTGCGCTTAACAGATACGGAATTAGAAGTCGTCGCAAAGGGGCGGGGACTAAAAGCTTTTACAAAAGAAATCAACAATATCCGTGAATACTTAGCCACCCAAGACGTTGCGGAAATCGGCATCTCACACGTCGGAATCACGGATGAACTATCCGCTAAGATCCAAGCAACGCTTGAAGAAACACAGCCCCATGTGCCTTATACAGTCGCACTAACCAGCCCGGTCATTATGAGTCACGTTGGCCTAGGGGCGTTTGGTATTTTCTATCGGACAAAATAACAGCTGACAAGAACGTCTCATTCGAGGCGTTCTTTTTTATTGCCCCTTAAAATTGCGCAAAATCTAGTTGCGTTATTTCAAAGAATCGTTTATATTAGAATGAACGTTCTAATAAGAGAGGAGCATCCAGATGCGGACAAAAACATTTGAAGCACCGGTTGTCTTAGACAAAGCCATGCTTGTCTTTTGGCAACAAGGCTATGAGAATACCTCAATGCAAAACCTAGTTGATGCAATGGGGATTCACCGGCGCAGTATTTACGATACATTCGGCGATAAACATGAACTGTTTATCCAAGTACTAGCACATTATCGTGACCAAATTAACGAGCGTTTCGAGCAAGTACTGGCAACACATACCGATTTAAGGTCGCGCTTAACAGCCATTTTTGAAATATTTATTGACCATCCGGATAACCAACCAGCCGGCTGCTTAGTGGTGAATACCGCGGCAACGTTAAATTCATTAGAACCAGACATCCAAACGCTGATTCAGCATTATTTAACCCAAGAAAAAGCACTGTTGCAGGCATTACTGATTGCCGGCCAGGCCGAACTAGAACCGTCTGTTGCAATTGATCTTTTAGCTGCATCGCTTCAAAGTGCGCTCATTGGTATCCGGGTCATGGCTAAAGTGAACCCAGATTCAACTACGCTAACAGCAATTGTGCAACAAACCCTACAAACACTCCCGTGGAAAGAGGTTTTCTAATATGAAAGCAGCTCAAATTAAAAAATATAATCAAACACTAGCTGTCACGATTCAAGAAATTGATCGCCCACAACCGCTAGCCAATGAAGTACTCGTCAAAGTCGCCTATGCAGCGGTGAATCCATTGGATCCAATGAATATCCGCGGCGATACTAAATTAATGCAAAACTATGCTTGGTAGATTGTAAAATTAATCCGAACGCTGTTCGGACAAAAAAGATCAGCTTCCTTTAAAATGGTGTTTACCACAAACCCATCTTTTAGGAGCTGATCTTTTGTCTAGTATAACCTATTCCGAACGAATTAAAATCGAAACCTTTTGTGAACTAGGGCTGTCCAATATCCAAATGGGCGTTCGGCTGAACCGATCACCGTCAACAATTTCTTATGAATTATCTCGATGTCAACCTTATCAGGCTGAATTAGCACAAACAGATGCCGAATACAAGCGATCACGATGTGGTCGGAAAACTAAGCTGAGCGATGGGTTAAAGCAAAAAATTCTCAACCATTTACGTCTAAGCTGGTCACCAGGAATGATTGCTCACGAATTTAAACTAGCTACTAAATCTATTTATAATTGGCTAAATCAGGGGAGAATTGGTTTCTCCTTGAATGATCTACCTGAACATGGCGTACGCCAACGGCGTAACGTTGACCTGCTCCTATCCTAGTATTTGGTACATAAATTTCTGAACAGTTGTGCCATAATTAATAAAACAAGATAGGAGCATTCCAATGAAACGATATCAAGATGATTTTAAAGCCAGCATTGTGAAGATGCATCGTGAAGAGAAAAGATCTATTCGCTCGCTTTCCGAGGAATACGGTGTTTCTCCAGCCGCAATTCATAACTGGGTTAAAGGCGCTAAATCAGTTGAGCTAGAAGACGGTACTGAAGTAACGTCCAAAGAATTCAAACAACTTCAAAAGGAAAATCAGCGATTAAAGGAGGAACTCGAAATTTTAAAAGCTGCGGCGGTGTTACTGGGAAAGCATTAGGACGAATTAATTGCCTTGTCTTCATAGAAGATCAGTTATT
Organism: Latilactobacillus curvatus JCM 1096 = DSM 20019; assembly: GCF_004101845.1. Taxonomy (NCBI): domain Bacteria; kingdom Bacillati; phylum Bacillota; class Bacilli; order Lactobacillales; family Lactobacillaceae; genus Latilactobacillus; species Latilactobacillus curvatus. The sequence continues at coordinate 493,274 of NZ_CP026116.1, read as the reverse complement.
GCGACACCGCTTATCAATTATTCTTTCGGCACTGAAATTACCGCGCAGCACCTATTACCATTGGAAAAGATATCAACCTAGTCAACACGAACGTGTTGATAATCAACTCAAAGAAAAAATTAAATTGATTTGGGAAAATAATTATCGTGCCTATGGTTATCCACGAATAACGATGGTGCTTCGCAAGTCAGGCATCTGTGTTGGGTCAAAACGAATTTTACGATTAATGAGGGAAATGGAGATTCACTCTTTAATGAATCGGCGATTTAAAAAACCTGGCACTCATGTGGATCATTCACAACGCCCCAATTTAATCAAGCACCAGCCCAATGCAAGGATATGGCGTGCTGACATTACTTATTTGGAATTACGTCCAGGAACCTGGGTTTATCTCAGTTCTATTTACGAACCAAAGGTTCATCAAGTTCTTGCTTTCAAGATTGGTCGTCAGATGGAGGCGACGTTAGTTGTAGAAACGATTAATCAGGCGCTTGAATATCATCAAAAGCCACAATATTTTCACTCTGACATGGGTTCACAGTACACCAGCAACGAAGTTGAAACTTTACTTGAACGGCATCAGATTAGCCACTCATACTCAAAACAAGGTTATCCTTATGATAATGGGCCAATTGAAGCTTTTCACTCATTGTTGAAGAGAGAGTTTGCCTTTCAAACAACTTTTTCCAATTTTGAGGACTTGGTAATCCGAACCTCAAATTACATCAGTTGGTTTAATTCCGACAGAATTAGAACGAGTGTTTAGAAAAAGATGTGCCATTTATTGACATAGGAGCACACAGCTTTACTGTGGACCGTGGCACTGAGTTTAGTGGGCTAGTATCACTTGAATCACAATATGGTATTAAGACCTATTACTGCCATGCTTATACTCCAGCTGAACGTGGTAGTAATGAACGCTTTAATCGGAATTTACGTTATTTTTATCCTAAAGGGACTCGTTTTGAGCACATTAGTGCTCAAGATTTAACGACGACGTTACTCCAAATTAACCAGCGACCGCTTAAAATACTCGACTGGCAAACACCGTATCAGGTTATGCTGACAAATTTGTCCAAAAATTCGGATTAAATTTGCAATCTACCGCTTTACCACTGACTTTAGGCAATGAAATTGCCGGTGAAATCACAGCGATTGGAACAGACGTCACTGATTTCAAAGTCGGGGATCAAGTCTATGCGCGTTTACCATTGGCTAAAATCGGTGGCTTTGCTGAATATGTCGCGGTTACCACCGATGCAATCTGGTACACGCCAAAGGATTTATCGCTACGTGAAGCCGTTGCAATCCCACTGACTGGCTTAACGGCTTATCAGGGGCTATTTGAGGAATTGGCAGCCCAACCGAACCGAACGCTGTTTATCCCTGGTGGTTCAGGCGGTTTCGGTCCAATAGCCGTCCCAATCGCAAAATCACTAGGCTTAACCGTGATTGTTTCAGGCAATGCAGCCGCGCGAGATCACATTTTGAATTTGGGTGCTGACCAATATATCGATTACAAAACAACCGATTACTGGGAAGTTTTAGATCAAATCGATTACGTGATTGATACACGCGGTGGAGCAGATATTGAACGTGAAATGGCGATTATGAAGCCGGGCGGGCGGATTTTAAGCTTGATTGCTGGTCCAAACAAACAATTCGCTAAACAATTGCAATTACCATTTTGGAAGCAACTCTTATTCTCGTTGGCCGGGCGGAAATGGGATCGCCTCGCTAAAAAAGCGGGCGTTGAATATCGCTTTATTTTCGTTCGTTCAGATGGTGCCCAACTCAAAAAAATCACTGAAATTGTTGAACAACAAGCGATTGTACCAGCCATCGATCCGCATCAATTCGATTTAGCACACGTTAAAGAGGCACTAGAACTTGTTGCTCACGGCCATCCAACTGGTAAAGTGGTGATTAAGGTTCAAGCGGGCTAATCAAGATGACTTATCTAACAACCCCCAACCAATTTATTCAAGATCAACAAGGCCAACGGTTTGCTTACCGCGAAGTGGGTACCGGTCGCGGCTTACCACTTGTTTTATTGAATCACTTATCAGCCACTTTAGATAACTGGGACCCTGCATTAATTGACCTGATCAGTCAGCAACGACGCGTGATTGTCTTTAATAATCGTGGTGTTGGTTTCTCGGATGGCAAAGTCCCCACGACGATTGAGCAAATGGTAGCTGATTGTTATGCTTTTATAACAGCTATGCAGCTCACTCAATTCGATTTACTTGGATTATCGATGGGTGGTTTTATTGCACAGGCCTTCACTTTAAAATACCCCTCAAGCGTTAATCACTTAATTTTAGTCGGAACAGGTCCCCAGGGTGACTCAGAAATCGCCAAAGTGGGGCGCATAACAACTTTTGACTTAATTCGGTCCTTCTTAACGCATAGAGACGTTAAGGAATACCTCTTCTTCACCAGAACGCCCCAAGGCAAACAGGCTGGTAAAGCGTTCATTAACCGGTTAAAACAGCGTGAAATTGTTGAAGATAAAGCCATTACGTTAGCCACTTATCGTCGTCAATTAATAGCAATTAAACAGTATGCGCACGATCAACCGGCAAACCTGGCACAAATTAACCAACCAACATTGATTGTCAACGGCGATCACGATCGAATGGTACCTGTTAATGGTTCATATGAATTACATGAACGGATTTTAAATTCCCAATTAAAACTTTACCCAGATGCTGGTCATATGGCGTTATTCCAAAATCCAAATGACTTTGCAGCTTTGTTGGCTCAGTTTTTAAATCACTAATTACAGAAGCGTCATTTTAATATGGCGCTTTTTTGCTGCGCTTAAACGCTGGTGACGAGTGGGTAGGCTTAGTTAATTTTTTAAATCTATTTTAGTTTACATAATATATATTATGCGAAGAAACGCTTATCCCTTGAAAGAGCGCTAAAATAACCACTTATTATCCAACATCATTCAATTGATTTGATGAACCGCACTTAACGCGTTTGTTTTTTACACTGCACGATTCATAAACTATTACAAGTTACTCAACGCCAATATGATGAATCAAACTGACTGGCCAACCGATATCGCCAAACTTAACTTTAAATGCAGAATTCATCTAAGCTCAGGCACAAATCCGTGATTAATCTGACGATTATGCCAGATTTTAATTGGTAAATACGCATATTAACACATCTTAGCCTTAAAACTCACATATCAAATCGTTAAAAAAGGCCTTAAACGTTGATATACCAGCTTTTAAACGGAATAAGGATCTTTAGGTTGCTGTGCAGATAGTCGAATAAGACCATCTGATCATCAGTTCGCGGAACGGTTTGCAATACAAGTGTTGTTAAAATTATGGTTTTAACAACACTTGTAGTATTCTCACCTCATTTTTGCTAAACTATCTTTAAACTGCTAATTAAGGAGTCTTCCATCATGGATCAACAACGTTACTTAGAACTCTGCGAAAAGCAACTCGCCAATCTTCCGGATTACATTCGTAAATTCTACATTAACCGCCAGGCAAACGCCTACTCTTCTGCAACGCTCTATCAATACTTACAAGAATACGTTCGCTTTTTCACCTGGTTAGTTGATGAACAGATCGTCGTGGTCCCCTCTATCGACCAGATGCCACTGACCGCACTCGAAAAAATGAAACTCGAAGATATTGAGCTCTACAAGATTTTTCTAATGAATAAGCGTAAACAAAATAACCATAAGCTCTCCTTTCAAGCCGTTAACCGCTCGATTAACGCATTAAATGCGCTCTGGTACTTCTTAACCATTGAAGCCGAACAAGCTGATGGTGAGCCTTATTTTTACCGAAACGTCATGAAGAAGGTGAAACTACTTAAAGCTTCAGAAACAATGGCGACACGTTCACGACACATCAGCAAACAACTGCTGACCGGTGAAAAGAAACACGACTTCATCACCTTCATGCAAGTTGATTACCCTAACTTGCTTTCTAATCGCCAACTGGCATCATACAAGCAAAATTGCGAACGCGATATTGCCATCTGTGTACTGGCGCTGGCAACGGGCATCCGACTATCAGAGTTGGCCCAAGCCAACATCAACGATTTGAATCTTGAACAACTTACAATTACCGTGATCCGTAAAGGCGGACAGCAAGATACTGTCCCAATTGCTCCGTGGAGTTTACCTTTTTTAAGGGATTACTGCCAGATTCGTAAATCACGCTATCTAAAAGAAGATAATGAACAAGCCTTATTTGTCAGTCGCTATCGTGGCAGCGCCAAGCGTATGAGCAACTATGCCATTGAAAAGTTAGTCGCGAAGTATTCTGAAGCATTTGGCGTGCGTCTCACACCACACAAGTTCCGCCATACACTTGCCACTGATCTCATGGCGGCAACTCATAGTGAAACAATTGTTGCGACCCAACTAGGCCAAACGACCACGCAAGCTACTCACTTATATACGCACGTCGTTGCTGATGAACAACGCTCGGCAATGGACCAGCTTGAATAGCCACTATTAGTGCTCTTCTTGGCAACGATTATCAATGTCGTTCTAACAGTCATTTGGTTTACATCAATTCGTCGATTTACACATTGCTTGACTTATACCAGCTATCGAGTATACTGAAAGCGTTCCTAAAAATTAAATGTTAACCATCGCAAAGGGGAGCCATTGGCTGAGAGTGATTTTAATCAGACCCTTCGAACCTGTTTGTTAAGACAAGCGTAGGAATTGTGATGGAGTTGAAATGATAACTCCTTTTTTGTGTTGGTTGAACAAGAAAAGGGGTTATTTTTATGCAACATCAGCGTCTATTGATTCAGATTGAAGGGGCAATCATCGCGGCATTTGCCGTGGCATTGGAATACATCCCCCATACAGTGGGGCCTTCCGCAATCGAAGTCTCCTTTGGGATTATCCCTATTGTAATCTACAGTTTACGCCGTGGTGCCATTCCTGGAATGGTCTCCGGCTTAATCTGGGGTCTACTAGACTTAATCTTACGTGGATTAGGAAACGGTAGTGTCTTGAACGTATGGCAAGGATTGCTAGAATTTACCATTGCCTTCATGGTTGTTGGTTTAGCAGGTATCTTACAACGACCTATTCAAGCAAGTATTCAAAATCATACAAAAGTCAAAACGATGACCCTTTTATGGATGGCCGCATTTTTTGGTACTTTTGCAAAATACTTCTGCCACTTCTTAGCCGGTGCCGTTTATTGGGGCTCATACGCTCCCAAAGGTATGAATGCTTGGCTATACTCACTCACTGTTAACGGTGGCAGCTTTATCGCTAGCTTCATTCTAACCGGCATCGTTCTATGTATTTGTTTAGCCATGGTGCCTAAGTTATATTTACCAAAAGACATGGTTTTACACGTACAATCTGAAAAATAAACAAAAAAAGAGCCGTATTAACACTTGAATGGTGTTAATACGGCTCTTTTTAATTCCCTTAACGATCCGTTCTAGCTCGTAATGCATATAAGATTGAAACTGTATCGACAACCTCTTGGAATAAAGCCCCCACTAATGCTGGAACAATCCCGGTGCTGGCAATCAACATTAACCCAATACAGATTGCAATCCCAATCAAAACCGCCTGGCGAGCAACGCGCATCGTGTCACGCGCGATTTGAACGGCACGACTAACCCGTCCTAAATCATCTTTTAGAATCACCACATCCGCTGATTCACTTGCGGCTGTTGCGCCATGGGCCCCCATCGCAATCCCGACATCAGCACTTGCCAGTGACGGTGCATCGTTGACCCCATCACCAACCATAATTAGTGGGCGTTGGTCTTGCGGTACTTGTTCAATTAAATGAATCTTATCGACTGGCAGACAGCCTGCATGGACGTCATCAATTCCGACTTGTTCCGCAATCTGGTGCGCAGTTGTCGCTTGATCGCCTGTCAACATCATCAAACGCGTAATCCCCAGTTGATGGAGCGTCTGCATCGTGGCCGGTGCTTCTGGTCGTAAATGATCGATAAACGTAATGTACCCCGCATATTGATCATTGATCGCAACGTAAACAGTGGTTTGTTCTTGCAGAGGCTGTTGCGCATCTGGCGTCACGAATTGATGTTTCCCAACACGAACCGTTTGTCCAGACGACAGCGTCGCAACTACCCCAGCGCCCGTTGCTTCTTTTAATGTTTCAATTGGTTGTAATTGTTCTACCTGTGCCGCTTTAACAAGTGACCGTGCTAAAATATGCGAAGATTCTTGCTCCGCACTAGCCGCCAATTGCAATAAATCGGTTGGTGCGATACCAATCACTGGCACAACTTGGTCAACCGTCAATTGACCATTCGTAATTGTTCCAGTTTTATCAAACGCTGCTGATTTAGCAGACGCTAATTTTTCAATTGTTGTGCCAGCCTTGACAATAATCCCGTTTCGACTAGCACGACTCATCCCTGAGATTAACGCGATAGGCGCTGCCAATATTAATGGGCACGGCGAAGCCACGACAAGCACTTCTGCAAACCGTACTGGATCCTTAGATAACCACCAAGCTACTCCAGCAATCACATACGCAACTAATGTAAATGGCACGGCATATCGATCAGCTAAGCGCACAAAATGCGCTGGTTGTGCCGCAGAGGTCTCTACAAGCCGTACAATTGCTTGATATTGGCTATTAACGGCTAATTGGTCAACTTGCATGGTAACCGACGTATCGCCGTTCACAGAGCCTGACATGAGCTCATCATTTAGTGCTTTTTCAACGGGGCGTGATTCACCCGTTAACGATGATTCATCGAATAAAGCACTTCCTGCAATAATATGCCCATCAACAGGGACCAATTCGCCAGGTTTAATAATCACTTGATCACCAACTTGAAGCTTATCGACTGAAACATCTTCGACCGCATCATTAACAAGGCGATGCGCTGTTTGCGGAGAATTATCAAGTAATGTCTTTAACTCACGGCCTGCTTTATGCGCTGCATAGTCTTCCAATGAGTCGCCACCAGTTAACATGACCAAGACCATTAATGCTGCCCAATATTCACCGACCGCTAACGTCGCAATAATAGCGGTAATCGCTAATAGATCCACCCCGTATTGACCAGATTTTAGCGTTTTAATCATCTCAATAAACATCGAGAGCGCTACTAAGCTCCCCGCTAAACTCACTAAAATCTGTGCCCACAATGGCTCATGTAGCAAAAACGCCAAGCATAGCGCAATCACACCCACACTAATTGTTAAGGCAAACTTGATGGTATGTTTCATCGTCAATCGCTCCTTCTTATGAATTCATTTACATTATAACACATTTTTAGTTAGATTAGAATAATTCCAATCTGGTGGCACACAAAAAAGCCCCCAAATTAATGAGGGGTCTTTTTTGCAGATAGTTGGTTTATAATAGCAGTCTGCACGGCAGTCATCGCTGCTAATAATAGAGTCATTCGTTTTATCACGGGTGATGTTTTTTTTTGATTAGAGAGTGCTTTTTCAGTTTTATGAATAATCGATTCAATCGGGGCTTGTGCCTCGACTAAGGGTTCGACTGTTATGTCTGTGTGCCCGTTCAATAAATCACGACCAACTTCTAATGCGTAAAGCCTATTTTTTAATAAAGTAAATTGAGCCGAACCCGCTACAAACTTCAGCTGACTCTTTTGGCAATTTCGAATGGTCGCTTCAATCACTTGAATTGCATCAATGCTTTCCTCGGTCATTTACCTATCCTCCTAATAAAAAAATAAAGCCCCGAAGGACTTTATTATTAATCGTTATTAAAATGCTTCTGTTAATTGTGGAACCACTTGTTTCTTACGTGAAACAACACCGGCTAATTGTGCACGATGGTTGTTCAATTTTACGTTGAAAGCTTTTTCAAAGGCTTCTGCTGGTTCACCGATAACAAGCGCTTCTGAGTTACTGTTTAAGATGTCAGTAATCAAAAGTACGAATAAGTCGTAACCATTAGCTTTGTTGTCTGCTTCGATAGCAGCTTCAAAAGCAGCTTGGCGTTTGAAGACCGCTTCGATATCAACTGTATTCACTTGATCGATACGCACTTTTTTACCAGCCATATCGAATGTTTTAGCATCTGCTTCAATTAATTCAGCTTCGCTCTTATCATCTAAGTTAGTGCCCGCTTTTAACATTTCAAGACCATATGATTCGAAATCAATATCAGCAATTTCAGCCAATGTCTTAATCGCAATCCGATCTTTTTCAGTTGTTGTAGGTGATTTCATCAACAACGTATCTGAAATGATAGCACTCATCATTAAACCAGCTAATTGAGCTGGAATTTCAACTTTGTTTTCGTTGAACATTGATAATAAAATTGTGCTGGTACAGCCAACTGGTTCAGCGCGGTAGAATAATGGGCTGACTGTTTCGAAGTTTGCAATTCGATGATGATCAACAACGTGCGTCACTGTTAAATCTTTGATATCGGCAACACTTTGTTGGCTTTCGTTATGATCAACCAACATCACACTGTCAACTTCACTGCTTGCTTCTTTAATGATGCGAGGGGTTGCTGCTGCAAAATGACGCAATGCATAGCTTGTTTCTTCATTAGGTTCACCTAGCGCAACGGCTTCTACGTCGTTTCCTAGTTGTTGTTGAAGATAAGCAAACGCCATTGCCGCAACAATTGCGTCTGTATCTGGGTTTTGGTGACCGAATACTAATTCTTTACTCATATTTATACAGACCTTCCTTTTAAAAAAATAACATCCTAATTATACCAAAAATATTAGACGATTCTACGGTTTTGCTCTCTAATCCGTGTTAAATAATCTTTTTCTTCTAAATAATGGTCGAATTCACGGAAAAAGCTATTAATCCGTGGAATATCTTCCTTTTCCTTGCGGAAGACAAAAGCTAATTCGAACTGAATGGCCGGATCAAATTGAACCGCGTTTCCCTTAAGTCCCAAATTATGTGCTTCATAAAAACTCTTTGGTAAAGCTGTACTTAATTCAGTTGCTTCAGCAAAACGCATGATTTCAAATGGTGATGTGAATTGAGCCGCACTCACTGGACGATCAACCAATTGATTCTTATAGGCTTCACTGATGAATTGATTTAAATAGTATTCATCTGGGTATGTCACCCATTTATTATCTAATGTATCTTTAAAACGGATCTTCTTACGCGTCTTTAAAGCAGGATCTTGGCTGATAAAGAGTAAGCGTTCATCCACAATCTTATGTGACTTATAAGGTTTCCAGTTCTTAATGCTGTCATCTGGCAAATACATAATGGCAATATCAATTTTATTATTTTCAAGTCGGTCCCAGATTTCTTTCCGAGTCAATAAGTGCATGCTGACTTCGATGTCAGGAAATTGTTTATAGTATTGAATTAAGAAGGATTGGATAACACTGATTTCCATCGATGCTAAAATCCCAATATTAATCTTACCGCGCGTCGCACTCGTTGAACTTTGAATTTCATCCGTCGCAGTATTTAATAAATCATGAATCTGATGGGTAGCATCCAACATCGTCCGACCAGCATCCGAAATATGTAACTTCTTGCCGACTGAATAAAATAAAGGCGCCCCGACTATCCGTTCTAATTTTTTAATCTGTTGGGTTAAAGCAGGTTGCGTGATACCGAGTAGTTGTGCCGCTTGGGTATAATTCATCGTTTCCGCTAACTGTAGGAAATAGGTTAATGTTTTAGAGGAGAAGATATTTTCTTGTCTTGTTTTCATTTTCAAATCTCCGTTCTTTAGTTTACGCCTATCATTATAATAATAAAGATATAAAAAAAGAGCAACCCCTTTCGTTGCTCATTCTTATTAAAGGCTTAAAATTTTCTTATGTTAGCGTTGCTGCTTTGGATAGTCTGCTGTATGCAATAGACGCTCCGCATTGACAACGCGATCGTGGGTCGGTGGTTCAATCCCCGCTAACGGATATTTAATCCCCATCTTTTCGTATTTCACGATTCCCATCGTATGGTAGGGCAACACTTCGACTCGGTCAACATTGTTTAACGTTTGAATATAATCCCCTAGACGAGTGAGATACTCATCGTAATCCGTCCGTTCTGGAATCAAGACGTGCCGAATCCACATATGATGACCATGATTTGACATATATTCAATCATTTCTAAAATATGTTCGTTAGAAAAGCCGGTTAACTTTTTGTGCCCCGCTGGATCAATATGCTTAATATCGACCATTGAAAGATCGGTATATTTCATCAATTCTTTGAATTTACTAAAGAAGGGTTCTTTATACGTAAACGGCTGCCCACAAGTATCCAAACAGGTATTAATCCCTTGTACCTTACACTTTTTAAATAAATCAATTAAAAAATCAATTTGAATTAAGGATTCACCACCGCTACAGGTAATTCCGCCATCTTTACCCCAGAAGGCCTTATATGGCAGTGCCTTTGCGATTAATTCGTCTGCGGTATAAGCTTCTCCGCTACCAATATTCCACGTATCTGGATTATGACAGAATTCGCAACGCATGCGACAGCCTTGTAGAAAGGCGACAAACCGAATTCCGGGACCATCCACTGAACCAAATGTTTCAATCGAATGAACATATCCAATTGGCACCTCTGGTGTTATCGGGGTTTCTGGAACAACATTTTCAGTTGATAACCGTGTTGTAAATTTAATTGCCATTTCACTTTCACCTCTTAAAAGAAAAGCTATGCTTTCTGGTAAAGTCGTTAATTCGCGTTAACGACCTTACCAGAAAGCGGATATTGCTATCCACTTTCGTTAGATTACATTTCGTCAAAGAACGTTCTTGAGATAACGTCGTCTTGTTGTTCCTTCGTTAAATCAGCGAAGTAGACACAATAACCTGAAACCCGAACCGTTAATGTTGGGTATTCTTCTGGATGTTGTTGTGCATCCATTAAGGTTTGCTTATTAAAGACGTTGATATTTAAATGCATCCCTTGATTAATCATGTAACCATCGACCATGTTCACAAGCGCGTCTTTACGTGCTTCATCATCATGCCCTAATGTATTTGGTGTGACACCAAACGTATTTGAAATCCCATCAGTTGCATAACGGTATGGAATCTTCGCAGTTGAAAGTAATGATGCTAAAGCACCGTTCTTTTCAGCACCGTATGCTGGGTTAGCACCTGGTGAGAATGGTTCGCCAGCTTGACGACCATTTGGTGTTGTCCCAGTATTCTTACCATACACAACATTTGATGTGATTGTTAAAACAGATGTTGATAATTTTGAGCCACGATATAAATGATGCGTATTCATCTTCGTATAGAAAGTCTTCACTAACCATTTAGCGATATCGTCAGCGCGGTCGTCATTGTTCCCATAACGTGGATAGTCTGGATTTTGCGCTTCGAAATCGACTGCCATACCGTCTTCATCACGGATAACTTTAACTTGGCCGTATTTAATCGCTGAGATTGAATCAACCGCATGTGATAGACCAGAAATACCAGTCGCAAATGTCCGGTCTAAACGACTATTCTTCAATGCCAATTGTGCTGATTCATAGTAATACTTATCATGCATGTAGTGGATGGTGTTTAAAGCATTAACGTAAACGTCTGCTAACCAATCTAACATCTTATCGTATTTACCCATGAATTCTTTGTAATCAATGATTTCACTTGTAATTGGTTGATAAGCTGGGCCGACTTGAGCTTTGCCTAATTCATCGATCCCGCCGTTAATTGCGTAAAGGATTGTCTTAGCCAAGTTAGCACGCGCACCAAAATATTGAACGCCGTCTGCAATTGGTTGTGCAGAAACACAGCATGCAATCCCATAATAGTCACTCCCCCATTCATTACGCATCAAATCATCGTTTTCGTATTGAATCGTTGAACTCTTAATTGAAACTTCTGTTGCATAGCGCTTGAAACCTTCTGGTAAGCGATCTGACCAAAGTAAGGTGATATTAGGTTCTGGAGCAGCACCCATATTTTCCAATGTCTTCAAGACACGGAAGGCAGTCTTAGTGACATGATGACGACCATCCATACCAATCCCACACATTGATAATGTTGCCCAGATTGGATCACCTGAGAATAATGAATTATAATCTTCTGTCCGAATGAAACGAACCATCCGTAACTTCATGACAAAATGGTCAACCATTTCTTGCGCTTCAGCTTCTGTAATTAAGCCCCGCTCTAAATCACGTTGGATAAAGATATCCATCGTTGTATCAATCCGGCCAACTGACATCGCAGCCCCGTTTTGTGTCTTAATAGCGGCTAAGTAACCGAAGTAAATCCATTGAATTGCTTCTTGGGCATTCTTAGCAGGTCTTGAAATATCAAAGCCATAGCTAGCAGCCATTTTCTTCATATCTTGTAAAGCACGATATTGTTCATTGATTTCTTCACGAAGACGAATGACATCGTCTGTCATTTCACCGTCGCCAACACCATTAAAGTCACGGACTTTTTCTTCAGCTAAACGATCAATCCCATAGACTGCAATCCGTGGTAAGTCAGGAATAATCCGACCACGTGCATAGGCATCTGGAAGGCCCGTAATAATCTTGTAGTGACGTGCTTTACGCATGTCTGGTGTATAAGCATCAAAAACACCTTGATTATGTGTCTTGCGGTATTCGTTAAAAATCTTGTGTTGTTCTGGATCAGTCTTAAAGCCGTATGCTTCCAAGGCATCTTCGGCCATCCGAATCCCACCAAATGGCATGAATGCGCGTTTTAATGGGGCATCAGTTTGTAATCCAACAATCTTTTCAAGATCCTTGTTTAAATAACCAGGGCCGTGTGACGTAACTGTTGCAGGATTATCATTGTCTGCGGCTAAAACGCCACCTGCTTCACGTTCTTGTTTCTTCAATTCCATTAGTTGATCATTTAACGTTGTTGTTGCTTCGGTTGGACCAGCTAAGAAACTTTCATCACCGTCATAGGCAGTAAAGTTTTGTTGGATGAAATCACGAATATCAATTTCATCTTGCCAGTCACCTTTGTTAAAGCCGTCCCAATAGTCGGCTAAGTTAATTTTTTCGGTTTTTACCATGTGGATTACCTCCATTAGTCAAGTGTTGTTTATCACAGTTTTCACAATTTTAGTATAACACATCACATAGTTTATGCAAGCCCTTTCTTTTTGATTGTTTAGAAACTCTTAAACTCTTTTGAAAGATTGATTTATAGCTATTTATCTACTTAAAATATTTTTATAACCCCACCATTTAAATTGTGCAAAACTTATTTTGCTGTTATAGTACAAAACCAAAAAATCCGTATATTATGTATAACAGAAAAAAGCAAGTCATCACATAGATGACTTGCTTTTTTATTATTTTGACTCGTCTTCATTTTTAACTGGAATAGTCGTTTGAACAAATGCCGGTTGTCCAACTTCATCAACATCCATCACAAAACTACCGTTCGAATAACGGTCGGCAGTTGCATGTTGATAAGGGTTAATTGCAATCACTTCTTGCTGATCAGTATGAATCAGTAACTCGCTTGCCTGCTCAACACTAACCATTGCTGCTACCCGATGTGGTTCTTTCTTCAATTCACGGAGAATTAAGACCCCACGACGCGCACGACTTGTTAAACCAACCTCACTTAAGAGCATCCGTTTAAAGGCGCCCCGTTGCGTCACAATGGCAACGGCTGCATGTTTATCTTCTGGATGATATAACGTAAAGCCGGTGACAACATCCCCATCTTTGAGATCCATTAATTTGACCCCACCGGCCTTAGCACCTGATACAGAGACTTCAGATAAGGTAAAACTCAATCCATAACCTTTATAGCTAGCACTAAAGACGGCTAGCCCTTCATCACTTGGAATCCAGTTCACGTTTGTCACATGAGCATCTGCATGCAACTTAATAAAGTCTTGTGCCTTAGAACGATATGTTCGACTTGGCAAGAGGTCAGAGAAGACAGTTTGTTTAATATAGCCATCATCCGTCCCAATCACAAAGTAGCCAGCCTGTTCATTTGGCTTAAAGGCAAATGCTGCAATAATCGCTTCATCAGCCGCCAAACCAATCGATTGCGAAATATGTTCGCCCATTTCCTTCCATTTCAAATCAGCAATTTCATGAACTGGTCGTTGAATTAAATGTCCGTAATTGGTGAACATCATCAATTGATCTAAGGTTTGTAGTGGCTTTTGTAAAATGGCAAAATCGCCGTCTTTCAAACCGCTGTCGGCCCCTTCAGATGCTTGATACGAGCGCAAACTACTACGTTTCAAGTAGCCGTCATGGCTAACTGCAACCATGACGGTTTCGTCAACAACAGTCACACTGGTATCAATTTCAAGCGTCTCAATTTGTGCTTCAATTTCAGTTTTTCGGTCACTCCGATAAGTTTTGACCATTGCTTTTAACTGCGCCTTAATCACCCGTGCAAGTGCTTTTGGATCACCAAGAATCATCCGGTATTCCTTAATCGCTGCATCAAGTTCAGCTGATTCTTGTTCCAAAGCAGTCACATCGGTATTCGTTAACCGGTATAATTGCAGTGAAACAATCGCTTCAGCTTGGGCTTCTGTGAAGGCGTAGCTTGCCACTAAATTATCTTTAGCGTCTTTTTTATTCTTGCTACCACGAATCGTCGCAATCACTTGATCTAGAATCGAGAGCGCCTTGATTAGCCCTGCGACAATGTGCTGACGATCCAATGCCTTTTGTAAGGTATATTTTGTCCGCCGAATCACGACTTCTTCTTGATGTTCCAAGTAGGCATGGAGGATTTCTAATAAGCCAACCTGTTTAGGTTGCATATCCGAGATGGCGACCATATTAAAGTTATATGTGATTTGCAGATCCGTATTTTTGAACAGATAATTCAAGATCCCTTGACTATCCGCTTGCTTTTTCAATTCAACAACGACTGATAAGCCCATCCGATCACTTTCATCTCGTACTTCAGCAATCCCATCGACCTTCTTTAAAACGCGTAATTCATCAATCTTCTTGACCATCATAGCCTTGTTGACTTCATAAGGAATTTCGCTAATCACGATTTGTTCCCGATTGCCGCGTAATTGTTGGATGCTGGTTTTTGCCCGGACGACAACTCGACCGCGACCAGTTTCATAGGCTTTCTTAATCCCATCGACCCCTTGTAAGATCCCACCAGTTGGGAAATCAGGTCCTTTGATGAAGGTCATCATTTTTTCCAACGTTGCATCGGGATGATCTAATAGATAGACTAAACCATCAGTCACTTCACCTAAATTATGTGGCGGAATTTCAGTCGCGTACCCAGCTGAAATCCCAGTTGCCCCATTCACTAAGAGATTTGGGAACCGAGCTGGTAAAACAGTGGGTTCTTCAGCGGTATCATCGAAGTTTAAAACGAAATCAACCGTCTTTTTATCGATGTCCTTGAGCATTTCACCAGCAATCTTACTTAAGCGTGCCTCAGTATACCGCATTGCTGCTGGTGGATCCCCATCCATTGACCCATTATTCCCATGCATTTCAATCAGTGGTTCACGTAATTTCCAGTCCTGACTTAACCGGACCATCGCTTCATAAATTGAACTATCCCCATGCGGATGGAAATTCCCCATGACATTCCCGACAGACTTCGCTGACTTCCGGAACCCTTTATCATAAGTATTCCCATCGATGGACATTGCGTATAAAATTCGCCGTTGAACGGGTTTTAACCCATCGCGAATATCTGGTAACGCCCGCTCTTGAATGATGTATTTTGAATAGCGGCCAAAGCGGTCGCCCATGACTTCTTCAAGCGTTAGCTCTTGAATTTTTTGTGCTTCATCAGCCAAATTTAATCACTCACTTTTCTATTCGTCTAATTGGTCAAATAAATCCACTTCAGCGCTTGAAGTTGTCGGTGCTGGTTGACCATTCGTTGTATCTAAGATGCTACCATCTTCAGCCATTGTGAACTTAACGTTTTCTTCAATCCACTTCCGACGTGGTTCAACTTTATCGCCCATCAACGTTGTGACGCGGCGTTCAGCTAAGGCTGCATCATCAATCCGCACCCGAATTAACGTCCGACTCGTTGGATCCATTGTGGTATCCCAAAGTTGATCAGCATTCATTTCACCCAACCCTTTGAAACGTTGTTGACTGTAGCCTTTACCCATTTCTTTAGCGACGACTTTCAATTCATCATCAGTCCAAGCATAGGCAATCTTCGTTTTTGCCCCAGCACCTTTTTGGAGCTTATACAATGGTGGCAAGGCAATGTAGACTTTTCCGGCTTCAATTAACGGCCGCATATAGCGGTAGAAGAAGGTTAACAACAAAATTTGAATATGGGCCCCATCGGTATCCGCATCGGTCATGATGATGACTTTATCGTAATTGCTGTCTTCAAGTTTGAATTCAGCCCCGACTCCGGCCCCAATCGTGTAAATCATCGTGTTGATTTCTTCATTTTTTAGAATTTCTTGTAATTTCGCTTTTTGGGTATTTAAAACTTTGCCCCGCAATGGCAAAATCGCTTGGAATTTCCGATCGCGCCCTTGCTTAGCAGAACCCCCAGCAGAATCCCCTTCGACCAAGTACAATTCATTCTTCGCCGCATTTTTCGATTGCGCTGGTGTTAGCTTCCCAGATAATAAGCCATCGGATTTCTTCTTTTTCTTACCATTTCGACTTTGTTCACGTGCTTTACGCGCAGCTTCACGTGCTTCGCGTGCTTTTAATGATTTACGCACTAAGGCTTGCGCAAATTCACCATTTTCAAGTAAGAAAAAGCTCATTTGTTCATAAACCAAACTATCGACAGCTGTCCGCGCTTGTGGCGAGCCTAGCTTACCCTTGGTTTGCCCTTCAAATTGCAAGAGTTCTTCTGGAATCCGGACAGACAAGACGGCACTAAGACCTTCACGTACGTCGGAGCCTTCCATGTTTTTATCCCGTTCTTTGAGCAAGTTTACCTTGCGGGCGTAATCGTTAAAAGCTTTGGTTAAGCCGGCTTTCATCCCAGCTTCATGGGTCCCACCATCACCTGTCCGGACATTATTCACAAATGACATGATGTTTTCGGAGTAGCCATCGTTATATTGACCCGCAAATTCGACTTCAATGTCTTCTTTGGTGCCTTCGAAATATAACTTATTACCAATCGTATCTTTATCTTCGTTCAAATAATCGACAAATGATTGAATCCCTTCTGGGTAATGGAAGACATCTTCACGTGCTGGCTCAGCGCGTAAATCGGTCAACGTAATCTTGACATCTTTGAGTAAAAAGGCAGATTCGCGTAATCGTTCTGCTAAGGTATTGTAGTTATAAGTAGTCGTTTGAAAAATTGTCCCATCTGGCTTAAACGTAATTAACGTGCCGTTTGGTTCTTTAGCTTTGCCAACTTTTTTCAAGGTACCAACCGGGTGGCCCCCATTTTCAAAGCGTTCTTCGTAGGCAACACCATCACGCACAACGCGGACGGTCAACCATTCGGATAAGGCATTGACGACACTCGCGCCAACCCCATGCAAACCGCCGGATGTTTTATAACTGTTTTGGGTAAATTTCCCACCTGCGTGAAGCACTGTCAAAATAACTTCAATCGTAGGAATCCCAGATTGGTGCATCCCAGTCGGCATCCCACGACCATGATCACGGACACTAATACTATTATCCGCGCCAATTACGACGTTGATTTCTGAACCAAAACCAGCCAAGGCTTCATCGACAGCGTTATCGACAATTTCGTACACCAAATGGTGCAAGCCGCGACCGTCAGTTGAGCCAATGTACATGCCAGGCCGTTTTCGAACTGCTTCTAGACCTTCTAAGACCTGAATCGAATTATCATTATAATCTTGTTTTTGATTTGGCATTCAAGTATGACTCCTTTGTTTAAAAATGAACAGATAAGGTATATTATCAACAAGTTTGGATGATTTTACAATCAAAAATTTAAAATTTCTTGCCAATACAAATGTATGTTCGTATTCACCTATTCTAACATACAATATTCCTTTTCCCTTGTCAAAATGCTAAAATAGGGGAAACAAATGCCACAAATAGGAGTTTTTGTCATGAAACTTAGTCTTATCTTTATTCTTGCGTACCTGATCGGTTCGTTCCCATCAGGCGTTATTATCGGCCGCGTTTTCTGTCACAAAGATCCCCGAGATGCTGGAAGCCATAATATCGGCACAACTAACTCGTATCGCGTGCTCGGCCCAATCGCTGGGACAGCCGTTTTATTTCTTGATATTTTAAAAGGCACACTTGCTGCTAGCCTACCGATGATTTTTCACATCCCCAATCATGCATTGGTCTTAATCGTCGGCTTAGCGGCCGTTGTCGGTCATGCTTACTCCATCTTTTTACACTTTACGGGGGGAAAAGCCGTTGCAACCAGCGCAGGCATCTTACTGGCATACAATCCACTTTTCTTCGTAATTGCCAGTACCATCTTTATCAGTGTCATCCTGATTACAAGTATGGTTAGCATGGCTAGCATCCTCGGTCCATTGATGATTGCGATTTTATCGTTTTACACGCATGATTGGCTACTCGGTTCGATTGCGACCTTGGTCTTACTTTTCCTGGTCTACCGGCACCGCGAAAATCTACAACGCATTAAAAATGGCACTGAAAACTTAGTGCCATTTGGCCTGTACTATCGCTATAAACAAAAACATCAATAACTAAAAAAACGCCGAACGGGCGTTTTTTTGTGCAATCAGTTAAAGATCAATCAATTGTTCCCGTTCATTGTAAAATGATCGATAAGCTAAGTAACACGCAATCACTGAACCAAGACTCGTTGCCGATAATAACATAAAGGTCACTAATATCTGGTACATAATGGCCTTGACTGGATCAATTCCGGCAAAAATCAGGCCCGACATCATCCCTGGCAGGCTGACAAGCCCCATCGTTTTAGCGGAATCGATCGTGGGTGACATCCCCGTACGAATACTCTCACGAATAATGGCAATTGATGCTTGTTTAGCGGTCGCTCCCAAGGCGAGTCGTTCCAAAACAGGTTGCCGTTCATCCTTAAATTGCGCCAGTAAGCTGCGGTAACTCAAGCCAATGGCGACCATCGAGTTGGAAGCAATCATCCCAGTAATTGGAATAATTTGCGATGGAATAAACTTAATCGCCCCAGATAAAACAAGTAATCCTAACGTGACCCCAGTACTTGTTAAAATTGCGATAAATGAAATTGGAAACCCGTTGCGTAGTTTCCCCGCCCGCTTTTTGGCATTTGCTGCGGCGTTAAAAATAATGATCAGCATCATCAATAACGTTAGCCACACATCGTTAATATGAAAAATGAATTTCAGTAAATAACCAACGATAAGTAATTGAATGATTGCGCGAAAAACACTGATAATCATATCTTTTTCAAGACCGATTTTTTCATGGAAGCTAATGACTAATGCGACAAACACTAATGTCACAGCAAACGTCAGTGAAAGACCATTAACGGCTAAGTTCATCTTGATTTACCAATTCGCCAGCAACAATTTGCACCTGGCGCCCTTTCCGTTGTAATTCTTCTGTATCGTGGGTAATGGCAATAATTGTGAGCCCGCAATCCTCATTGAGGTGCTGGACAAACGCCAATACAATTGCCTTATTAGCGGCATCTAAACCAGTCGTAATTTCATCAAGTAATAAAACTTCCGGTGGAAATAAAACATTACGAATCAAGGCAATTCGTTGCTTTTCACCGCCCGATAACGTGGTAATTTTTTTCGTTAGTGGCATGTTGGCTAACCCAACCGCTGCCAACGCTTTTTCAATTGCTGCCATATCGACCGGTAAATTACGAATCTCGTATGGAAAACGTAAATTATCCCCGATTGTTTCACCAAATAACGTTGCTTGTTGAAAACAATACGAAACCTTTTGTCGATACTGATTGGGACTAAACTGGGTCAGTGGCTGATCATTTAATAAAATGGTGCCACTTGTCGGCGTTAGTAAGTCCGCAATTAACCGTAACAAGGTACTCTTACCACCCCCAGAAGGTCCTGTAATCGTTAAGTAACTGCCTTTTTCAACGGTTAAATTAATGTCGGTTAAAATCACTTGTTGATCAACCTGATAAGATAATCGTTCGATTTTTAATTGAATCATAAGTCCCTCCTGACAATTATTTAATTCATAGTATACACGAAATTCACTTAATTAGTGTCTTCTGCTGATTGAAAAAAGGACACCTAAAAGCTTATACTAATATTAGGATATATTAAGTGATGGACGTTCCGTCCGCTCTGGAAAAGAGATGTTGATAATGTTAAATAGCTTTCCGCAAGTCATGACAATTGCCGGTTCCGATTCTGATGGCAGTGCCGGTGCGCAAGCAGATTTAAATACTTTTTTTGCCCGTAATGTTTATGGTATGAGCATTTTGACAGCCTGTGTTGCTGGAAATTCATATGGGATTCGTGCTAGCCAAGCACTGTCTCCCGACTTTATTGATGCCGAGTTTGAAGCAATTGCAGCCGACTTTCAGGTTCGCGCTTGCAAAACAGGAATGTTAACCGACCGTGAGACCATTCTAACCGTTGCTAATCAGTTGAAAAAACATGACTTTGGTCCCCTAGTGTTAGATCCGGTCATTATTACCAAGCATGAAGCATTGTTGTTGGCAGATGATGCTTTTAACACACTAAAGACAGAATTAATGCCCCTTGCAACTGTCCTAACGCCTAATTTCTACGAAGCGCAAAAATTAACTGGTATTGAACTGAAGACACCTGCTGATTTCCAAGCTGCTGGCCAAGCACTATTGGCAATGGACGCAAAAAACGTCATGATTAAAGGCCATCACGAGGCCGGACAATCAATCGTTACAGACTACGTTTGCCTTGCCGATGGACAAGAATTTTGGCTATCAGAACCTTACGTTGAAACCACCCATATTAATGGGACGGGCGATTCACTTTCAGCTTGCATCTGTGCTGAAATCGCTAAGGGACAGACAATTGAGGCTGCCATTAAGACCGCTAAACAATTTGTTCACCGCGCCATCGCTAACCCGATTGAAGTCGGCCACAAGTACGGTCCAATTAACCACCATGCTTAAAATACAAAAAAGCCCACGGAAAAATCCGTGGGCTTTTTGAATGTTTAGTGTTCTGCTTCTTCAATATCGGCATTGACTTGTTGTAAGTCAAAGTCACTCTTTAAAAAAGCTTCGTTATCACTTGGGAAGTGCTGTTCAAACGTTTCAAACGGTTGGAGCGTCATTTGAGCATCGACCACGGTATAGTCTAGAATATGACCGCCAAAGTCGTGCGTATCGTTTAAGAAGTGTACGTGATAGCCTGCAACAGCTGCGCCTTGATAAAGCGCTGGTGCATAATACCCAATCAACGTGCCCGTTACGTCTGTTTGTTCAAACTCCGGTTGCACTCGGGTTGCAGCAGTCAAATTCGGATAAGGTTCCTGTTGTGTTTGGACGGCCCGCGTATGCATGACTTTGAAAGTCCCAGTCATTTTAACCGCAAAAAACAAGTTTTTTAACGGTGCTTGCGCTAGAATTTGCGTTTCTAACTCAGCCTTTGTGCGTTGATGAACCGCTTGTGTAGGTAATGATGAATCTTGCCAATGCACTGTCGCAAATGGAACTGTCGCATCAGGTGCGAGTTCAGTCACTTGGCCATCCCCATTCACAGTATAAGCATGGCCATCTAATAAGACCAGTTCGCCAGCTAAACCGTGCGCCGTCCCGATTCCAAAATTCCCATGGGTTAATAATTCAGCAACGGTCATTGTCCCTGTAAAGAGCCCCGGAATTAATAGGGCTAACGTTCCGTGTTGATAAACGCGTTTGACATCATTTGTCATTGATTTTCCTCCTCAAATTAAACGAGTTGGTCAGGTAATAATGCTTGGCCTAATAATTGATTATCTTTGTAATCAACGGGCACATCTACAAGGACGGGACCATCAATGGCAAAGGCTTGATCCAATACTTTACCAAGATCTGCGGCTTTTTCGACCCGTAACCCGGTTGCACCAAAACTCTCTGCATATTGGACAAAATCAACGGGACCAAACTTAACGGCCGCTGATTCGCCATATTTCATTTCTTCTTGGAATTTTACCATGTCATAATAACCGTCATTCCAAATAATATGCACGATGTTTAAGTTCAGACGCACCGCAGTTTCTAAGTCTTGACCTGAGAATAAGAAGCCACCATCTCCCGAAACCGACACAATTTGTGTATTTGGCCGCACTAGAGCAGCACTGATCGCCCATGGCAATGCCACACCTAAGGTCTGCATCCCGTTACTAAAGAGCAAGTGCCGTGGTTCGTAACTTCTAAAATGCCGCGCCATCCAGATGTAATGACTACCAACATCGACCGTGACGGTCATTTCGTCGGTGACCCGTGCTTGCAGTTCTGAAATAATGTTCAACGGATGACTAAGTGGATTATCGGTCGTCATTTCAGGTGCCGTGTCACGTTGATTGAGTTCTGCGTGCAATTCAACTAAATAATCACGCACATCGCCCGCTAGTTGATACCCCTTCATATAAGGTAATAAAAAGTCTAGGGTCTGCGCAATATCGCCGACCAATTCTTTTTCAGGTTGGAAATTATGATCGATTTCAGTGCGCATATCATCAATCACCATAATGTGCGCATCACTTTCAGCGTTCCAGTTACGCGGTTCATATTCGATTGGATCATAGCCGACTGCAATAACAAGATCACTGCGTTTTAGAATGCGGTCGCCTGGTTGATTCCGGAATAAACCAACTCGCCCATAAAAATCAGTCTCTAAATCACGCGAAATGACACCGGCTGCTTGGAACGTTTCAACGACCGGAATGTGGGTTTCAGCCACTAAATTGCGAATCGCTGCTGTCACTTCTGGTGAAGAAGCGCGCATACCAACTAAAAGTACTGGTAATTTTGCTTCTTTAATCCGTTGTGCCAAAAGCGTCGTTTCAACGGGACTGGCTGGCCCTAATTTAGGCGCCATTAGCGGTTTAATCACTTTAGAATGAACTTCTGAGTCCGTGACATCTTGTGGGATGCTGACAAACGTTGCGCCCTGTTTAGCGGATTCAGCTTCTTGATAGGCGTTAGCAATCACTTCTGATAAATTCTCAGGTTCTTGGACTTCCGCACTGAATTTTGTGATTGGTGCGAATAAAGCGGCATTACGCATGCTTTGATGCGTTAGTCGCAACAAATCAGCGCGTTTCACTTGACCGGCAATGGCTAAGACTGGATCACCTTCTGCCGTTGCTGTCACGACCCCCGTCGCTAAATTACTGGCACCAGGGCCTGAAGTCGCCATTACAACGCCTGGTTTGCCCGTAATCCGACCAATCCCAGCCGCCATGAAGGCTGCATTTTGTTCATGGCGCGTCAAAATTAATTTGGGCGTCTTTGGATTAACGGGATGTTCTAGTCGTTCAAAAACCCGATCAATCTTCGCACCCGGAATCCCGAACACGTACTCAACATCATGATTTACTAAACTATCGATGATGGCATCCGCGCCGTAATACTTCTTTTCTTCAGTCATGACTTACCCTACCTAACCTATGATTTTATAACTTATATCTTAGCATGGAACTACTGGAAAAACTAGCAGAGTGCGTTTAGAATGCGTTACCCGCCTACAGCCAGTTTACTAAAAAAACGCACTCACCATCTTGGTAAGTGCGTTTTTTTAATCATTCATTAACGAACAGTAATTTCATAACTTGCATTAAACGTTTCACCTGCAGCCAGTTCGTTGACACCAAATTTTTCTGAAAGTTCACCGCTTGCGTCAACGGTATCCGCAATCCCCCACCAAGGTTCAAGGCACACAAGGTTGCCTTCTGTTGGATAAGGTGACCAAACACCGATGAATGGGGCGCCAGCCAATTTCATGGTCACTGAGTGGTCCGTTTTTTCAGAACGAATACTGAATTCATTGGCTTGACCCTTTAATTCGTAGATTAAGGCGTCATTTTTAAATAATTGGTGATTGATATCCGTTGCGACGTCGGTTGGTGCTAACGTCCGGTCGTTCAAATTAATGAAGGCCCCTTGCAATGGGATCTTAACCCGTGATTTTTGTGGGCGGTAGTCTAAGAAATAATCTTCAAATTGCGTGTCATCCGTTAATGGGACTTTAAATCCTGGATGACCCCCAATTGAGAAGTACATTGGCCCGCTTGGCGCAACATTGCGGACGTCATAGCCAACCGTCAAATGCATATCATGAACACGATAGCTCACACGTAATTCAAATTCAAATGGATACACGGCCCGGCTGTCAGCGTCTGCTTTCAACAAGAAAGTCACGGCGTGGTCCGATTGTTCTTCGATACTGAATTCGCGATCACGTGCAAAACCGTGTTGACCCATCGGATAGGTTTGGCCATTATACGTATATTGGTCTGCTTTTGAACGCCCCACGAATGGGAATAAAACGGGTGCGTGCCGGCCCCAAACATCGGGATCAGCTTGCCATAAATATTCAAGCCCCGAAACGGCGCCCTTAATACTTTGTAATTCGGCGCCTTTTGGACTGAGGGTCACCGTTAAAAATTCGTTTGCAATTTGGATCATCTTAAAATACCACCTTTTAAAAATTATAGAATAAAGCGGGTTAAATCTTTATCGGCTGCAATATTACCGATCTTATCGTTGACATATTGTTCTGTGATGGTGATATCCCCCATCTGCATGTCAGGACCTTCAAAGAGAATATCCTCTAATAGCTTCTCTAAGATGGTGGCCAAACGACGCGCACCAATATTATCGGTATCATGGTTAACTTGGAAGGCAATCGCAGCAATGCGGCCAATTGCTTCCATCGTGAAGGTGACGTGCACCCCATCGGCGCCAATCAACGCCATGTATTGTTTTACAAGTGCGTTGTTTGGTTCCGTTAAAATTCGGATGAAGTCTTTTTCAGTTAAATCTTCAAGTTCAACCCGGATTGGGAACCGTCCTTGTAATTCAGCGATTAAATCGCTGGGTTTTGATTCAGCAAACGCCCCTGAACCGATAAATAAGATATGGTCGGTCTTCAAAACACCGTATTTCGTATTGACTTGTGAGCCTTCAACGATTGGTAAAATATCACGTTGAACCCCTTCACGAGAGACTTCACCAGATTGTTTTTTGCCACCAGCCGTAATTTTATCAATTTCATCGATAAAAATAATCCCGGTATTTTCAGCACGTTGGAGCGCATCATGGTAAATATCGGCATGGTTGACTAATTTAGCGGATTCTTCTTGAATGAAAACTTCACGCGCTTCTTTAACCGTTACCGTCCGCGTAATTTTTTTCTTCGGCATAATTGAACCCAGAGTATCGTTTAAATCAATTCCCATCTGGCCCATCATATCGTTCATTGGGGCAACTTTTTTCGGTTCATCAACTTGAATTTCGATTTCCCGGTCATCTAACAAGCCTTTATCTAACTGTTCTTTAACAGATAACCGTTCGTTACGGATATCATCCGTCACTTCTTCTGGTTCAGTTTGTCCGAAACCAGCTGGTGTTTCCCCTTTTTGAAGCGCGTTAAACATGTTCATTAAATCATTCATGTTGTTATTGTTCTTACGTTGTTCCTTTTTAATGCCCGGTACTAGTAGTTTAACCAAGCGCTTGTCTGCTTGACGAGCAGCCTTAGCACGAACGTTTTTAAATTGTTCTGTTTCTTCCATATGCACAGCCACATCAGCTAAGTCGCGGACCATTGATTCAACGTCACGTCCCACATACCCCACTTCGGTAAATTTAGTGGCTTCAACCTTGATAAATGGGGCATCGACAACTTTCGCTAACCGTCGGGCAATTTCTGTTTTCCCGACCCCAGTTGGCCCGATCATTAATAGATTTTTAGGCGTGATTTCTTGTTGCATTTTTGCACTGAGTTGCATCCGGCGATAACGGTTGTATAGTGCAACCGCAACGGCTTTTTTAGCTTGATCTTGGCCAATGACAAATTGATCAAGTTCGGCAACGATTGTTTTGGGTGTTTTATTCATTAAGTCCATTGTGCGACCTCCTAAAATGATTCGACAATCACGTTGTGGTTGGTGTAAACATCGATTCCACCAGCAATATCAACACTGGTTGTGACGATTTTTTCAACGGATAAGTCATCTTTTCCTTCAAGTAATAATGCGGTAGCTGCTGCTTGGGCGAAATTGCCGCCTGAACCCACGGCAATCACTTGATCACCTGATTCCGATAGCGTATCAGGGGTGATGACTTCACCATTCCCTGAAATTAATAAAATATCAGTCGCATTGACCGCAATCAACATCGCTTCTAATTTTTGAAGCGTTGGATCTTTACGCCAGTCTTGCGCTAAAGCAACAGCAGCATGTTGCAGGTCGCCTGAATACTTTTCTAATTTTTGTTCAAACCATTCTTGTAGCGTAAAGGCATCTGCAACACCACCAGCAAAGCCGATTGCGACTTGATTACCATAAATTCGACGGACCTTTTTAGCAGAATCCTTCGTCACAAATTTTTCGCCCATGGTGACTTGACCGTCACCGGCGATAGCTGTTTTACCATTATGTTTAACTGCACAAATTGTTGTCATATGAATTACTCCTAACGTTGTTTGGGGATTGGGCGGGGCTTAACGTGCTTTTCAAACTAACTTTCTGCGCTTAGCGCTGTGAATCAAATCAGCGACTTTATCGCTAATTCGCTTCCCTGTGCTAGTGCTCAAAAGTTGAACAAGCTTGAAAGCACTTACTTTTTTCTTAACGTGCTTTCATCAACTGCTTTCTACGCTTTGCTACATCTGTCATATCACCGGCGTTGCCGGTAATCCGCCTGATTAGGCAAATGCTCAAAAACAACCCGTTGATGACGCACTTCTTTCTTAACGTTCTTTTCAAACCATGTTCTTGCGTTTAGCTACACAAGTCAAACAATTGCTTCCAGTAATCATTCGCCTTGTTAGGCTAATTCTCAGAACATAACCGGTTTGAACGCACTTCTATTTTAGCAGTCTTTAAGACTGTGTGCTAATATTAGTCTATTTTTCGTTGAAAAAAATCAAACTTTAGTCCGAGTTTTACGCGCGGGGAAAGAATTGGCGGTAATCTTTTTGTAAATGGGCTGTGGTGACATGGGTGTAAATCTGTGTGGTTGATAAACTACTGTGGCCTAATAATTCCTGCACCGTTCGCAGATCAGCACCGTGATCCAATAAGTGAGTTGCAAAGGTATGCCGAATCATATGCGGATGAATGTCACTCGTTAAACTTGTTTTCTTGATAATCTGATCTAAAATGTATTCAATTCCCCGACTTGTAATTGGCGCTCCGAGATGATTAACAAAAACGACATCGTGGTCCAATTGTTTTTTGGCCATCAATTGAACACGACCAACTTTTAAATAAGCTTGCAAGGCACGTCCAGCATGGTGCCCGAATGGTACATAGCGATCTTTATTGCCCTTTCCATGAACAAGAATGACGCGTAAGCCGAAATCAATTTGTGCTACCGTCAACTGCGCGCACTCACTCACCCGCATCCCCGTCGCATACAGTAATTCTAAGATGGCGCGATTCCGTTGATCGAGTGGTTGATCCCCATCAATGGCAGCAAATAGCGCGTCCATTTCCTTTTCGTAAAAAAACCGCGGCAGCTTATGCTGTTGCTTTTTTAATTGAACAGCTTCAAAAGGATCGGTTTGCACGAACTCATTTTTCACTAAATACCGGTAAAACGACCGCAAACTCGAAATTCGCCGCGCGACAGTTTCACGACTATATTCTTTTTGATCCATTTCATTCAAGTAAGTTTGCACGTCCAGTGGCGTGACCTGTTTAAACGACGCTAAGCCGCCGTTAGCGGTTAAAAAAGCACTGAACATCTGAATATCAGCTTGATAAGCTTTTTGGGTTTCTGGCGAGTAATGCCGATCGACCACTAAGTACTGTAAAAAAAGATTAAGCCATTCTTGTTCTAACGCCAAAAAAATCCCTCCAAGCTTGATTAGTATTACTTTACCACAAGCCTGGCGGGATTTAAAAGATTCTAATTAAAGTGTCGTCTTAAATTGGTCGATACTTTCAAGTGCGCGATCAGCAAGTGCTTGGTTCCGTTCCTTTTTATCGCGAATCCGTTGTTTCAAAGGTTCGAAAATCCCAAAGTTCGCATTCATCGGTTGGAAATGTTTGGCACTCGTATGGGTAATATAGTGCGCCATTGATCCCATCGCCGTATCCGTTGGGAAAACAGCCGGTGTTTGGTCCAACGCCAGTTTAGCGGCGTTAATCCCAGCCACTAGTCCAGAAGCGGCACTTTCAACGTAGCCTTCAACCCCAGTCATTTGACCAGCGAAGAATAGATCGTCACGTTGTTTTGATTGATAGGTTGGTAATAAAACATCTGGTGATTTCATGAAAGTATTGCGATGCATCACACCATACCGCACAAATTCAGCATTTTCCAAACCAGGAATCATGCGGAAAACCCGTTTTTGTTCGCCCCACTTCAAATGTGTTTGGAAACCAACAATGTTGTACAAACTAGCAGCCGCATTGTCTTGGCGCAATTGCACAACGGCGTATGGTTGTTTGCCAGTATTCGGATCTTCCAATCCAACGGGTTTCAAAGGCCCGAATAACATCGTCTTAATCCCGCGTTTGGCCATCACTTCGATTGGCATACAGCCATCAAAGAACTTTTCTTCTTCAAAGTCATGCATTTCTGCAACTTCAGCGCTAATCAAGGCTTTGTAGAAGTTTTCGAATTCTTCTTCAGTCATTGGACAGTTTAAGTAAGCAGCTTCGCCCTTATCATACCGTGATTTGAGGTAAACTTTATCGAAATCGATACTGTTCTTATCCAAAATGGGCGCTGCAGCATCGTAGAAATACAAGCCATCACTGCCGTTTAAGGCACTGATTTTTTCAGCTAAGCCTTCGGACGTTAATGGACCAGTGGCCACAATCGTAGGACCTTCTGGAAAATCGGTTAATTCTTCATGATGAACTGTGACACGTTCATGATTGGCTAAGCGATCCGTCACCGTTTGTGAAAACGGTGTGCGGTCAACGGCCAATGCGCCACCAGCAGGAACGGCATTTTGATCAGCCGCACTGATGATTAATGAGTCTAAGTGACGCATTTCTTCTTTAATTAAGCCAACCGCATTGGTAATTTGGTTCGCACGGAGCGAATTCGTACACACTAATTCTGCGAATTGTTCTGTATGGTGCGCCGGTGTCATTTTAACGGGACGCATTTCATAGAGGTGCACATTCACACCGCGTTGGGCAATTTGCCATGCTGCTTCTGAACCGGCTAATCCGGCACCAATCACGTTTACAAAAGGTTCTGTGCTCATTTGCTAGTCTCCATTTTTCTAATTATTTTTGGACGGTTTCTTCGTAGTCACCGTTTGGACAAATTACTTGTTTGCCACCTTTAATTTTCTTTTCAACAAGGTAGTGTTCACACTTCGGACAGTTTCTGCCGACGGGTTTATCCCATGTGATAAAATCACAATCTGGGTAACGATCACAACCGTAGAATAAGCGATTCTTCTTCGATTTACGTTCGATGACTTGCCCCTTACCACATTTGGGACAGGTGACGCCGATTTCCTTCACGATTGCCTTGGTATTGCGACAATCTGGGAAGCGACTGCAAGCGAAGAATTTACCATAACGACCCATTTTAACAACCATCGGGGCACCACAGATGTCGCAGTCAAAGCCAGCTGGTTCATCTTTAATTTGTACTTTTTCGATTTGTTCACTCGCTTTTTCGACTTCTTTTTCAAACGGTTTGAAGAAGTTGTCAATCACCTTGACCCAGTCTTCTTTACCCGTTTCGACTTCATCCAAACGATGTTCCAAATCGGCCGTAAAGTCGATGTTAACGATGTCCGGGAAGAATTCGACAATTAAACCATTGACGATTTCCCCTAACTCAGTTGGTTCAAAGCGTTTTGCGTTTAACTTCACGTAATAACGCCGTTGAATCGTTTCGATCGTTGGTGAATACGTTGATGGTCGACCAACACCGTTTTCTTCCAAAGCCTTAACTAAATTGGCTTCAGAATAACGTGCTGGTGGCTGCGTAAAATGTTGCGCTGGATCAGTTTTAACGAGTTTCACCGCATCCCCAACTGCAAGTTCTGGTAAGACATTATCCTTAGCAGAGTCTTCAGTATCACGTGATGACACATAGAGTTTCGTGAATCCTGGGAACTTCATTTGTGAGCCGTTTGCCTTGAATAAGACATCACCTTGAGCAATCTTAACTGCGACCGTATCAAAAATGGCTGGTGTCATCTGACTGGCGACAAACCGTGACCAGATTAAGTTATAGATTTTATATTGATCGTTAGTTAAAACGTCTTTCAAGCTCTTAGGTGTCCGCATCACTGACGTTGGGCGAATCGCTTCATGGGCATCTTGTGCACCTTCAGGATTCTTCGTCTTATGCGCCTTTAATGCCGCATATTCTTCACCATAATTGTCATGGATGAATTGTGACGCTTCATGTTTAGCACCGGTAGAAATCCGGGTTGAATCGGTACGCATATAAGTGATTAACCCGACCGTGCCTTCTTTGCCACCAAGGTTAATCCCTTCATACAATTGTTGGGCTTGCATCATTGTTTTCCGCGTTCTGAAGTTCAACTTACGGTTGGCTTCTTGTTGCAAGGAACTCGTTGTAAATGGTGCGGCTGCAAAACGTTTGCGTTCCCGTTTCTTAACATCTTCAATCGTGAAATCCTTAGTCTTATCGATTTGTTTCAAAATCGCTTGAACCGCATCATTATCGCTAAGGGGTAATTTCTTACCCTTCACGCCGTAGAAACTGGCGTTAAACTTACTGCGACTCTTTTTAAATTCCGCATCCAATGACCAGTATTCTTCTGGAACAAAGGCTTTAATCTCGTTTTCACGATCAATCACGAGTTTTAACGCAACGGATTGAACCCGACCAGCACTCAAGCCTTTTTTAACCTTTTGCCAGAGTAATGGACTGATTGAATACCCGACAATCCGATCAAGCACGCGTCGCGCTTGTTGTGCATCAACGAGTTTCATATCGATACTACGTGGATTTTTAAAAGCACTTTTAACGGTGTCTTTGGTAATTTCGTTAAAGACAACCCGGTTTTTTTCAGTTGGATCGAGTTTTAAAATATGGGAAACATGCCATGCAATCGCTTCGCCTTCGCGATCCGGATCGGCTGCGAGATAGATATGATCAACTTTTTTAGCTTGCTTTTTTAATTCTTTAATCGTTTCGCCTTTACCGCGAATCGAGATATATTTAGGTTCATAATTATTTTCAAAATCAACACCCATTTGACTCTTTGGTAAATCGCGGATGTGACCCTTGCTTGCAACAACCTTATAGTTGCGCCCAAGGTACTTTTCAATTGTTTTGGCCTTTGCAGGTGATTCTACAATGACTAAATTTTTGCCTGCCATGGACAAACCCCTTTCAACAGAACGCTTTGTTCAAATCGTTCATTAGCATAAAACACTACCTTGACGATTGTCAACTGATAGTATGCTTGATATTAACAGCTTAAAGCATAGCATAGGTTTGGCAGTATGCCAAAGAGAAATTGTTTTCAAACGTACAAATCACACCAAAAATCGGGGTTCAACCACTTGGTCGAACCCCGATTTCTTCTATTATATAGTCGCCAGATAAAAAACTTAGACTGACAAACTATTTTTTTGTGCATGGCGTTCAAGAATCCCCGCAATAATTTGATCAAGGGTGATGGTTGCCATCTCCGCTTCCGCAGCTTTTTGCACCTGATCATAAGCCGCATCAAGGGTTGCTTGAATGTTGCTACCAATTAAACAATCTGGATTTGTTTTTTCATCAACGTGTAATAACCGTTGATCTGTATCAAGCGCCTGAAAAACGGCTAACATTGTAATCTGTTCCGCTGGGCGCGCTAATTTAGGGGCAATCGTCCCCGGTTTAGTCGCTAATAAATCCGCCTTCACCAGTAGTGACATTAGCCGCCGCACTAAACTAGGATTAGACTCGATGCTCCCAGCAATCGCTTGGCTTGATAAATCACCATCTTGAAAAATATCGACATAGGCCAAAATATGGATGGCATCACTAAGTTTATGAGAATATTTCATGGTTCAACCGCCTTTTTGAAATCAATTCAGGCTTATTTAATAATCGTCTGTAACGCTTCTTTTAATGAAGGTAATGGTCGGCCTAAGACATCGGGTAAATCAGAAGTGGTTTCATCTAAATCACCATCTTGAATCATTGTTTGAATACCAGTGACAATTTCAGCGACTTCAGCAGGTAAGCCGTTGTCTTCGAGGCTTTGACGATAATCAGCCGCATCTAATGATACTACCTTAAATTCTTGATTAGTCAACTCGCTAATCGCTTGAGCTAAATCCGCATAAGTGGCTGGCGCACCGGAAAATTCATAAATCGCTTTTGGTTGATCGTTGACTAATACCTTAGCCGCAGCTTCAGCATAGTCGTGTTCGAGTGCCCAACCAACATGCCCTTCACCAGCGCCATAAACAAATGGTTGACCTGCTAATGCGCCTTTAATGCTATCCATTTCGTTTTCAAGATACCAGTTATTGCGTAAGAATGTATGATCAATGCCTGATGCTGCCAATGCTTTTTCAGTTTGAATGTGATCACTTGCTAAAGCACCTGTTGCTTGATCAGCGTGTGGGAAACTCGTATAAGCAATCCACTTAACGCCAGCCTTTTTAGCAGCTTCAATCACGTTTAAATGTTGTTGCGCACGGGGCACATCGCCACCAGGTTGTGAGGAGATGAATAATAACCGGTCAACGCCTTTGAGTGATTCCGTTAATGTGGCAACATCGTTATAGTCACCGGGACGAACGGTCACACCAGCTGGGACCATTTTAGTGGCTTTTTCAGTATTCCGTGCTAATCCAATGATTTGTTCTGCTGGCACTAAGTCAGCCAACGTCTTCATTGCGACTTGCCCAAAACGACCTGTCACTGCTGTAATTGCATATTTCATATTAAAAATCCCCTTTGAATTCTATTTGTTACTTTATAAGTAACTTGTGACTTTAATATTAACAACATGCCGCAGAATTGTCAACAATTAACCCTCAATCAAAATAATGCAACTCGTCCAATAACAATTGTTGATTTAAAAGCGGCGTTGCACCGGCTAAAATCAGTTGATTACAGCCTGCCGATAATGAATGATTAACCTGGCCCGGTAAGGCATATACGTTACGATTGGCTTGTAATGCTAAATTAGCGGTGATTAAGCTACCACTTTTTTGGCGGGCTTCTGTGACCACTAAACTATGACAAAGTCCGGCAATAATCCGATTTCGGGCTGGAATGAATTATATTCGTATATGGCTATCATAGACCGTTATAATAGGAAATAAAATTAAAATATATTGTTTTATCCTTTATAAAACATCATTATCCGTGGTAATCTGTGGTAAATTATGTGGTAAGTTTTTTAAGATTTATATTCGTATATTCAACATATATCGTCCCAGAAGTTAAAATAGAGGAAAATTTACGCAGTATTATTTGTACCTTAATGTGAGGTGATTAATATGCAAGTAATCGAAATAGAAGAACTTGGTCTTTTTGTGGAATTGAAAAACTCAACTATTAATATAGAAGGAACCAAACATTTCAGCCTAGAATTTCAAAGCGACATACTAGCTGGCATCTGGTTTCAGACACTATTGGACTTGGTGGAAACTTTGCCCGAATTTACAATTTAACATCAATAATAAAAAGACCCTTTTCAGGGTCTATTCGAGGTTTAAAATCTTCTTGCCTAATCCCGCTAGGTAGTCTGAACTCCCCTTACTAATGGGCATATACTCAGCGGTTACGGGCTCGGGATTAGCAGCTTGATCACTATATATGCTAGGATAGTAGCCGTCTTCTTCTTGTGTGTCAAAGTCTCTCAAGGCTTGTCCCAGATTTTGCAAAACATCATCTTTAGTCGTGATTTCGTCAGTGTAAACTGCGAATCTAACGGGATCATCATCGCCTAGCAAGGCGAATTCAATAATAACGTTCCCGTCATCGGTGTCAATAAATGGCTTAACTCCAATTTTCTTGAAAGCTTCACTTAAAATAATTTGGATTGTTTCCATTGACATGTCTGTCATCTCCTCATCGTAGAATTGACCTAATTTTTCAGCTATGCCGAGCTGCATATTTTCAACTTTTCTTTCTCCGCGTCGCATGGCGCCAATTGATGAAACCGTGACGCCTGTTATTTTGCTGATTCTGTATGATGTAATGCTACTATCAAGTAGCTTTTGGATTTTCTCGCTTAATTTCATGATTATTCTCCTTTATTAGGCAGCTAAGATGCTCTTAGCGACCCAAGTTTTATGATGATCAATAATGTCTTCTTTAGGGTTCTTTGTGTCGAAACTGATTTGAACAGCTTTTTCAGTTTCACCAATAACTTCAGATTTGATAGTAAAGAAAAGGATGTCTTTAGCTCCGGCTCTTGAGAAGTCTTTCTTAATAGCCCATGCAGGAACTCCAGCTACTGATTCTGGCATAAACTCGTCATATGCGGCATCTGTAACACGTTTTAGTTCGAACAATTTAACAGTGTCCTTAGCGGCACGCAATGCTTCAACGTTTTTGTTGTAGTTGTTAACAAATTTTAAAGCAAGGCCCAGAGCAATGCTATAATTGCCAACAGAACTAACGATTACTTTAGCCACTTTGTGAGCATCTTTCATCAACTTACTTTGACGTCTTCTAAATCTATAAGATTTTAACTCTGATTTTGTTAACTCTGATCTTTCTTGACTTGATAAGCGTTTGAACATTTTTAAGACTTCCTTCTTTTTTATCTCTTCTTGACTACAAGTATATTATAACACGTACGTATTATAATTCAAGTGTATTATACAAATAAATGCTATTTATTTTAATTAAAATATTTCGTATTTTTTTACGTAATTACGTTGACAAGATTACGTAATTACGTTATACTTAGTACATAAGTTAAGGAAAGGAAGTTTTAATCATGGCAATTAATAAATCAAAGTTATTCAAAACAGCTTGGCAAATGGCTAAAGGATCAGCAAAACGTTTAGGCGGTAATGCTGTTGAATATTTATCAGATAGCTTAAAACGTGCTTGGAAGAGTGCTAAACAAGCAGTCGCAGACGTTCAAAGTTCATTAAACTCAAGCTCACGTAAGTTTGATGTCGATAAAGATGTCGTGGGCAAAATGGTTACTTTCAAACGCTTAGACAGCATCCGCGATACATTTTATGGACGTGTAGCAGAATTCATCTTTGAAGATGTTAAAGGCAATATTTTTTCATGGTCAACAAAGTTAAATGGCTACGTTGCTTCTAAATTGCAAGAAGGTCAAGTTTACTCAATCGACTTCAAAGTTAAGAAACAATTAACTGACACAATCGCAGATATTAATTATGTTGGACTTTCAAAATAAAGGAGAACTCAAAATGACACTATTAGATAACTACTTAAAAGATAACCGTATTACACAAGCTATGATCGCTAAATTAATGAACAAACCATCGTCATCAGTAGCAGCAATTATTAACTCAAAAATTGATATTACAGAACAAAATAACATTAAGGCAATCAGAGCTATTGCCGATATTCTAGGCAAAACGCCTGGCGACATTTTAAACGAATTAATTAAATTGGAGGAATTAAGCATGACATTCAACGAAGAACACACATTCACAATTTTAACAACGATCTGGAACAACGATGACTCATTATTCAGCGACGAGGTATATGAATACGATGAATTTGAAGAAGCATGCGCAGCGTTTGAAGATTTAATCAAAATTAACAGACTTGACGAAAAAATAACCTTTGATTTATCTGTGGATGACGACATTGTCATGAGCGTCACACTTAAAAATAAGGACGAAATTATAGACAAATACACAGACAATTTAAACGTATTGCCATCCGAAATTAAACCCGCGCTTTTAAAAGTAGCCCAAAAATATGAAATTAACGTTGCTTAAAAAGCCATAAAAAATAAGCCTAACCCACTGATTAGAGTGAGTTAGGCTTATTATAATATAGATATAACTCGGATAGGTGACCAAACCCACCCGAAGGTTCCTGTTATTCATATAAAAATCACAATTTCTTTAAAGATTGTACTTAGCATTTTTGCCACTTAATAGTATAGTATTTTTAGGCTATTAATTCTATGTGTAGCTCTCAAGCTCTGCTGTTTACCCGTGTTTATAACTATCAAATTTGACATCAACACTTAAAATAAAAAATATTTTATCCTTCATTTTTCCGATTACTCTACCCTTTTTCGAAAGTCTAAAAACCCAGAAATCGTTGTTACAGGCATCATCTCGACCGCTACTAATAAATTCTGGATGTTTTCTCAAACTAACGGACGATTCAGGTAATTTTTCAAGTCCAACCTCTTTTGGCAACCCTAGTATTGCAACGTAGTCTTTTTGTGATAGGAACTCTAGACGATCGATTAGTTTTGCTTTTATCTTCTTGTCGACTGACTTTCCATTTAATCCATATTCTCTATTAGGCGTTAGAAAAGAAAAATTAAATGTCATCCTAGTCGGAGTATAAGACTTATCTATTTTTATTTCTGGATTCTTATTAGTATCTATTTTTGTAGTATCTATTTTTACCATAATTTATTCCGTAACTATAGTTTTAAAGTATTCTTTTAATTTTTCGTCAGTAATTACCATACTTTGCTGAGTTGTCTTCCACGGGCTTTCATTATGTGTCTGCTTAACTAAATCCGCTGCTGACATATTGCCAAAAGCGCTATACACTGCATTAAGTACCGCAGCAACTTTAGGGTTAGAATTAAGCGTTTCATAATCCTTTATGTCCTGACTTGTAATGTCTCCAACAATTTCACGTTTTCCAGCATACATATCATGTACGGATTGAACAACTGGTCCATACTTCCATGCCACGATGTCATCTGGGAAAAGCCTTTCCTTCAGTACGACCAAACTAGTTCCTTGAATATAATATAATAATTTCATAGCCTTCATTTGTGTGAGTTCATCTACATAATCATATTCTCTTAAATCAGCATGGTTTTTAACACGTAACCAATTTACGATCTTTTCAACATTATACATATAGATCCCTCCTTCTAGTTAAATATTTATCTCTCCACGACGTCATGTTACAGTAGTTCAATAACTTTATCAAGCTATACCAATTATTTTAATCAATTTTTTGACTATATTTTCTATTGCCTATCTATACCTATATCTGCTTAAATTCGAAAAAACCATAGATAAACCATAGATTTATCGTAAATATCATTATAATGTAAATTGCAATCTATAACTATACCAATTTATGTACAGCCCTCAAACGAGGGCTTTTTTAGTATTCTATGTTAGTCAAATGACACCCAAACATTATTGGCTGTGCCTACTGGATGGACCGGCATCCAAACTGAGTCCCCTCTGTCTGTTGTCCAGTGACACCAAACATAACCGTCTCGGACTGCGACACGATCATAATAGATGGTCGTGTGAGCAGGCAACTTACCAGCGTATGGTGCGCTTAGTGATGGCGTGCCAAGGCGGGCTTGGATTGGTTGGTCGCCGTTAGTAAAGTGCCAGTTTTCAGCCCATTCATTAGAATTGTTTGGCTTTGTCGGCGCATGTACCGCTGGTTTAGGTGTTGATGGCACTGCAGCGGTGCCATCTTCAGGCAATCCAGTCTGTAAGTCATGTGCCAACTTCTGTTTTGTCACCCCGAACCGGGCAAGATAATCGTAGGGATCGGTGTGGTTACCCCAAATATTGTTGGTGACCCATAAGTGCGTCTTAATCCCACGGCCGTTACCATCTAGTATGAGCGGAATACCATATTTGATTGCGCTATTGCGGGCTAAATTGACATAAGCTGCATAATCTTTGGCGAACTGGGCCTTGTCGTACGTATGGGCTAATTCGATTTGAACAGGTGAACCAGCATTGGCAACGGCCCCCGCACCCCATGCTTGATAGCCTTCAGCTCCACCGGCGAAAACCTTGCCGCCATCACCGACATAATATTGAACATAAGCGCCCGCAGATGACCAGGCACGTTTTAAATAACTGGCATTTTCCCACGCTTTTGATTCGGTACCGACATCGTGTAGAATAATATAATTGTTGCTAGTCTTGTACGCAGACCCTTCATTGTCCGCAAGCTTATAAGTATTATCAATCGAATAAGCTTGTACCACCCCCGCCACATTTGTTGCAACTAAAATAGCCGCCCCAAAGGCGACTACTAATTTATTTAGTTTTTTCATTTTAAATCTCCCTTCGTTGTATCGTAAACAACACCAATTAAGCCTAAGATTGTAAGCACCGTATTGACGATGCCTTGCACCTGATTGGCTAAATCGTTGCTGAATTCAATTCCGAAAACTTTGGCCACTTGCTGAACTAACACGATGACTAACGCTGTCAGCGAAGTCCACAGCACCTTTGAGTGCCAATCTACTTTTTTAATCATTTGTACCCTCCTAAACTTTTTAAACGTTCGTGATGCCGATCTAGTCGCCGGTCGTGTTCGTCTGCCCGTTCGTCCAAACGTTTGATGTCTGTTTTTAAGTCAGACAGATTGTTATTGAGCTGTTTAAAATTATGATTAAGCTCTTTAATATCCCCTTGAAACGGCGCGAAAACTGCGTATTTAAAAAGCAGGCTGATTAAGCCTGCAATAAAAGTAATAATCGCAATCAGCGAAGCCCATTCACCCCACGTTAATCCTCCCAATCCGTGCACATGCTATTCCTCCCTCCAGCCAAATAAAAAGCGACTATTGTTTAGCCGCTACAATTTGTTCATATTGTTCTTGAGTGATTGATTAATCCTAACTTAGTGCTGCTAAAAAACGCCTTTACGCGGCGTAATCAACGCCGGTAATCTCTTTATATTCCTCAGCCGTTAAGCCGTAACCAACGAATACCTTATAATAATTCGGGTCTGTTTGACCCCAGCTCTTAAAAATCTTACACTGCTCATAAACTGTCATCATGCTTTAGCAACCCCCTGTTTTAATTTGGCTATATCAGCCGCCTGATACATTAGCATTTGCTGAATAGTAGTCAGGACTGCGGCCTGTGCTGCCAGTGAATTATTCCCGTTTGCCGTATTGATAGATGGATTATCAGGCTTAACAAAATCTGGGTTTTTAATCACTTTATCGTCTTTATAAACATAAAAGCCTGGTACAAACGCCGAAAAAAAGTCGTCAGGTAAGATTGATTCATCGATATCAATTGCTGGTGTTAAAACATCGTTCTTATCAAATAAATAAATCTCATCTGCTTTATTAACTGCAATTCTCATTTTTATTCCTCCAATCCCGCATCTTCTAGAAACCAAGTGGTGCCATATCGTAAAAACTTGTAAACTCGACCATTTCTTAAAGTAATATCCTTGTTTCCTGTGAAAATTCCGTTTTCAGCAACACTATAAGAAAATGTCCCACCACTTTTTATTGTGCAACTCGAACCGATATACAGAAGTTTAATCTCGCAACCCGTGAACCCATTTGAAGATTGTGAAAACGGCACAATTGTAGTTAAAGTTGTACTTCCTGACATAACAATCATTTTAGTATTTTCTGTGAGATTAATAGCGGCAACATCGTTTGCATTTAGAACTGTCTCATCACGCTTAATATCCTTAGAACTAACTGAGGAAAAACCCGAAAATTGAGAGTTAAGACTGGCTTCGTCAATGAAGGCTTTAGAAGGCAAATCTGCGAACAAATAATCTAGTTGCTCTTTTGCCGAGTAATCAGTATTTCCTAATGGAGTGAATGGCGAACCAGTTTCGGAATGCTCAAAAATTCTTGGATATATATATAACGGTGCGTAATAACCTGGCATTCTAGCTAATAAATGGGCTTCAAATTGTGTCGCCGTCGTATTGTCACCAGCTACTTTTGCAACGATTTTTTTATAAAAAATTTTAAATTCATATTGTGAAACATAACTTGATGAATGAATTTGGCTATGAATAAAGTGTTGGTCAAGTTCAACAACGAGGTTTTCTTTATCGTCAATATTCATTGTTAACGAAATGTTTCCAAATTCTTTCATCCCACCATACGCACCTTTAGTGACATCAAAAGATAAACCCAGATAACTTATTTCACGATTTCTGTCACTAATTTGATTCACAGTTTTACCATCAGAGTTAATGAAGCTTCTGCTATTGTCAATTTTTATTGTCGCCATATCACACCATTTCCCAGCTAAGGCTCCTGAAGCAGTTTTGTAACTCAAGAACTGATTATATTGTCTGTGTGGGTCACCGTGCCCGTTTTCATATTGTCTAGGAGTTAAACTACTGTTTTCTGGCATTATACAAGCCCACCTTTCACATATTTTTTCATTACATCTTCAGCAACCGAATCACCAAGCTCATTAAAGAAATGAAATGGATAACCTACCCCCCACCAGTTAAATCCGATAATATTAGGGTTCTGTGCAAGCCCATTAAAAAAAGCTTCCATCGCTAAGGCTGGTGTTTCAAATCTGCCGGTCTGTTGAGTTGGATCACTGGCTTGTGGAAAGTTATTGTCTGTGACCAAATGCACTAGCCCGTCATCCGTTGGCATGACACCGGTTTCGGTGACAAAAGTTGGCACATTATATTTTTTCTTATAAAAATCAACCATTTCGTGATAAG
This sequence comes from Latilactobacillus curvatus JCM 1096 = DSM 20019, assembly GCF_004101845.1. Lineage (NCBI taxonomy): Bacteria > Bacillati > Bacillota > Bacilli > Lactobacillales > Lactobacillaceae > Latilactobacillus > Latilactobacillus curvatus. The sequence continues at coordinate 452,676 of NZ_CP026116.1, read as the reverse complement.
TTCGTGTATTTCCGGTTCCTAGTCTACGTGGATCAGCTGTATAAAAAACTCTTGCTAATTCATCTACGCTAATTCCGCCAGCGTTACCGGGTTGAACAATTTGATAAGTGTAGCTTGGATAAAAATTCGCTCCCATGAAATCAAGATATTGAGCGATCTGAGCATGCTCTTCGTTGAAGTATTCGTCACCCACTGCTGCATAGGTCAATTTCAAATTTGGATATTGAGATCTGATTGCTGCCGTTAGAGCACCCCATTGCTCAATCATCGACGCATCAGTGCACTTATACTGCTCGGTGCCTAAACACAGGATTGGTATTCTATTTGCATCACAAATCCCAGCATAGTGAAGCATTATTTTCCGCCAATTTGTCCAAAAAGCAGACCAGTCTCTCGGCTCATATGTTCCTCTGTCTAGCCAATCCATAAATGAAACTCCGATGTGAGGTTTAATCATCGTTACCGACACTCCTGCTGCAGTAGCCTCGCTAATCGCTTTTGAAATAATTGTATCATCAGGCATCTGAACATTTGGGTCGTTTTTGTCAGCCACGTTTAGCATGACAACAAAAGTAGCTGACAACCCCATATTTGCCAGATGCTTAAATTCAAAATCGGCTGTCGGTACCCGTGCTCCTGCGTGTGGTGTCAAGCCAACCGCTGCGCCTTTATATGTTAGCCGGTGACGGTCGACTAAAACGAGATTCTGTAAATTATTTTTAAGCTCATTAATCTCTTTACCTGTTGGCATTTCGTCCATTCGATTTCCAATTGTTTTGTATGCATTCGCCGCACCAGCAGGCCGTCTAGCATCGACCACTTCTTTCAGAGAATTATCGCCTTCGGTAGCAGCAGCAAGCTGGTCATTAAGCCGGTTCTGTGTGTCAATTGATTTCGAATTAGCGTTTGCCGCCACTCCTTGGGCTTCACCGGCCGTAATTCCGGCAATCTCGACGCCTTGAGCAAGTGCACCTCGAACATCTGCGCCACTCATTGCTTCACGCACTCGTTTGGTCCTGAGCTTGATTTTAGGATCTACGGCATCATAGTCGTAATCATACGGAAAGTTATTGGGCAACGTGTCCTTATAATCTGCTCTTTGTGGTGCTTGAGTCATATCTATCACCTCTCAGTAAATCTGTATTTTTGTTAGTCTTTGTGCTCATTTCTTGTTCCTCCTGTGCTGCCTTCCAACGCACTAATGCGCTGGTCAAGTTTAGCGTCCATTATTTTTAAGTCTGCGATTGCATTCTGATTGGTCAAAACCTCCGCACCGATCTCACCCAAGTTGGCGATCACGGTGGCAGTTTGATTTTTTAACTCGGTCAATTTGGTCATGATTGCCTTAAAATCTGCGTCACCGATGTTCTCAATTAACTTGTCGTACTCGGTTTTGAGGCTAGATAGTTCTTTTTGTGCCGATGACAAGGCTTCATTGGTCGACTCCATTTCTTTCGTAATCGTAACAATTCTAGCGGTTTGACTCGCAACTCTGCCTTTAATCTCATCGATTGCTTCGTTTTGCTTCTTAATAAGCGCCTCGTAATCGGCTTGACCCAGCAACTTATCGCCAATCGATAACGTTGAGTTAAGTGGTTCGCAGATGTCTAACGACTGGCCAACAATCCGCAACCGTTCATTAATTCCCATTAGTGGATTAATCGTTTGGTGGTAATTGCCGCATTCAAAACTGTCGACCGTCATACCGGATAACAGACTCAAATCAACAGCCGTTACTTGAAACTGTTCCTTAATTTCTCGTTGGCTATCCAGCATCGCTTGCCCCTTAGATTTGAGAATAGACGGTACTTTAACGTCGTCCCACACTTCAGCGTGGACAACGTAGCCGATTTTCTGAATCATCGATTGAGACGATAAAAAAAGACTGCCGTTGTTGACAGTCTCAATCGTTAATCTAGGTTGTGAAATATCAGACTCACCTTCTTCGGCTTGAGTCGTTGTTTCAGCTCTAGCCCCCAAAGGTTTAATGACCGAGTAAGCTTCACTTGGATCAACAGCTCGTTTCAAAGATAGCAAGTTGCTTGCTAAACGAATGTTTTGGCCGCTTAATGTAGCAATCTCTGGCATATAGTCTAAATAAAGCCCATCTGGCTCATGCCTTACGCGAATCTCACCGCCATACTTATCGATTAACTTCTCTTTAATCGTGTCATACGTCGTCTTAGAATCGTCAATTGACTTATAGACGTTATCAGACGGGCTAGTCACAGTTACTTGGCCCAACTTAATGCGCTTATATGAATCAACTTGCCTATTATGGACGTCAATCATGTGGCTTAGGAACGCCTTTAAATCGTTGTTAGACAGTGCATAATAGTCTTGAATGGAATCATGCAAGAAAGCCGTTAAACCTTCACAGGTGACTGTTTTGTTAAAAAGACCGCTGCTATCCATTGAATCGGTTGTCGGCAAAACTCGGCCTTCAAACAACACCTTATTGAGTTTTGTGTTGGTAACCTTAACGAATGTTGTCCGGTATTTAAAAGCGTTGTACTGTGGCGATTTAGGGCTGATATTAAAGGCGAAAGAGTCAATCGAATCAACATCTTTGGTGATTTTAGCGGATAGCAATTTGACGCTACTCATATTTTCAGAATGAATAGTCGTTTCTTGCCCGTCCCAACCTTGGCGTACTGTTATGCGATACATCAAATCAACTCCTTATGCCAATTAAAACTTATCTTGCTATTACCCTTGATTGTCATGGTTGTCTCACCTTGATTAAGCACGAAATCAGGGCTTTCAATCGTACCTGCTGGGATTGTGTAATTTTGCCCATTAGCTGTAATTTCAAACGGTGCGGTTGCCACGATCTGTGGGTTAACTTGGTTCTGCCCAACATTGTAGAGTGTTACTGTTCGACTGCCTACGACTGTGTATTCGGTAATTTGAGCGATGTCTAATTCGAAATTAAACGTGTCCCAAATGTCATTGCCTTCGGCCAGTTCATGGATCCGAAATGGGTAGCAGATGAACTCAACGGTAAACTTACCGTACCGAACGTACTCGTCCCATGAAGGCGCCTCTTGAACCTCGCCTAAGTAGTAATAATCGCTCATGACATCATCTTTTAGCTTAACTTTATGATTAACACCCATTAGCCAATTAACTGTCTTTGTCCACTGGGTGTAAAGCGCGTTCTTGTCGAAACGGTCACTTTCAACGATTAGAAACGTAAACTTGAGTTTGCGCTCACCATAACTTTGACCACCATACATTTCGGACAAGTCGATAATCGTATTGCTGAAAGGCAGCGATTGGACAATTTTATTTTTTGATGGGAAACCGATTTCTTTCGGGTTAATAACCATTAGCCCAAAGCTGTCCGATCGTAACCCATTGAATTCAATCCCGTATTTAGAATTTGCTGTCAACTGCCAATCCCCTACCTTTCATTTGGCTACGACGAGCCGTTTCTGTCGAACCATATTGCTCATAAGCTGGCGCAAAACTTGAACCGTCGACGACCGCTACCGGTCTATTATTAGCAATCTTATTCAACGCCTCTAACACCTTGTTATTAGATTCCTTAGCCGTCTGAACCGTCGTGGTAGCAACGTTGCTGTAATTATTAACCACAGAGTTAGTCGGTGTAACACCGCGTCCGATTCCTGTGGCGCTTTCTGCCGTTATACCGGCAAACTCTGAATTAACACCAAAAGTTTTCTTAATCATCGCAGCTTCGGCTAATTTTTTGCTCATTTTTTCAGCAGTAGGAATCATTTCTTCGATCCCGTTCGAAAATCCCATGCCTGTATACATACCTAGTTCGGCCATGACTCTTGATGGAGAGTGAATTTTAAGTGCTTTTCTGATGCCGCTAGTCACAGTGCTTGCTAGTTCGCTAATTTTGTCCCTAACATTACCAATCATTCCGCCAATACCGTTGACAAGCCCTTGGACAATATGCTTTCCTATTGAAAATAGATTTATATCTCTTAATGAATTGAATGTTGATCTGACACTTGAAATTATTCCTCTAACGCCGGAAACCATGCCATTCCATGCACTTATAGCACCGCTAGCAATGCCTTGTGCAATACCTACGACCATTGCTTTTAATCCATTCCAGATACCGACGACAAGACCGGCCATTGCTCTGAATAATCCAGAAACTGAACTGACAAAATTAGAAACAATCCCAGATACCATTGCGGATAATCCGTTCCAGATTTGACCGGCGGCAGCTTTAATGCTATTCCAAATTAGAATGGCGTCGGATTTCATCTGGTCAAAATTGCCAGTCACCAAATCAACGAGCAACAAAATAGGGCCCATAATAACCGCTTTAAGCAGATTAAAGACCCCAGATGCATAAGTTACTAATCCATTCCAAATGCCGCCTAACGATGCGACTAAACTAGTCCATATTGCTGTGGCGAAAGTGGTTATCCCTGTCCATAATCCAGAAAAGAATGTGGCTAAAGCAGTCCAAATAGTTTGGGCAACTGCAACAGTTGCTTGCCACGTTTGTGTTAGAAATGCCGTGAAGTTAGCCCAAATTTCTTTGCCGCTTTCGGTTTGAGTGAAGAAGTAAACCAACCCTGCAACAACCGCTGTAATCCCAACAATGAGTGCCACGAACGGGTTGATTGACATAACGGCATTGAATATTGCCATGGTTGTGGTGGCTATTCTAATCGCTCCATTGATTGCCATAAAAGCGGTAACCCCAGCCGCGATACCTGCCGCGATTGGGCCCAACCAATCAGAGTTTTGCTGAACGTAGCTAACAACTTTCATAATTGAATTATAAACATCCGTCCCAAACTTGACAGCACTTGCAATGATTGCATCGAAGTTGATTGTTTGAATCCAATCCGTCAGTTTGACGATAGCGTTAATTCCGACTTGACCCATTTTATCAAACGCACCTTGTAGCTTGTTGGTGATGGTTTCTTTCAAGCCGTCCGCAGCTTGGCCCACTGTCTTGAACTGTGTGGCCATTTTGCCGAACGTGTCGTTAGTGCCAGCCTTTGCAATCGCATTAAAGAAGTCGTCCGTTTTAACTGATCCGTCTTGGACTTTTTTAACCAAGTCAGTTAAACTCATGCCCATTTCTTTAGCGACCGCAGCCATACCAGCTGGAGTTTGCTCAAGCATGATTTTGAAGTCTTCCCAAGCGACTTGCGGTCTGGCTGCCATTTGCGTCGCTTGTTGGCTCAATGATTTCATAGCTTGTTGTGGGTCTTCTGCGGCAGCTGCTAAGCCCCCGAACCCTTCAACGAGTTTAGTCGTATTCTTAGTTCCGACCGCAGATAATTGAGCGTAGGTTGAAGCCATGTCTGACGCAGAATAAATAGTTGCTTGGGCGTAACTTTGCAATTCCTTTTTAACCTTAGCAATCTCGGCGCCAGACTTACCAAAGCCCTTCATGTTGCCTTCAAAAGTCTTCCACGTGGCGCTAGACTCATTCAAACCTTTAACGATCTCACCAAGTCCGCTTGTCACAAAACCGAAGGCAGCGCTAGCAACCTTAACTAGTCCGAGTGAAGCTGCCAAGTCCATAATGCTGACTCTAGCTTTGCCAGAATGATTAGAAACGTTATCTAAATCATTTGTTAAAGGCTTAGTGGCGTTATTTCGTCCAAGTTGGTTAAAGACGTTTTCTAAATCTTTAGCAGACTTAATTGCCTTATTGCCATCTGCTTCAATCGTGATTTTAACTGTCCCATCAGCCATACGTGTCCCCTCCTTCCTCGTCAGGACTACCTTTACCCTCTAAGCTGAATTGTTGTTTGAGCTTCTTAATCCGTTTCTTTTCGTCTTTGTCCTTGATTTCATTTAAATTGGTTTTTCGAATGTCGATAATCTGTCGCATTAACGTGTTATCGGGCAATGCATTGAGTAGCGCCGAAAACTTCGACCAATGAAGCGAACCTTGTTGTTCGATTAAATCAATGCCATACGCCTGCATAAATGCTGCGTAGATGTATTTAGCGTCTAATGAAAAAGAGACAAGCTGTGGGCCATCTCTTTTGGGTTGGGGCATTGGGTCGCCGTTAAGGTCAACCGGTTGATTTTCGATTGGTTCGCTGTTAATCTGCTCTATAATCTGTTTACCAATGTCAACCTGTGTTTCGAAATCAAACGTATCAAGTAAATCACCGCCGTAATCGTGAAGCATTGTGCCTAGAAACACATACAGTCGGTCAGCTTCGCTCAATTCTTTATCCTCGAACGCCTCTAAAGCATTCATGACGTTATCAAACGCCATGTAAATTGGGTGTTCTTCACCATTAATCGTCACGCGATCATCTAAGGGGTCGTTCAATTTGAACATCTAACCACCTCTTATTTTTGTTTCTTTTTGTTCTTGATAAGTAAATCGGCTCTGCGTTTATTAGCTTTTTTCTGATTTTCAGCAACTTTACTTTCTAATTCTTCGGTCAGTCCGTCCGTTAAATCAGTTAACAATGGGATTAGCTTCAACAAACCTAAACCAGCTTCTGATAACTTATCGTATGCCCCTTCGCCGAACAATTCATTGTAATTAGCTTTGACCAGCTCTGTAGCGCCCTTAACGACTTCTCGGAATCCTTCAACGTCTTCGTCGCCAATTGGCTTATTTAAAGCGGGATATTTAACCTTCAATTCTTCTGCCTTAGCCTTGATTAAATCTGTTTTGTCCATCAAATCGGCAATTGATTCCGCGTCAGTTGAAACAAATAAAGAAACAATCTTATTTGTGCCATCTAATTGTTTGACCGCCACTTCTAGCGGAATACCGTCTACTTCTTGTTGAAATTTCAATACCATAATTAAAAACCTCCGTTAATTTTGTCTAAAAAAATAAAGCCCCGGCGTAATGCCAGGGCTCTAAAATGATTAAGCCCCTATTGAGCTGTGACGTTACCGCCATCTTTGGTACCTGTGACTGCCACGGCTTCTGGGGCTGTTATTTTGACGCTGACGGTGTCACTTCAGGTGCTCGAATATAGTCTAAGTGCCCTGAAAATTCTTCGTAATCGGTAGCGTCACCCGAGCCGGCTTTAATTTCCATCGCCTTAGCAACGCCTTCTACTGTTTCTCCATCTGTTTCGATAATTTTGTGCCATAATTTACGCCCATCGTCAGTTTGAACCCGTTTCATTCCGGCAATTAATGCTTGCGCTTTGTCGTCGGGATCATACGTCCCTTCAAAGTTCCACTTTTCAGAACGTCCATTTAAGATTGTTTCAGTATTACCATCACCGTCGTAATAGCCAACATCATCCGTATCTTCGTCTGAATCATCTTCGATCGTGGGAATCCATTTGGCTAATGGTAAATAATCTTCTTCTGCCGGTTTTTTATCATCGCTTGTCCAAGGTGCGACAAAGTGCCGACGCTTTGCATTTTTTTGACGCATGTAATCACTCCTATTTTTTTAAAGTAGTTAAATCTGCTGTTATGTCTAACAGGTAAATAAAAAAGCCCTGTTCGTCTTGGTCAGACAAAAAAGGCTTGTTGCTTACTCTTAATTTTTGAAATTGGAAACTCGAATCTTTACTAATCAATTCTTCAACCTGTTCGAGGTGTGTCTGAATCTGCCATAGTGTGGCATTAGCTTTCTGCTGGTCTTTAGTTTTGATGCCAATCTCATAGTTCAACGATTGGTCTTTAACGCCGTCGTAATACTCGCGGATAACTTGTCCGCCTGGCAACGCATAGAGGACTAAGCTGTCCTTAGCCGTTAAATAACCAAGCGTTAACTTCATTGGTAAATCTGGCAGACTATTAATGTTATCTTTTAATCGCTCCATAAAGTCCATTACAGCTTAGCCCCCTTTTTAAACGCGTCTACCCATGAATTTAGGTACATGCCTTTAGCTTTTAAATCCCAACGCGGCCCAGTGCCAGGCGTTGTGTAGTTATGAATGCCAACACCGTAGTATTGACGGCCAGCATAAGGCATTTCCCAAACAACAAATTGACCGCCAGAATCAATATGAGCTGAATTTCGCAAATCACCTTCACGCTTTGGAACGAAAATATTCATGTCAGCCAAAGCTTGATTAGCCATCGCGAATTGTCCGCGTTTGAAATTGGCATCTGATAACTTCTTGGTAACGCCACTCAAATCAACCTTAACTTTAATATCGCCCATTAAATCACCTTCAGTTCGACGCTGTACGGCTTGTTAGTCTCGATTCCATGGTTAACAACGTAATCAGTAACCGAATACTCATGACCGTTGTAAACTACCTTAGAATGCAGCCAATCATCATCGGGCACAAAATAACTGCCGGTATATTGGGCAAATAAAAAGACCGTTGCATTAGCTACGATCTCACGATTGTTTCCTGTACCGGCATATTGTTTAGTTAAATCGACGCGCACGTTGTCAAGCGTAATCGGGTCTGGATAAGTGGTGTTTTGCCAATCATCTTCAATAGCCTTGGCAATTGTAATAGAATCAACCAGCCAACTCGCATCGATTAGTTCAGTCATAGTAGATGCCTCGGCTTAACAAGCCAGTGCCGCTTAGCTGATTAAGTGCTTCTAAACTAATAGCGCTTGTTTCTGCGTTGTTTGAACCACCACTCGAACTATTAGACCCGAACGACTTAGAAACGCTTGTAGACCCGATTGATTGTGATACAGAAGTCGGCTTGTTGGCCACATCATCAGCTGTTGAAACGCCTTGTTTGTCCATATAAAGAATCTGGAAAGCAATTGCGCGTTTGTAAGCCTTCTTTCTGAACTCCAAGTCGCTTTCCAAATCATGAAACTCATAGTAACGCCGCACTTTAATGTTTAATTGGATCTCTGCAAACGGGAGTAGCTCATTGAATTTGGTTTCATCAAGTTTGAACCCCATTTTCTTGAATTCGTCATAAGTCAGCATTAAAGCCACTACCCTTCTGCTGGTAATACGTTAAATACTGGAACGTCCACTTTATCCGATTCATTCGTTCCATCGCTAAATGAAGCTTTATAGTCACCAGCTGCAACTTTAGTCCCAGCTGCTAAGCCGGTAATAGTCGCAATGCCTTTGCCTTTTTCGCCGGTAACAATTAGTTTCCCGGTTTTGTCATAGATTTTAAGTGTCTGATTAGAGCGGTCTTCTGCTGCCATTTAATCCCCTACTTCCCTGTGATAGTTGCCCCATCTGCTGTTGGTGCTGCCGACAACGTTGGGGCTGTTATTTTGACGCCGCACCGACTACAGATTTGTAAATAGACTTCTTGGCATTATCGAATACGATTGCGTCATAGTAGTCCAAACCTTTGATTGTGTCGCGATAGCCTGAACGGTCTGTGTCGGCTCCGATTGTGTCGACCGTGCCATACTTAACGATTGGTGCAATAGACGTTAAAGGTGTGATGATGAAATTAATTGAATCTTCAATTGTTTCGCCAGTTAAGCGATCTTTGGCAACTTTAATGATTGGAACGCCTCCGTCCAATTGAGCAACTGTGCGATTAATGCCGTTCATCGACACTTGATTAGTTGTGAATGTTTTGGACACGCCTTCAGCATTCTTCAACAAGCGATAGAACGCAGCCGAAACAAACATCACATACCCACCGGGTACTTCGTTATCGGTCATATATTCTTCTGCAGCGTCATAAGCAGATAATACGTTAGCGGCCGTAATTGTTTCTTTAACTTCTTTTCCTGCATTATCGAATAATGCTTGGATAGCGACTTTATCGCGGTGTGGAACACTGATTAACCGACGGTGTTCGGTAACAATATTATTAATCGTTAAAGCCGCACTTTCTGATTGGTCTAAGCGATCAACATCATATCCGAACCAGTCTTCATGAGTTAATTTAACGGTTTCTTTGTCGATGTTAATTTGATTACGGGCGTTGTCCCCGTTGCGTTTATATTGTGTGGCTTCCATGAACCCTGACATTTTGTTAATTCGGACTTCGTTTGCTCCGACAAAATCAGCGGGTGTAATGCTCTTCGCCCCCTGCGTTAATACGTCCCAAACTTGTGAATCTGCTTTAAATTCTTCGTCGAGTGTTGCTAAATCCTTGCTATCTAATACTACTGTCATACTATTCAGCTCCCTTTGTTAAATTATTTTGAATTGTTTCAAGAATCGAATTACCACCTTGACCGCCACCGGGATTTGAATTTTGCCCCGTAACGATTGCTGGTTTTTTTGTTTCTGGTTCTGTTGGTTGAAATAAGAAATCCTTATCCGCTTGAACTGTCTTTAATTGTTCGTCTAAGCCTGTTACCTTACCGTCTGCTAACTTGATTGTGTCTTTGTCAATGAACGGTAATACAGCTTTGACGTCGCGAGCACCCGCGTCCTTTAAAGCTGATTCAATTGCATAATTCGTTTGAACTTCAACCAACTTAGTTTGGCTGTCAGATTCCAATTGAGCTTTATCGTCTTGCAACTGTTTAATTTGAGCTTGTAACTCGGCGTTATCTGCGTTGTCCTTGCTTAAATCTTCTAATTGCTTGGCTGATTGGCTAACTTGTTCGGTCAACGTTTCCTTTTCAGTGTTCAAAGTATTAATTTGAGCATTCAATCCGTTAACTGTTTGGCCATGCAAGGCCATAACCTTGTCAATTGCTGAATCTTCCAACCCTAGTGCTTTTAATTCCTCACGTTTCATGCGTAAAACTCCTTTACATTGATTTTTAACGTGCTACGAACACGAAAGTTTGCATAAAAATAGACCTTTTAACGACGTATCTAGGTCGGGTTGTTAATTGACTACTTTTTCTCTTGAATAATCACGATGCAGAAACTCATTATCGCCAACAAACTGACGTAAAGCCCCTTGTTGCTTTCTAATTAGCAATTTAAATCTCTCAGCGCCTTCTCGGTCGCCCAATTCGTTAGCAGTGTTCAACTTACGCTTACTATTGCGAATCGCGCGTTCAAGTTGGCGTTGTTTCTGTTGAACCTTACCATTCTCCTGTGCTTCAATCGGATCATATTGCTTTTGATGATTAGTATTTACACCCGGAATGAACGGATACTTCATGTGATGGCAATTGATACCGAAACAACCAGCTGGTTCTCCATATCCGTGGTCGTAGATTGACGGGTAACGCGAATCGTATTTAGGACTGCTAGTAGGGACATCATTAACCACTTTGCCTTGAATAGGCGCACAAGCTGCACGACTAGCCGCATGGCTGCTCATAACGAACGTGTGGACGTCATATTCGTGTGCCTGCTCCATTCTGGTCTCATTCATAACGCGATACTTTGTTGAATCTAAAACGGTACGCGTATAAGCCTCGATGCTCCAATGATGCCCACCTTTGTCAATCAAACCAGATTCCAACCCGCTGTCCACCAGCTTATACATAGCCTTATTAAGCGCCTGTTTAGCCGTTGTCGTTCCTGTGGTAACATTAGCCACCATATTCTCTAAGATGGACTGATAAGCCTTAGAAACAATTCCTTGACCTGTATTAGTCGTAATAAGCGTCTGATTGACATAGTTGTCTAAGTCTAGGAACGTCTGCTTTAGCATGTTACGTAGAATCATATCGACATTAGAGCTGACTGGCTTCTTATCAACGCCCAATCCATTACTTAACGTCTTAGAAGTCGCGTCTGCAATGTCATATCCTGAATCTTTAATCATCTTTTCAATGAGGGGCTTGCTAATCTTAGTCGCTTTAGACACTAACTTAGCGGTTTCCCCATTCAACGCACCTAATTGGTTCAGTCGGTCTAAATGCCAGCTATAAACATTGAAATTATCACCGTCTAAGCCTTTAGTGTTGAGCCACTTAATCAGCATCTTAATGATTTCATCTTCTAAAGCTAAATAAACACGTTGAATCTGACTAGAATAGATGTCTAGCTGTTTCATTATTCGTCACCATCTTCAAAACTAGGGACGTTTGTCACGGCTGGTTCGTTTGGCACTTCCGCATTAATTTCTTTAATCAAATCTTCCGCTTGGTCGTCGGTGTAACCAAACACCTTCTTGATTGCCAGTTTAGTTGACGCAAAACCAGCTGACTTAGCTTGCGTAAAGAAGTCTAGTTGTTGTTGCTTATCAGTAACAACGCCGTCATCGAAATCAACTGAAATGTCGCCCATCGTTGGAATGTCACCGTTATAAGCTTCATAAGCCTTAGCGAGTTCAAGAATGCTGATAATCAACTCTTTAATTGCACGATCAACCATGGTCAATTGACTACTACGAGTCTGTTGAGTCATGCTGTTTTCACTCACAACTTCGGTAGCTGTCTTTAAACCACCTTTAGCATCGAATGAGAACGTGCCAGCCGTTAAACCAACTTGCATTTCTAGCACTTGTAAGGCGTTGTTTAACGCTGCGATGTAAGCCTGTGACCGAATCTCGCTAGTTAAGTCAGTAATCTTGAAGCCGTCTTCTGAATCACCACGCATTTTAATGAACACGTTCTGGCTCGAATCAAACACTTGTTTAGGTTGCTTAATGCCGCGTTCATCAATGCCTAAGCTTGTTAAGTCTTCCGGAACAGCAACACGACGTTGACCCATCTTGATTTCCCAGTTGAATTGGTCGAAGGTGTCGTTAATCTGCTTCAAGGTAGATAATGCGTTGTCGCATACACCAATGCCTAAAGGACTGGTAATGTTGCGGTTGTTAAACCCTTGCGGTTTCAAATAGACAAATTGTGGGCGTGTAATATTTTCCAAAGTTGCTACAGGTTCAAGCCCTGAATATGGTTCGTAGCTTGTTAACGGGACTTGAATGCCAACAATTGACTTATCTTCCGAACGGTAAAGTTCGTTAGTAATTTGATAGTTGCCATTAACCCATTCGTGGAACTCTAACAGTGTGTAATAGATGACCTTGTCATTTTCGATTATCTGATTAACCGAAGCAATCGCGATTTCAGACACGTCGTTTGTATTATTCCGTAATGGATAAATAGTCGGCGCCTGGCACCATGACAATTTAATCTTGCCTTGACCAACATCGAAGTAAGGTCGGATAACTAATCCACCCAAGGCTAAATCAGACTCAAGATAGCGCTCAAAGTTCTTGTTGAAGTCGTTGTCGCTAAATGTTTGCTGAATAAACTCATTAGCATCTTTGAACTTTTCGTCATTGCCAACAATAATCCGACACTGTTCGTTATAAAGTAGCGAAGCCATACGCTTAGCAACAACTTTCATCATGTTAATCGACATGTAAGGGCGCGTCTTCAACTCGTGGTCGCTGTTGTGATACTTCACATCGTCGAACTTGCCTTCAAAATACTGCAATGATTTAGCAATCCTGTCATACTCTGACTGCTCGACGTTAATTTTCGGGTGGTCTACAATCTTCGTTAAACTATTTACCATACCTAGCTCTGCACCTGCCTTCCTGAATAGATTTTTGATTTTTTCGAACATTTACTCACCTACTTTTTGAGTCCTAAGAGCCGCTTGTTGTCAATGCAGAAATACTGGAACGCATCGCAAGTATGATCGTTTTCTTTAATAACTTTAGGGTCGCTAGTTGCGATTGTTTTTTCGTCCCATCGATACTGTTGGTGCTGTGTAATGAAAATTTCGTTTGTCTTTTTGCGCAAAATAAAAACCCGCCCTTGTGCTAGCAATTCTTGCGGGTAATCAATCATTGTTTCTTTACGCATGGCCTTGTTAACACCATGTAGGCGCGTCCCATAATCACTGTAATATTGATTTCTAAGACCGCCTTCTGCCGAATCAATAGTTCTTTTTACAATCGGCGCATTTGGGTATGCACTAGCTGAATCAGCAATAAAGTCATGAATGTCTCTAGCGAGTTCGCCCGGAGACTTCTTTTTAGTTTGTCCTGCTGGTGAGTAGTAATAAGTATCTAGCAAAATAACGTTGTTCTTCCCTGTTAATCCAATACACAGACAAGTTGTGGCGCTTGTTTGATGCCCGACGTCGATTGAATAAGCAAGTTGAGCAATGTAATCATTATCCGGAAGTTGGTTAATTTCAAAAAAAAGATCCATGTTATAGATTGAGTTACCTAATCCAATTACTTTGCCTTTGTACATCCATTGATAGTAATTGTAATCATTCTGCTTAACAGTTTCGATTTCATCTAAGTAATCCTCCGCTAGAATGTCTGGCAAGGTGACGTCTTGATACGTTGAATGGTCAACATACCACTTATCTTTTCCCATCTTTTGGCTTACCCACTCGTTTATCCAGTCATAAGGATTCTTAGGTGGGTTATAAGAATAGTAAGTAACAACGTGTTTGCCCGGTGGCAGCACCTTACGCGTAAACGAAGCTCTAACAGTGTCGACTTCTTCCCAACTGCTAAACTCAGCTAATTCTTCAAACCACAGCTGACAAATGTAGCCTTTAGCAATGATCATTGATTTAAGTTTTGCGGGGTCATCTAACCCGCTAAAATAAAACGATGTACCCGTAGGCTTATGTGTTATTCGATACGGTGATTTAGTAAAAGCGAACTGACTCTGTACACCTATCATATAAATAGCCCATTTGATTTGTTCGTAAACAGAAAGCTCAATTGTATTAGCGACTTTCCTTATAATTAATGCATTCGCATTTTCATCTTGTAAGAAGTCGAGCACTATTTGTAAGCTGATAACCGATGACTTGGTTGAACCACGACCGCCTTTTAACACTTTGTTAAGTGCTGATGAATAAAGAACATAATCAAAATGAGGACTAATCATCTGATCTAAGTTAACTCTTAGTTTCATCTGATTGCCCCCGTCTATCCGTTCTGATGATTTCTAAGGTAATACCGCTACTATCCGTATCCCCGACAGCTTTAGCCTCAGCTTCCTTAATATCAGCCTCAGCTTTGGTCTTACGTACATCGGCTTTAGCTTTTTCTATCTTTGCTTGTTCTAATTCTGGTGAGCTGTCAACAGAACCGAAGCCCGCCATGGATAATATGCTCTGGACTGCTTGGAGGCTAACCATTTCCGATTTAGCACCTATTGCTAATTTGTGAAGCCTTTTAATTGCGTCTGGCACATAACTATCAATTGCAACGCGTCTATATTCTATCTGCGCTTGCTTAAATTTGTTGTCCTTTTTCCAATTAGATAACGTTGTCCTAGATCGGTTTACAGTCTTAGCAATCTGTTCATCGCTCAACTTATCTTCAAACAGCAATATAATAGCTGTTTGCTTCGCTTTATCCAATTCATAAAAAGTCTCATTCTGTACACTTTTGTCAACCATCACATAATCACCACACTCCTATATTCAATTAAACCTAATCAGGCAATTCCGATGTTTGCTAATTCAGCTGTATTAACTATTAAACAAACATCATTTGTTAACCGAATCTGATAAAACTTACCCGGAAGGTTAGCAATCTGCTCAGTTACATCAGATATGTAGCTGATGGTATCGGGATTAAGTAGACATTCCCATTTTTCGCCCAATTCGACCGCATCATCTTTCTCATCACTGAACTCATAGGCTTTAATTTTTATCAGTTTCATCTTTGACACCTTTTTCTTGCACAAAAATACGCCGCTCATCTGAACGACGTTTCTCTTCCTTCTTTTGTTTAAGCCACTTCTCTAACCTAGCATCGGCTTTAGATTGCCAATCAGGTTCTTTCTTGTAGCTGCCTTGATTCATATAATACATGTTGACCTCCTAGATAATAAGAGCTTCATTGCTCTGCTTCTTGTAAGTGTCAACGTACAATTCTGTCTTATCTCCGTTAAACGTGATTTCGTAATACAATCCGTCATCAAGAGTTGTACTTAATAAAGCCTTGTTGTTTTGTAGCGCCTTTGCCAACCAAACTACATAAACATCGTTGATACCAATTTTATCTTCTCCGTTTTTGAGCACGTGCAGATTGGTTCTATTTACTACAGCTGTTTTGCAATAGCTAATAAACTTTTGGTTGTCCATCTAACTCACTCCTTAATTTATGCATTAAAAAAGCCATAACCAACTGGCTATGACTTAACTATTAATATCGCAGGTGTGGATTTGCACCACACAACTACCGACGACCCCGGCCGGCTCATTGCGTCTACCTATTCCGCCACTGCGATAGGTTGGGGTTTTATAATCAGCATGATCTAGAATACTGATAACCCATAAATAAAATCACCACATCAGGACGTACCTGCCGATTTAACGGTGTGGTGGGCTTGACATTTGTCAATATCCTAGCCACCGACTCGAACGGTGGATTACCAGTTGCGCCTAAAGGAGGATTTGCATGCTTTACCGTTAAGCTACTAGGATTACGCCGTTAAACAAAACAAAGGTGATCCAAATGTTAAGTTTTTGCGACGCTTTTAACTATCTCAACCGAGGTTAGACCAGATAGTCTTGGTTTAAACTTGCTAGCTTCTCGGACCAATATCCTAGCCGGGACTCGAACCCGAATCGTGACCGCAGGTGCACTTCCGCGCCGCTTTACCATTAAGCTACTAGGATACTCAATCATATAAGCATTACTCAACTATCGATAATACTACTATAACGCGTATTTAAAGTTATTTGGTTCACTAAAAGTTCACTTTTTGAAAACGTGTAAGTCTTCGAGCATGAACGAGTCGGCAAACTGTAAACAAGCGCGGTTCTTATAAAACTGATACCGTGTTTTTTCATAACCTAATGCTTCCATTTCCAGATAGTCAGGCGTCTTAGAGCTTGAAACGTAAACATCAATTAGTAACTTACGACTAACCACATCACAGCTCTTTAACGCCGTAACCACACTGTTAATTACTTGACCAGCATAAACGCGCTGTGTGATTGTTTCTTCTGCTTGATTGCCCACCGAACCACCCTTAGGCATGTCTGTGATAATAGGTGACTTGATACCGCTGATGTCCTTATGACTATATCTTTGCATTTGGGGCAGTGAGTGTTTTAAAAAGTGTTTAACCTTAGCTACGGTTTTCTTTTCGTCTACTTGTGGGAATAGCTCGTCCATCTTATACATCTGTTTACCCCTTTATGTTATAATTTAGTCAGTCAGTACATCAGCGAAGTCGTCTTGCCGGGCGACTTTTTTTGTGCCTAAAACATCTCTTCAATCTTAATTGTAAGCTGATGAATTCTTTCGTAAGCTGCTTCTATTTCTTTGTTTAAATCGCAGTTAGCTTGTTCTAACCATTCATTTCGTTTCTTTAGCCGCTTATTATCAGCTTTGAGTTGCTCATAGTTGTCCATTAACGTTCCTCCAAGTGGTCTAAAAGCATAGCAACAATCGCAAGTACGGTAACTGCGACTATTGCAGTTGCAGTCACAGCAATCATAGTCCCGCCTCCAACAATTCCGGATTTTCAAACTTATATCTAAAGCTATAATCTTTCACCTGAACTATTTCCATTTTAGCAACAGTTGCATTTTTTGCAACAATTCGATTAGTGGTTGTTTCCAAATTGGAAATAACCACTGGTTATTACGGATAATGTAACAACCACTTGCATTTGATTATTCGTTCATGTTTGACGATTATGCATTAATCTTCAAATGCTAATTCTCCTAACGACTGCCAATATGGTCTTTTTATTTTGGTTTCTAAATCATCTAAAATCACTTCAAATATTGCTTCCAACACGTTAACTACAATGCTATTGCCTGATTGCTTGTACATTGTGCCATTAGTACAGCCTTTGCGTGTTGGGTTGGCCTTTAACGCTGCGTTGTAATCCTCATCATCAAAACCCATCAATCGCCAGCATTCTTTTTCAGTTAGTAAACGATACTGGCCATTTCCGATACTAATGATTCCTGAATTTGGGCAACGGTTCTGTTTAGTAGTGATGGTCCAAGCGTATTGATCAATTGGTTTTAATCGTCCACCGAAACTTGAACCGTTAGAATCATCCCCAATCTTGTTCAACATACTAGGCGATGTGATTATATATTTATCATCCACGTTCGTTTCTAAAAAATTAGCAATGCTTGCCATCGGTTTATGTGCCAACTGGTCAAAATTAAATGGATCTCCGTCTAATTTCGAAATTGTAAATAATCGTTCGCGTTTTTGCGGAATCCCAAAGTCACGCGCATCTAAAACTTGAAAACTACTTGTGTAACCCAGTTCGTTCATTTTATTCAAATACTTCTCAAACGAGTGGACCATATCCTTATCACGAACACCCTTAACATTTTCCCAAACAACGAATTTCGGTTTCCATATACCTAGATTCTTAATGATCCGCAATGTCTCCCACATCAAACTTGATCGCGTTTTATCTTCGTCATTCCCGCCCAGGCGTTTACCGGCGCGAGAAAAGTCCTGGCACGGTGAACCGTGGATTAAGATGTCTGGCCGTAGGTTGTAATCAACCACACTCTGCGCTCGTTGCTCGTTGTCAAAAAGCGCATTGTAAGTCCGGACTGCTTTTTCATCGATTTCGACGTAGTCAATTGATTTAAAGTCGATTCCTAAATTAACCAGCGCTTTTCTTGGGGCACCAATCCCGCCGAACAATTCTAATATCTTAATCATTTAAATTAGTCCCTAACTTTCTCATTTAATAAACACCACGAATTACTACCGTTTCGCAATCGCAATACTTACATTCAGTCATCAGCCTTGCCCACCTTTTCTAACCGAATAACCTTATAGCCTTTAATCTCTCGCCCATTGTCAATGTCATACTTCAATTTGTATGTTGAAATATTAAGAAACTCCGCTGTTTTCTTCGCGCTTTCAAATTCGATGGACTCGCCATTTTTAATCAAGCGATGTGGAATGTCATAATAATGCGATCTTTGACGTGGGATTTTAAAACCGTATACCTTAGCAGCCTCTTGCACCGCGTCAACTGACCGTCCAACGGCTTTGGCAACATCTTGTTTTGACATACCTGACTTTAATAATTCGATCATCTTCTTGCGTCTCTCCACAACTGTGCTGGTTGATCTCTTTTTGAACAGAATGCCATATTCGGTTTGAACGTTGGAGAGCAACCCAGTGTTTATGCCTAACTCAGCCATCACATCGTTACGCTTATAACCTTGCTCAATTAACTGTCTAGTTTTGACCGCAATGCGTGCATGATAAGCCTTTGTAGTCTCATCAAGCTGACGTTGCCAATAATCAACTGCATAATACTTATTACGCAGCTCTTCGACCGATTCTGGTTTTAAAGCTTGTTCTAGCTTGCCCTTCAGGATGATCGTTGTTGGTTCATTCACATCGTTTTGCAAACGCCAATTATTCAACTCTGACTTATGTGGCGCTTCATGCAGAACTTCCTTCGATTTGACACCGACTATTACATAATTCATGCTGTCACCCCCTAGAATGGTAAGTCATCGTCTGCAATATCAATCGCTTGCCCGTTATTTGCGACTGAATCAGCAGGCTTGTTAGTTTTATTGCTTCCGGGTTGCGTCTGATTTACGTTCGAATTATCGGACGCTCTTTTTTCAAGCAAGCTAAAGTTATCCACGACCACCTCAGTCACATAAACACGTTGGCCTTGCTGGTTCTCATAGTTTCTCGTTTGTAGACGTCCGTCAATTCCGACTAGTGAACCCTTGTGAGTGAAGTTTGCGAAGTTTTCCGCTGACTTACGCCAGATAACACAGTTGATAAAGTCCGCTTCACGATCACCATTGGAATTTGTGAACTGACGGTTAACAGCTAAGCTAAACGAGCCAATTGCTGCACCTGACGACGTATATTTAAGCTCTGGGTCTTTTGTCAATCGTCCTATTAAAATTACTCTGTTAATCATTTCTATTCCCCCTAATATGGCAAGCAGTAGTCTGCTATAACTGCTCGTCTGTCTTCTTCTGGCATGTTTTCATATGCGTTACTCAACTCTTTATTGACACGATAATAAATAATGTCTAGAAGTGTCTTGTATCCTGTTGCAAAATCATTCCCTGCAAGTTCCACCGATTTTTCTAAGTTGGTATAGAACAACTGTTGTTCGTCTGTAAAATCTTTATGATCCATTAACTTCAACCTCCACTCTCGGTTTATCTGAATAATATTTGTGTGCTGCTACATCCGTTATCTGGTTATCATCGAGCCATACGAGCCCATTTAAGCCATCTAAAATGATTTTGATGTAATTGTCAGCGTCAGGCTTAACTGTTGGTCTAACCTCATTTGAGAACCTTCTAGCATATTCCTTCTTGCTAACTGATTTCTGAATTGACCGATAGACCTTAATGTCGACCTCAATCGGGCAAGCAAATGGTTCATAATCACTTGGCAGCTGCTGCATGGCTTGCTTTTTAATCATTTTTTTATAATCCCGACTCTTTTTGGGATCATACGCTTTGGCAAAGCCACCGCGGCTACTGAACCTAGGTCGCCCAGCTGCAACTGGCTCACCCATTATTACTAGTTTCATAGCCCTGCGCCTTTCTATAATTGGTATTGCATTGTGGGCACGGCTTAACCGTCGTCCCAAACCCTTGGTTCACATAGATAATTTTCTTGCCGTTACATAATTTGCACATTAGAAAATAACCATCCTTTTATCTGGAGTCGTTTTCGTAAACTTGATGACCCCATTCTGTTTAGCAATCCCCTTATACATCCGGCTCAATAGCTTGGGATTGTATATCTTTGCTAATTCCTCGCTTGTTAAATTCGTTGTAATGATCGTACGATTGCGTTTGTTCAAAATACCAAACAGGACTTGCTGAACCCACTCGCTTGCCTCCCTTGAACTGGATTGAAACGATGCTTCACTTCCTAAATCGTCAAGTACTAGCAAGTTAACACTGCCCAGTAGCTTAACCATTCTAGCTTCGGTAAATTCGCTTCCCTTGGAGTCAAACGAGGCTTTAATCAGTCGCATTAGTTCATTAACTGATACAAACAAGCATGAAGCATCGGGCTGTATCGTTTCATTGACGGCTTTTAGCATTGATACGGCTAAATGTGACTTACCGACACCTGGCACGCCTGTGATAATCGTATTAGCCTTATAATCGCGGTCTAGATACTTCCCGGCAATCTGTCTGGCTTTTAGCAAGTTTCTGGCCGCCTCGGTGTTTGGCTCAGTTTCATAATTATCAAAAGTTGCCTTCTTCAACTCGAAATCGTCAAAGATAGAATCACACTGCAATACGCCGTGAAAGGCTCTCTGATAATTACGCCACGTCCCTTCAAGCACAACGTTGTTATTACGCTCGTCAATGCTTTTCTTGGCACACTTGGGGCAGAAAGGTTCATGCCCTTCTAATTGCACCAAACGGCAATCTGTGTGGATTCTACAGTATGCTGGCAATGCCTTTACTTTCCGCAGCAGGTTAAAGCTGGCGCCAATACTAGAATTCAATTCCACCATATGAGCCCCCTTTCTGTTTAATCGCATTAGTTTGGTTTAGATATTGATCGAACTTGTTGCCAAACAGCGTGCTAGGTTGAAGAAATTTCCCATCGAAATATGATTTAGAATCGTTGGCATCAATCACTTTATTGTCAATAACCTTCTTGAAGTCATCCAGTTGGTAGCCTTCATGCCATCTTGCTTTTATTAACTTTTTGTTGGATTCAACGTTTCTAAAAGTTCTACCCGTTTTTTCATTTAGATAGTCAATGATTTTTTTATAAGGGATAGGGTCGGGTTTGCCCGACAATGGTTTTATATTATTTGTATTATTAACTGTAGTATTAAAAGATGTATTATTATCTGTAACGTTTTTAGGGCTAGGGGTAGCCAAGTTTTCTGGGCTAGGGTAGCCCGAAATTCTGATATACCTAGTATCGATTTCTTGGCTACCCTCCTTGTAAACAACTTCTCTACTTATATAGCCGCAAACTTCAAGTGACTTGAGCCATGATTGGACAGTATTTCTGCTAACTTTATAGAGTTTCATAAAGTAATTGTTGCTTGCCCAGCAGTAACCTTTCTGGTTGCTAAGCGCCGTAATTTCACCGTAAAGCAACTTAGCGCCTTGAATCAGTCGCTTATCATATCGCACGTTTGCTGGAATTATCGCGTAGTAATTTGGCTCTTCCTTATGATCCATTTGAGTCCTCCTTATCTTCGTAGTCGCCTCTGACTTTTAATATTCTCAATGTTTCTAAGTCTGGTTTAACCGGTTTGATGTGATAATAATTAATAAATGAGTTAATCCCTTTGTTATGCTGCTCAGTATGATGATTAACGCAAAGCGGCATAACGAATCGTTTAGTATGGTCAACCTTGTTCCGATTAACACCCATACCGACCGCATTAACATGCGCAAACTGTGCTCGTTTACCGCAGATGACACACTTACGATGTTTCAAACATTGCAGTGTTAAATGGTAATCGGTCGGGATCATGTCCCATGTCTTAGTTCTGAAAGGTATATCCTCTTCAAAACAGAAATCTAAAATAAACGTTAAGTAGCTCGTTGCCAGTGACATGCTGCAGTTGCTTAAGCTGAACCACTCAATGCCTTTATGCTGGATAAACTGATATTTAAACCATGCTTCCATTGCATCATCTGGATAGCCTAAGTAGTCACAGACGTCATGAATCAGCGCGTATGTCTTCTTACGTTGGTCAGGACTAATACGTCTACCGTCTTCAATTTCAACGCTGACGGACACCTGACGACCATTGGCGTACTTGCTAATCTTATAGATGTCTAGCTCATCATCTGTTTCAATTTCTAATTTGTGTTTTGAATACTTACCAAGTTTGCCGTAAACCGTCATAACTAATCAATCTGACCATTTTGCATCTTGAAGTAGCGAACGGCACCAGCAAGTGTTAAGGACTCCATGTATGTTAAATTTGATACTTTTTTATCTTTCGACTTCAAAACTAACCGCAACTGGTCAACGTTTTTTTTATCCATTTGAGCCAATTCAGCAGTCAACCAGTTATTAGTTTTGGTGCGAATTTCATCTTGCTTATCCTTGTACGCGTCTAGCAGTGAAGCGCCCTGACCGTCGTCATCGTCATCGGCTACAATCCCAAAGGCTAAGCAAAGGCTTGTACGTTTAGCATATGTTTCGTTAGCGCCTTGTTTTTGCATGTTTGGATCGTCAGGAAACGAGTCACCGTACAATATTTTTTCTTCACCGCTTGAATGTCGGATAACCGTGTAAATCTTGTGTGATACTTTACCATTAGCGTTCGAGTCATCAACAACGCCTTGCGAGAAGCTGATGCCCGAATCTGATTCTTTAATCGCCTTGCGGATTGCAGCGTCAATGGCGCTTAAATCTGCATACTTGCCGTAGTGGGCCTCTTTATTTTTTGTTGGTTGAATTAGCGCTTGTTGTGTCGCGTAAAGGGCCTTGTTAAGTTCTGGTGTTGGCGTTGTTTCTAAATTTTGAGTTATCATTTTTAAACCTCCGTTGGATTGAATAGATCTAAAATATCTTGTGCAGTGTAATCGCAAGCAGCCATTAACAGGTCTTGAAGTTCATAGCCTCTTAGTAAGTCCTTTAACGCTGATTGAGCGCCTTGTTCAGTGTCCTTATACTGGATACGCTGATAACCACCAGTCGCCAATTTTATAAAGAAATATTTGTTGGCTGGTTCTTCATTGGAAGGTTCATCTGGTTCGGGCGCGTGCCATTCAGCTTGTTTTAAACGTTCAGTATTTTTGCTCATCATTAATACCTCATTTCATTTTTTAATTTGTCGTGGTACAATGAGGTTAATTTAGTTCGTCAAAACTATTTAACCTGGTCGTCAGTGTCTTCAGCACTGTCGGCTTTTTTTGTGCCAAAAAATTCATCGCTCTTGGTAAACATGTAAGTTACCATTGAGGTAATAATCATGAGCGTTACAATCAATTGCAGTGGCTTTGGGATATATAGCCCAGCCATTAAGCTAATCGCAACTGCCATGTACATATGTTTATTCATGATCTCTCTCCTTTTGTTGTTGGATATATAACTTGTGCTTGTAGCCTTCATACCATCGGTCAGCTAGTTGTTTGTATGCGTCCCAGTTCATCATTTCAACCTTCCCACTCATCAATAATCTGGTAAATAACTTGTTTAACTTCATCGGGTTTGTAAAAAATGGTTCGCCCATCCGTACGTCTATGTTGGATTAGCTTGATCCGCAAATCAGTTGCGATGTTTTTCTCAAAAAATGAATCAGACATACACAATTGCTTTTTTAAAGTCGATGTATCAACCAGAATATATTGAGCGGATATCTTTTCGAAAAGAACGTCCATTCTTTTCTTGGCTTCCGCCGTTATTACTCTTTCCGTCATCTCCTCCACAGTTTCCATGGTTATCCCTCCAATTCAAGCGCCATTTGACGTACTAACGTTTTCGTTGCCGTTGATGGTTCCCAATCGTTAATAAATTCGACAACTGCCTTATAGTGTCGTTCACGAAGTTGTGAACGTGATCCGACCCCAGCAATCCGTTTAACCCCTTGGTTGATGTCTTTAAACAGTTCACCACGTTGCTTCTGCGTAAGTTCGCCGTAGCCTCTGCCAACTTCACGAACCCGTTGACTAATGCGACGAGAAATATAGTTGTAGTCACCTGGAGCAACTGGCGTGTTTAATTCTAAATCCGTTAGGCGAGTGCCCAACTCTTCTACTTTCTGGTTTGACTCATCGACGTTTTGCATTACGAGTTTGAGAATTCCTTGTGGCGTCGTTGGTAACTCCAATTGAGTTTTGATGCTGTTTTCCATCTGATTGAATGCTTCGATGTATTTCAATTTAAAGCTCAGAGCCTTCTTTCCAGTAAAGCCCATCGCCAATAATGTGAAGCCATCTCTGTTCATATAGATAACTCTGTATTGTTGTTTATTTTGGGGATGTGTATAAACATCTTCGTAGAATAGGTCTGTCCAATTTTGGACACCCTCTTTTAAGTTGTCGATATCTCGTAGCACATGTTGATGATTCTTATCAAACACCTCTGCTACTTGTAAACTACTCGTTACCGCTTGTTGGTTTTTCATGATTACTAAGTTATTCATTTTGCTTCCTCCTTATTTAATTTTATCGCTTAAAGCGATTGAATTACCAAAAAAAATTCGATCCATAGGATACTTATAAAGTTCTGAAAAAATATACATAAACTTAACCGGCATTGACCCGCTATCTTTTTCCCAACGACCAATAGTTTGTCTATCAACGCCAAGCTTTTCAGCAACAGCCTGTTGTGTCATTCCGATTCTTACTCGCAATGATTTTAAAGTCATCATTTGTTCAATAGGCATTTATTTACCTCCTTTCAATCAATAAACATAGTATATATCGTTTAAAGCGATAATGCAACTAATATATCGCTTAAAGTTTAACGAAAGTTGCATAATGTATTTACAAAATTGCTTAAAGTGATATAATCAATTCATCGACATATATAGGAAGCGAGAACAAATACCATGACTGATGATTTGAAATTAACGTTTGGTAAAAATATGAAAAAATACCGCTCATTAAACAACGAAACCTCAAAAGAGCTTGCTGAAATCATTGGAGTTTCTCAATCTACTATCAGCGATTGGGAAAACGGCAAGAAGATGCCACGTGCTGGTGCTATTGAATCATTAGCAAGTCACTGGAGAATTAACAAATCCCAACTTTTACTTAGTCAAGAAGCTCAAATAGAAGCAACTTTTAACAAGATATCTAACTATAACTTTTTCGACGCTGGTTTATCGGCTGGCGTGCTCAATGACGTTGATCCATTCACAGCTAATGAAGTTGAAACGATTGGCCTTTCAGACGTCATTATGGGTAAATATGCTGGCGATAAAGATATATTCATCACTTACATCAATGGTGAATCAATGAATAGAATCATTCCAGACGGTTCATTGATCGCAATTAAAAAATACAGCGATTTTACAGAACTGTGTGACGGCGATATCGTCGTTTTTCAAGAAGGCGCAGGAATGGCTGTTAAACGGTTCTACAATGATCCTAGAAATAAGATTGTCACATTCACGCCCGACAGCACAAGCGGCGAGTTCCGCCCTATTAATTACTTATACGACTCAATGAGCGACGTTAGAATTATTGGGAAAGTAGTCGTTTATACGGTTACCGTCTAGCCTAGTGGCTTTGGTTGGGTGCGATTCCCAACTAGATAATTGCATTAAAAAAGCCCTAAAGAATCGTGGGGATTCAATAGGGCCTGTCTATTATTACTATGTCCAAATACATTCTATCATATCTGGAGGATTGAAATGAAACAAATTTGGAAATTTTTCATCGGGCTTGTAGTCGCAATTATCGTGATTAGTTTAGCTATGACCGTTGGAGCGGTCATTCTTTTGGGAGTGTCAATTTATTTTGGGGTTAAGTATTATCAAAAATACAAAGCTGATAAAAGCTCTGTAACACCTATTTTCAAGCAATGGTGGATTTATACCGGTGTTTTGTCATTACTACTATTATTAATTGGATTTGGATCAGGCTCAAATAAGGACAACAAGTCTACTAAGTTAACAGTAAACGAAACATTTGTTACTAACGATAAAGGCGTTGCGACGATTTCTGGTAAGACTTCCCCAGACTATGGCGTTAATATCGATAATGTCAAACAAACTGCTGCTGATTCTAACGGGAAATTTTCTTTTGAATATAACCTAAAAGGCAACAGCAAGAAAAGCCTTCGACTCGAAGTCAGCAAAGACTACGACGATAACACCAAAAAGAGCAAACTTATTTACGTAAAACCAAGTAAGAAATTTTTGGCCAATAGAGAAAGTTTAGCGCAAGAAAGCTCACGCGCTGCTGTAGCCTCTGAAAGTCAACGAAAAGCAGCGTCAGAATCATCTGAAAGCCAAAAAAAAGCCGAATCAGAAAAGGCTAAAGTTGAATCAGAACAAGCTAGCGATATTACTCGCCTGAATGAAAAACCAACAGACGAACAATCTGCAATTCTAACTCAGTTAGCAAATCAAACTTTTTCTAAAAAGTACCCTTATAAGGGAAGCAAGATTCACACAATTTTAGGGAATATTCAACCATGGACAAAAGACGGCAATGTTTGGTTCGCCAAATATGAAGCAACCATCGCAAACGCATTTAATGCTAAACGTGACGCTACTCTCGAAATTAGAATCACACCGCTGAGTCGTGATAGTGGTAATGTTTCATTTGAAGATTACTAGAATTATTTCAGTCACCGGTAAAGCCGGCTGTGAGTGCAAGGCTCACTGGCTGATTTGCAACAAAAAAGGCACACCCCTCTCCCGCCAAGAAGTAAGGTGTGTCTCTTATCTATAACGCCCCCTATTTAGGGTACGCTATTTGTATACTCTATTTTAACTAATAATCATAACTGGGACAAGGAGGAAAAATGACAAAATTAAATTATTCAAAAAAATATGATCATGTCTTTTCTTACGAGTCTAAAAAAGGTACCAAATATGGGTATCGATTCCCGTACTTCGATAATTTTCATCGACGAAAAGAAGCCAGCAAACGAGGGTTCGATTCTGAAAAATCTGCTAACCACGCACTTTTAAAAATTCAATTAGATATATCAAATCAAAATTTTACAAAACTGGATACATCTAAAATGACTGTACAACAGTGGGCAACGCAATGGATGGAATCTAAGCAAGGAGAATGGCGTGAAACAACAAGGCGTGGGACTATGAATATAGTAAATAAATACGTAATTCCGCTACTTGGGAAACAAGATCTAAAGTCCTTGAACAAAGCTAAATACGTCTCTCTATTTATCAATCCGCTTAGAGAGAACTTCCACCTTGCACCGACTTCAATCCAATCTTACCACAAGAAAGTTATGGCTTTGATGAACGCTGCTGTTGAAAATGAATTTTTAGACAAAAACAAACTTAATAATATACATTTTGACATCAATATAGATCGTCGACCCTTCTCAGAAAAAGATTTGCAAGTTTTTAACCGCGAACTTAACAATACGACTTTAGATGCCAAAGTATTTTTTTATATCTTGGAATTAACCGGTATGCGCAAGGGAGAATGTCTAGCGTTGACGTGGAATGATATATATTTTGAAAATAACAACATAAGCATCAGCAAGACTCGTGGTGATTACGGTATTGGCAAACCGAAGACGAAAGCGAGCATAAGAGATATTTTAGTTTCTGGCGAGCTTATTGATCTCCTTAAAAAGTATAAAATACACCAAAAGAAAAAATGTTTAAGATTGGGCATCCCTTTTGAAGAAGACAGCTTAGTAATAACTAATTATTACAACCGACCCTTTTCTCCAAGCGGCTGCGGTGCGCGACTAAACACAATCTTAAAACGTTGCAACATCGACCCCAAAAAGTACGTCATACACTCCTTGCGCCATACACACGCAACATATCTATTGACGAATGGCATGGATTTAGAGTCCGTAGCTAAAAGGCTTGGCCACGGGTCATCAAGAACAACGCAACTGCACTATAGCCATGTGCTTAACGATTATGATAAGCGGAATGTGAATGTTATCAGCAATTTGATAAAAATCGTTTAGGTTTATACAAAAATGCTATGTGGTAATTTATGTGGTAACTTTTAAAGATAAGCGCTAGTCGATTAAGTACCAACGGCTTTCGGGATTACATCACTTCCCGGGCTGGGAAGTGGTGCTTCTTAGCCGTTACGTCCAAACCGTATTCTGATATCAATAACCCTTTTTCAGCGACCGCCTGTTGCAAGTGTTCGTTTTGTGGTGGGTAATAACAATTCAAGCCCGTTCCAATCACGCCAATCGGTCGTAACCCTTTTTGGAGTGCAACTTCATGCGCCATCGCATCCGCCCCTTGAGCTAAACCACTGATAATCGTCGTTGTTTGTGGTAATCCCAATAAATGCTGCAGGGCTTGCTTAGTATACTCCGTGGCTTGCCGCGCACCAACCACCGCAACACATGGCTGTTTCAAAACACTTAAATCGCCGCGATAAAATAAAACTGTTGGCGGACAATGGGTTTCTAACAACCGTTGCGGATAATCTGCTTCTAGAATCGTCAGATACTGAACATAACGTTCATGCGTGGCACACTTCTGTTGCAGAGCTAGACTGTCAAAACTAGTCTGAAAGGTCAGCCAATATCGCTCCGGTAAACACGCAATCTGCGCAATCTCCAATGCCGATAAAGCCCAATTGTGACTCGTTACTAACCATGCGGCTAAGCGTAATTCACTGATGGGGCCAAACCCATCTGCCAGGTGTACTTTCAATAATAATTGCTTTTTAGTCAACACAAAAAAACAGCTCCTTTACGTTTATCTTCGTAAAGGAGCTGTTTTATTTTCTATAGGGCGTCTTTAACGGGCGAAAAACTGCGGCGGTGAATTGGCGTAACACCGAATTCAGCTAAACCAGCGAGATGTTTCGCTGTCCCGTAACCCATATTATTAGCAAGATCGTAACCCGGATACTGTTGATCATAATTAATCATCAATTGATCCCGAATCACTTTAGCCACAATACTGGCTGAGGCGATACTAATACTGCGCGCATCCCCCTTAATCAATTTTTCTTGTGGGATGTCTGTCGGCACGGTCATTGCGTCCACCAATAGGTAATCGGGGTGTTCTGCTAAACCAGCGACAGCTTCGCCCATCGCCAGTTCCGTAGCGTGATAGATATTCTCTTGGTCGATCCGTGGTGCATCGGCAATCCCAATGCTGACACTGATGGCTTGTGCCATGATACCGCGATACAGTTCTTGTTTCACCTTAAACGAAAGCTGTTTAGAGTCGTTGACTTGCCATAGGTCAAAATCATGTGGCAAAATGACGGCCGCTGTCACAACTGGACCCGCTAATGGGCCGCGCCCAACTTCATCAATTCCAGCAATCAAGGGATAATCTGGCCATAAACTTTCTTCTAGCTGGCGTCGTTCGATAAACGCCGCTTTTTGCGCCGCTAACTTAGCCATCCGCTTGTCATATTGAACGAGTAACTTCTGCACGCCAGCACGCGCATCACTGCGTAAGAGCGCCACTTCTTCCTCTGAAATGTCGTCTAATAAGCGTGCCTTAATGGCAGCAATTGATTCTGGTTTGGTCATTAGTGCGCCTCCACAGGAACGATATCGAGTGTAAAGCGCCCTAACTTACCCTTACGCGCGTCCGTGATGAATTTCATACAGAAGCGATCGTAGTCTTCTTTAAAACCTAGTCGTTTGGTCAATGCCATGATTAAATCAGGCGCTGGCATTTCAAGTTCAGCCGGCGTCACATGGTATTCTTTTACCAATTGTTGCGGATAGAAATCCTTGAAATAATCGAGAGCATACACCACAACATCATCCGGGTGATAAATTGCATCCGAAATCGCACCAGTTAAGGCCAACTTATTGCCGACAGCTGGATCTTCGAATTTAGGCCATAAAACCCCTGGTGTATCTAACAATTCGAGTGATTGGCCCGCTTTTAACCATTGTTGATTCTTGGTTACACCGGGTCGATTACCTGTTACCGCAATGTTTTTTTGCACCAAGCGATTCAAAATCGTTGATTTACCAACGTTAGGAACCCCAACACACATTGCACGGATCACCGGATTAAGAATCCCTTTTGCCCGTTTTTTAGCAAGTTTGTCTGCCAAAATTTCTTGTGCTACTTTTTCGATTTGCGGTAATTTTGATTTATGTTGCGCATCAAGCGCGATTGCTGTAATCCCCCGTTTTTTAAATGTTTCAATCCATTGTTGTGTGCGTTTGGCATCTGCCATATCCGCTTTGTTCATAATCAAGAGCGTCGGTTTGTTTTGACCAAGTTCTGCAATCATCGGATTAATGGAAGATTCTGGAACCCGTGCATCCACGATTTCGAGAATCAAATCGACTGCTTTGAGCCGTTCTTTAATTTGTTTTTGGGCCTTTGCCATATGGCCTGGATACCATTGAATTGTCATAATAACTCCTTTATTGCTAGTTAAGCGATATACATCATTCTTAATATTTGTCACTGATTGTATTATTCTTAATTCTATCATACCTGATGTCTGGCTGACGGGTTAAATTTAATTCCGGACTACAACATCCACCAATTAAGCGTATCATTTTTTCAATTAAGCATCATATTCAGTACATTTCATACGATCATTAGCACTCGATAATCAAAAAAGCTGACACACTCTAGAGTATGTCAGCTTTTAATTATTATTTTAAAGATTGTATATCTTTAATCGGCCAGTAGACCGCCACTGCTCGGCCTAATATTGTATCGCGGTGGATCGTACCAAACAAGCGGCTATCTTTGCTGATCTGGCGATTGTCACCCAATACAAAGTACTCATCTTTTGGAATCTGCTTTTCGCCGATTAAGGTTTTTAATTCAAAATCTGATGTTAAAATCCCTGGTTTCTTTTTGGCCTGATTCAAGAATGGTTCGTCGACATGCCGTCCATTGATGTACAGCTGGTCATTGCGGTATGCAACGGTTTCACCTGGCAGACCAATCACCCGTTTCACATAAGTTGTTTGATCAGCTCGGGTGAAGACAACAACATCAAAGCGCTTGATGGGCCCACTAGTGCGTAATAAGAGTTGGTCCGCTGACTCAAGCGTCGGGGCCATCGATTGCCCTGACACCGATGCGGGGACCAGAATGAACGACCGTAACACAATCGCTACCGTCCCAGCCAGTAAAAATGCGAGAAGCCAATAGCCGGTAATGGCCCATCCCCGCCACAATTTCTGCTTCGGGGAAGTCATTAGGCTTGTTCGCTTTCCTGATAGGCTTCATACGCCTCATCAAAAATCGTCATACTCGGGAGGTAGCTGCCATTAAGTTCCAAATAGCGCGTTAATGTTTCATAATCGCCGCTTTGTTTAGGGAAAGATTGGTCAAAAAAGGCATTGTTGGCAAATTGGGGAACTGGTTCATAATTATTCGGATCACGTTGGGTCATGAGGTAACGATAAAAACTCTGCTTCATCTGAACACCTTATTTCTTATTTTTTAGCGGGATATAGACGTTTAAATCAATCTTATCATTCTTCAAATCGATATGTTTAGCAGTTACTTGCATCCCGTTTTCGAGCTTGAACTCATTTAGGCGTAATGTAATCCGGCTCTTGTGTGCATCCAAAATAACCCATTTGGGGAATTTGTATTGACGCTTGATGTAATTAAAGACAAACGACATGGGCACCTTCAATTGTCCGACTGCTAATTGTTTGGCGCGTAATTGTACGTCGCCATTTTCTAAAACGTACGGTTCAAAAAAGAGGTTGAATTCGACCGGAAACCCTAAGAACTTGAATTGACCAGATAAAATCGCCTGCTGATCCAGGGTGAGTTGGTATTTAATCTTTGAATCTTCCAAGTAGTTTTGTAAATAATAGGTGACTAAACTATTGATTTGTCTCTTATGCATCTGAATTTCAAAAGTGCTATCAGCTTTGATGATTTTCTCAGTTTTAATCATTTCAGTCTTAGGGGCTGTCACGTTGTAGCCGACAAGACCAACTGTCCCGATCACGACTGCTAATAAGACGATGAAACTGTATTTCCAATAATTGATGGTCCGTTTAGTTGTTGTTTTCTGTGCTGCTTGATGTGCTTGTCTGGTTGTCATAACCTATCCTTTCTCTAATCCCACGTTTGCTTGTGTGCTTTCATCACTTGCCAAAAGGCCTTTGTGACCCATTGATAACCTTTATGATTGGGATGGAAATGATCATCTGGACTGATATAGGGGTTCAAATGCTCGTTAGCCGCTAATGTTTTTTGCAACTGTGCACTATCCATTTTAGCGAGCGATTTAGTCTGTTTGACAAAATGCCCATCGCCCCGTGTCAACATCCGATCACTATTGACATAATACGTATCTTTGAAATCATTAGCAACCGTTTTGGCGGTCTGATTCCACTCAGCAACCGCCTTTGACATCCCAGTGATTTCAGGGAAATAGACATAAAACGGATTGTAGACCCCCATGATGAAAATTGGGGCATCAGGATTATATTTTCTAATTTGCATCATCAGCGTGGTTAAATTCGCTTGATATTTTTGCTGACCAGTCGTAATCCGACGTTGATTCAGCTCAAAAAAATTATTCTGTAAAACTGCCATTAGGTCGTTGCCCCCAACAGTTAGCGTCACAATATCAGCTTTTGCCAATTGCTGCTGTAGCGGCTTTTGTTTCTGCACGCGTTTAGTAATCTGTACACTGGTATCGCCCGTCACACCGAAATTGGCGGTCTTGACGGGATGCTTGGTTGCTTGCTGAATCTGATTGGCAACTAATGACACATAGCCTTCTTTGTTGGTCTCATCACCAACACCATGCGTCAATGAATCGCCAATCGCAACCAACTGCAACGTCTTTTTTGGTTTTGGTTTTGATTTGATCACTTTATCCGCTGAAGACGTTGATGTTACCGTCTTAGGCGCTTGGTTGGGCCGTGGCGTTAATAGTTGCCAGATAATAAAGACCACTAAAATCGCACCAGCAAATAAGCCTAAATCAATTAAAATCTGTCGTGCTTTCTTCAAACGTGACACCTCGGTTATTTCTAGATAATAGTTAAGGCTGGGACAATTAAATGTCAACCAGCCTTAGTGTGTTAATGCATTAATTGTAATCTTGTTAATCCTCTGTGTAGTACATAACGGCAAATGCGCCTGCACCCGCATGCGTTGCAATCACTGGATCAGTTGTCCGGACAAGAATTTCGATGTTTGGGAATACTACTTGCAATTGTGCTTTAATTTTTTCGCTCAATTCTAGCCCATCCGCATGTGAAATCCCGATTGCCCGAATCTTTAAGTCGCGCATATCAGCTTCCATTTCATCGATGAATTTCGTAATGGTCTTCATCCCCCGGCCTTTGCGTAACACTTTTAATTCGCTATCAGCCACTTCAAGGATCACCTTGATATTTAATAAACTTGAAATCACACCAGCCGCATGACTCAACCGGCCCCCCTTAACGAGGTTGGTTAGATCAGTCACACCCATGTATAACTTCGTATGATCGTGTACGTTTTGAATGGCTGCTAAAGCATCATCCATGCTACCGCCGTTTTCAATGACTTCTGCCGCTTTTAACACTTGGAATGCCATTGCACGGTCGGTAAAGTCGCTATCGACAACTGTTACATCTGCTTTCGCCATCTCGCCGGCTTGGCGGGCTGTATCAACAGTGCCACTAATTGCTCGTAGCATGTGAATTGATAAAATCTGGCTGCCATCAGCCGCTAATTGTTCATACGTTTCGACAAAATTCCCGATTGCGGGTTGACTCGTCTTAGGTAAGGTACTCGCACTTGCCATTTCAGTCATAAATTGATCGCGGGTAATGGTTTCACCATCGATATACACCGTATTGTCAATCATAATCGTCAACGGAATAACCGTAATATGATGTTCTTTAATTTCTTCAGGAGTGAGTTGGATGGATGAATCCGTTACAATTTTAATATTAGCCACTATTACTTCAGCCACGCTTTCTATCTTGAAATCTGGGCAATAAACGGCCCCGTGATTTCTATGATTATGTCTATTGACAGTATATCAAACAATCACGCTTTTTTCACCAAAAGTTACTGATTAAAAAAAAAGCCAGTTGTCACTTTTGTAGCAAGCAAAAAGGCGGTTACATCGCTGCGACCGCCCTTAATTGAATCTTTCTAACGGCGTTGATAGATTTCAAACGTATGCGCATAGCGATTACGTTCGTCCACCACACCAGGTGTTTGACTGATCAATTCGAACTGATCCATCGCTAATTTTGGCATATAAACGTTGCCTTCAAACGATTCAGCAATTTTTGTAACGTACAGATAATCGACATCATCGGCGTACATTGCAAAAATATCGGCACCACCAATGATAAAAATCTTTTTCATCGGGTTGGCTTGCTCATATTTAAGCAGTTCCGCTTTGGTGTGCATCACAAACACCCCATCAGCCACAGCTAAATCCGGTTGTCGCGTAATCACAATGTTTTGGCGTCCAGGTAAGGGTTGGACGGGTAAACTATCATACGTTTTCCGGCCCATTACCACCACTTCATGAACCGTTTCGTGTTTAAAATTGGCAAGATCGTTGGGTAATGACCATGGTAAGTGACCATTTTGACCGATTAACCCATTTTGATCTTCAGCCCATAAGAATGCTAACATTGGCGCTCCTCCTCATTAAACCGCAACGGGTGCTTTAATTGCGGGTTCTGCTTCATAGTTTTCAAGTTTAATATCGGCGACATCAAAATCAAAGATGCTTGTTTTATCTGGATTGAGCCACAATTTTGGTGCGGCATGAATTGGGCGTTGAAGCTGTGTCTTCACCTGTTCAATATGATTACTGTAAATATGGGCATCACCCAACGTATGGATGAATTCACCGACTTCAAGGCCGGTTTCATGCGCAATCAAATGTGTCAATAATGCGTAGCTCGCAATGTTAAATGGTACGCCAAGGAAAACATCCCCGCTGCGTTGATACAATTGGCACGATAACCGTCCGTCATTAACGTAGAACTGGAACATCGTATGACAAGGCGGCAACACCATACTTGGCACGTCTTCTGGATTCCAAGCTGAGACAATTAAGCGCCGTGAATCGGGATTGGTTTTAATTTGTTCAATCACGTTTTTAATCTGATCGATTGTGTCCCCAGAACGGGTTTGCCAAGCACGCCATTGTTTACCATAGATATCGCCCAGTTCACCATATTGTTTGGCAAAGGCTTCATCGTCTAAAATCCGTTCGTTAAACTGTTGCATTTGGTCGCGATAAACAGTATTGAAGGCCGCATCAGTTTGGGCACGATGACCAAAATCTGTCATATCCGGGCCTGTGTAATCGGCACTTTGAACGTAACGTTCAAACGCCCATTCATCCCAAATATGATTATTGTGTTGTAGTAAGTAACGAATATTGGAATCACCTTTTAAAAACCACAATAACTCACTTTTAATTAACCCGAATGGCACTTTTTTGGTGGTTAATAAAGGAAACCCTTCGTTTAAATCAAAGCGCATTTGATAGCCAAACAGACTATAGGTGCCAGTGTTGGTACGATCTTCTTTATAATGACCCGTTTCTAAAATGGTACGTTCTAAATCTAAGTAGGTTTGCTCAGACATGATGTGGATTCCTTTCTTTAACGTGCTTTTCAAGCTAACTTTCTGCACTTAGCGACGTATGCCAAATAATCGACTTTGTCGCTTATTCGTCACACTAAGCTAATGCTTAAAAGTTGAACAAGCTTGAACGCACTTCTTTTAACGTGCTTTTTGAAACTGGCGCTTGCGCTTAACGACATTTGTCAAATCAGCGATTACATCGCTAATTCGCCAAATTAAGTTAATGCTCAGCGTCAAACCGTTTCAAACGCACTCAGTTTTTTAACGTGCTTTTAAAACCATGTTCTTGCGTTTAGCTACACAAGTCAAACGATTGCTTTCAGCAATCATTCGCCTTGTTAGGCTAGTGCTCGGAATATACCCGGTTTGAACGCACTCATTTAGTTTGCGTATTCACTTAAGTATTCCCAGCGGGTCATTTTTTCGTCTAGTTGTTGGTTAAGTTGATCCATTTGGGCCTGCCACTCTGCTAATTTACCATAGTCCGCGCCGTTTGCGTTCATTTCTGCTTTGATGGTTTCAATCTGTTCGTCCAATTGTTCCATGTCGGCTTCGATGTGTTCGTATTCCTTTTGTTCGGCGTATGTTAATTTCTGCTTGGTCTTTGCAACTGGTGCTTCTTCAACCGATGCTGTCGCTGCTTTAGGCGCTGACTTAGTTGGTGTTGCTTTTTGTTTTGCCAAGTAATCGCTGAACAGGCCAACTTCGGTGCTAATCTTGCCGGCCCCTTCAAAAATCAAGAGTTTGTCGGCAACTTGATCGAGGAAGTAACGGTCATGCGAAACTGTGATCACAGTCCCGTTAAAGTTTTCCAAGTAATTTTCCAGAATCGTCAACGTGCCAATATCTAAATCGTTAGTTGGTTCATCCAGTAATAAGACGTTTGGTTGTTGCATCAAAATTTTCAACAAGTACAAGCGGCGTTTTTCACCACCAGAAAGTTTGCCAATCAATGTGCCGTGCATTTGACGGCTGAATAGGAATTGTTCTAACAATTGTGTGACACTGATCCGGTCCCCATTTTTACCAATGACTTCTTCGCCGGCTTCTTGCAAGTATGCAATCACTCGTTTGTTAGGATCTAAGTCTTCATTTTGTTGCGTATAGTAGCCGAGGTTGACGGTTTCGCCGACAATTAACTCGCCACTATCAAGTGGGAGGCGTTCAGCCAACACGTTTAACAGTGATGATTTACCGGCCCCGTTGACGCCACTAATCCCAATCCGATCATTCGCTTGAACTAGAATACTAAAGTCATCCAAAATCTGACGATCGCCGAGTTTTAAACTGGCGTTCTTTAATTCGAGTACTTTTTTACCTAACCGCGATTGCCCCATCTGAATATCGACTTCCGAATCGTCTGGTCCAGTGGTTAAATTCGCCTTTAAGTCATTGAAGCGATTAATCCGCGCTTGTTGCTTGGTTGTTCGTGCCTTAGCACCCGCGCGCATCCACGTTAATTCTTGCTTGTAGAGTTGTTGTTGCTTATGGGCAGCTTGTTGTTCACGTTCCAAGCGATCAGCTTTTTGGGTTAAAAATTGTTCATAGTTACCGTTATATGAATAGAGTTGACCACCGTCGAGTTCAAAAATTTGGTTCGCAACACGATCCAAGAAGTAGCGATCATGCGTGACAATTAAAAGCGCGCCTTGATATTGTGCTAAGCGTTTTTCAAGCCATTCAATGGAATCAAAATCCAAGTGGTTCGTTGGTTCGTCCAAAATCAATAAGTCTGGGCTTTCAATTAAGGCTTGTGCCAACCCAACCCGTTTTTGTTGGCCCCCAGATAATGTATTAATCGGTTGATCCAAATCCGTTAGATGTAATTGCGTCAAAATCGTCTTGATATCCGTATCAACCGTCCAAGCATCTTGTTGCGTCATTTGCGCATCAGCTTGTTCGTATTGCGTCTGTAACTTCGAATTAGTGGGATCTTGCGTATATGCCGCCAAGACGCGTTCATAGTTTTGAATCGTCTTGAAAACCGGATTATCGCCGGCAAAAATCGCCGCCATAATACTTAAGTTCGTATCAAAGCTTGGTTTCTGGGCTAAATAACTCATCGCGTATTGGTTAGGCGTTTCAACCTGCCCGCTATCGTATGAATCCGTGCCGGTAATCGCGTTGAGTAACGTCGTTTTCCCGGTCCCATTAATGCCGACTAAACCAATGCGGTCCCCTTCACGGATTAAAAATGAAATGTCTTCAAAAAGCGTTTTTTCGCCGTAAGTCTTCGTTAAATGCGTTGCTGTCAATGTTTGCAATATAGTCACCTTTTTACTTTCGTTACCATCAATCATAGCGAATAATCAGACGACTGACAATCAAAATGACAAAAAGAATGTCGTAAACTGTAAACAAATAAAAAAGCCCCTGACAACGATCAATATTGTCAGGAGCTAACGTTTAAATTTCAGGGTACATATCTGCAATTGTGTGTTCTGCATCAATCACAATGTACAACCGACCATTTTTTTGTGAGATTTGGCTACTTTGATAAATATTATCTAAGCCACTATTATCTTTATTCTTGAATGGGAAATAAATTTGCATTGGTGCGCGGTCTTGATCATCTTCAAAGATTAAATCGAGTTTTTCGATGTCTTGATACTTCGTTGCACGACCGAACATCCCCATTTCAAGAGAACCGGTGTTGATGTCTTCGGACTTCACATGATCCGCTTCAGGTAAGATTTCGGCTTTGAAACTCTTGCAAGGGTGAATCTCTTGCATTGGGCCACCATTAATGCGACCATAACTGGTGGTAACACGGCTAATCCAAATATCATTTAATTCTTTGTGGCTGACGGTCCAAGCGTCACCATTTCTAAAATAAAATTTCAATTCCTTAAAAACATGTTGTGTCATCAATTGTCACCCTTTCTGAATGTGCTTACATGGTTATTTTAACACACCTTCTGAGGGAATGGCTTAGTTTTGTGCAGCCGATTGCAATAATTGGGCTTGATCGTTTGGTAATTGATCTAACACCACGGCTTTTTCGAGTTGCGCCAACATTTTTCCTAGTTGCGGACCAGGTTGATACCCATTTTGCATTAAGACTTGTCCATTGATGGCGAGTTCCGCCTTTTGCTTGATTTGCAGTGCCGCATACTTTGCTTGCCACTGATCAACTGCGACTGATTCGTTGGTCATTAATTGGGCAACAATTAACGTGATGTCTAATACATGTTGCCCCGCTTGATAAAGGGCCCACTGATCGGCTGATTGGTCTAAAATGGCTGGCAATAATCCCAAACCTGCTTTAACCGCATCGATCACATCGTTAGCACTCTTCCAGCGTTTCAATAATTTGCCGGCGGCGGCGGGGGTTTTACCCAATAATGCATTGACTAGTAGCCAAGCCGTATCTTCATCATGAATCTGTTGCGCTGGTAATGCCGCTAATTTGGTCAGTCCCGCTGCTTCAGTCGCGAACGCTGGACAATATTGATACAACCCGGTTTTTAAAAAGGTTTGTAACCCATTTTGCCGCTGAATCCCTTGTAGCAACTTCACAAATTCGACATGAATGCGTTCCACCGCAATTTTCGTTAATAGTTCAGCATGTTTGGCAATCGCAGTTTGTGTTTCTGGTGTAACTGCAAAGCCGAGTTGACTTTCAAAACGGACGGCACGCATCATACGGAGTGCATCTTCGTGGAAACGTTCGTCGGCTTTGCCCACCGCTCTGATTTGTTGCGCTTTTAGATCGGTCAGGCCATCGAATAAATCAATAATTTCACCATCAGCGCGCATCGCAAGCGCATTAATCGTGAAATCCCGCCGTTGTAAATCTTCGTCTAACGACCGCACAAACGTCACTGAATCAGGCCGTCTAAAATCTTGATAGCCACTTTCCGTTCTAAAAGTGGTCACTTCATAGCCAGTCCCATGATCAAGAATCATCACAGTCCCGTGCTGGATTCCGGTATCGACCGTTCGTTTAAAAATTTGCTTCACTTCTGCTGGATACGCCGACGTTGCGATATCAACGTCGTGAATCGGCAAGCCTAATAAATAATCGCGGACACTGCCGCCGACGAAATAGGCTTCAAAACCCGCCGCTTCAATTTGTTTTAAGATTGGTAGGGCCGCTTCAAATTCCGGCGCAAAGGTGGTTACTTTCATGGCTATCCCTCTTATCTAACAATTAACTGTTTCTGATGCTATTTATCATACCACAATCAAGGACCCCACTTCAGCCACCAAAGTGGTTCCAACTGTTTTTAACCCCCATTCCGTGCTATATTTGAGTTATGTAAAGGGGGCGTTGACATGACGAAACAACATACTTGGCAAACGACTAGTCGTGATTTAGCGGTGATTGCGCTGGGCTGTGCGATCTACGCGTTTGGGCTAGTGACCATCAACATTCAAAATCACCTGGCTGAAGGTGGCTTAACCGGGATTACCTTGATTTTACGGTATTGGTTGCATATCGACCCGGCGTATTCAACGGCTTTGTTAAATATCCCGCTAATTATTCTAGGCTATCGTTACCTCGGTAAACGCGCACTCGCCTACACGATTTACGGAACGGCGATGATGTCCGTTTTTCTATGGATTTGGCAACGTGTCCCCATCACAATTGATTTAAACCACGATATTTTAATCGCCGCTATTCTAGCCGGTTTATGTAGTGGCTTCGGCAGTGGGATTATCTACCGCTTCGGTGGCACAACTGGTGGCACCGACGTCATTGCCCGCATTATCGAAAAAGAAAAAGGGATGCCAATGGGCCGCTCCCTCCTTCTTTTTGACGTCGTAGTCTTAACACTCTCACTCAGTTACCTCGATATCGAACATATGATGTATACCTTAATTGCGTCTTACGTCTTCTCCCGGATTGTGAACTTCACACTCGAGGGTGCTTACGCCGCCAAAGGGCTACTCGTAATCAGTGACCACGCGCAAGCAATTGCCGATGACATTCTGGCCGATATGGAACGCGGCGTGACGTTTCTACAGGCCACAGGCGCTTATGCCCATCAAGACCGACCAATGCTGTACTGTGTCGTCAGTCCAAGTGAAATCGCCTATCTTAAACGGTTGATTAACCAACATGACCCGCACGCATTCGTTTCCATTATTGATGTGCACGAAGCACTCGGGGAAGGCTTTACGTACGACTAATCAATAAAAACGCCAGCGATTAATCGCTGGCGTTTTTAAGTGTCTTTATGATAATTCCTGTCCCTCAGTTAACTCAATTTCTTTTTCAACTTCTTCAACCGTCACAAAATATTTTTGATTGCGCAGAACAAAGAAAATCCCAATTAAAATCATTAAGCTCGCAAAATAAAAAGTCCAATGCGCTGACCATTTCTCAGCGATTTTACCAGCAACAAATGGTGCGATTGCCCCGCCAGTAAAGCGAATAAAGCTATACGCCGATGATGCAACACTGCGTTCAATCGAATCATTTTCCATCGCAACCGTCGTTAACAACGTATTCACCAAGCCTTGGAAGAAACCAGCAATGATGACGCCAAAGGCCACTAAGGCTGGTTGATCTGCATAAATACCGATCACCATTAAGCAGATCAAGAAAAAGCTTAACCCAAACAACAACGTCACAAGGGTATTCGTTTTTTGTTCCATCCGTGGTGCAATGAAAACCGATGCAATGGCTAACATCACGCCCCACCCGAAAAAGACAAAACCAACTTGCAATTCAGTTAACCCAACTAATAAGAATGGTGCATACGCTAAAATCGTGAAAAACCCGAAATTATACAATAATGCAATAATCCCGATTGAACGTAAACGATGATTTTTTAACGCGACAGCCCCTGCAAAAAAAAGCGCCCTTTTAGCAGGTTTAGCAATCGGTTCTAATGAAACCATGATGGTCAACGCCGCAATAAACATCAAAATGGCGACACCATAAAACGGAAAACGCCATGAAAGACTCCCTAAGACGCCACCCACAAGTGGTCCAACGGCCATCCCAATTCCTAAAGATCCTTCGTATAACATAATCGCTTGTTCCGTTTTTTCAGGCATCACACTGACAATCGCAGTCAAAGCGGTTGATAGGAACAAGGCGTTCCCAAAGCCCCAACCGGCCCGTAGCGAAATTAATTGCGTAATGGTCTGTGAACGACCAGCTAACGCCGCAAATAAAACAATAATGATCAAACCAATACTAATCGTTTTTTTCGCACCAATTCTAGTGGAAATAAACCCTGTAAATAGCATAATAATCCCTGTGACCAACATATAACTCGTAAATAGTAAGGTCGTTTGCGCTGGTGTGGCATTTAATTTAACCGCAATCGTTTTTAAAATGGGATCAACTAAACCAATCCCCATAAATGCAACCATACACGTAAATGCAACGGCATACGCCGAGCGTAGCCCTTTATTTTGATTCTCCAGCAACATATCACTCTCTTTCTCTTTATATAAACTACATTAGATTGCAAAACATATCAATTTTTACATTAAAATTTGACATAATATAGTGACATGTTTGTTGACTCTAAATATGGTATACTGAGCAATAATTAATCGATTAAAGGGTGAAATAATATGAGTACGCTTAGCTATATTTTATTATGTATGTTAGTTCGCAAACCGTGTAGCGGCTACGAATTAAAGCAGTACATTAATTTATTTTGGGAAGCACACCACAGTCAAATCTACACGGCATTAAATAAACTGCACGAACAAGGCTATGTCACGGTTAAAATTGATCCCGTTCATAAACAAAAGAAGATTTATCATTTAACAGAAGCCGGCCAACTCGTCGTTACTGACTGGTTTCAAGAAGAAACGAATTTACCCACACAACGTGACGAGTTTTTAGCAAAAGTTTACGTTATTTCACTGTTCAATCAAGAACAAGCAGCTGACTTACTCCAAGATCGCCGCCATCATTACCAAAAAATTCAAAAACAATACCAACATAAGATGCAAGAATACAACCTCATAACCGATCCCACCGAAAAGCAAAAAAACTTAGGTCGTTACCTGATTTTGAAACGGCGCTTAATGGTCTGCGCAACAGAATTAGAATGGTGCGCGTGGGCGCAGGACATTCTTAACCGCAATCAAAACCAATAAAAAAGACAGCTAATGCACTTAAAAATGCACTAGCTGTCTTTTTTATGCTTTAGTTAAACATTTCCCACAATAAACACGAGCTAAATTAACTATCGTTAGCAGGCAAAGCATACTAACGGCCATTAAAAACGGTCCAGCGAGCAAAGCCGCCATTGAGATGGGTGCTTGGTACAAAATGGTTCGCCCGACATGAATCGTCAGGCTCCAAACTAAGCCCCCGGCTAGTAGGCTGACTGCAAGACAAACACCAACTAAGATCACTGCATGCGATTGTTGTGTCAGCAATAGTTGCTGTTTTGTTAAACCGAGCAACTGTAATTGGCGCATTTGCTGGGCATTATCCTCTTTTGCGACTAACAGCGTCGCCAATACATTCGCTAATACAATCAGTAACGGCGCGCCCAAATATAAACCAATTGTCAAAATGAAATTCACCAAACGTTCATTGTTGGCACTCGTGGTATTTGTATAGGCCGGTATATTCCACATAATTGCCGACATCCCCGTAATTAAAACCGCAATGACCGTCACTGGCGTATACAACGGCAAATATTTTTCAGCAGTATAGTCAATATCATGGGCTGCCATGTTCAAAAAGAGCGTTCTAGCACCTAACCAATAGAGCACGTGGCTAATTAATTTTAATACCGTGTGTCCGGTAAGCGCAATTAGAATTAATAATAAGAACAACACGAGATTCAGGTTGCCAACCGAATTGCCGAGACTGCCAATTGCTTTCTCGGAATGACCGACATAGGTTAACGCCATGCTTTGCATCGTTAGTTTAATAATTAACCCACTGACGACCATTAACGAAACAATCGTCCTAACTCTACGAACGATCCGCCGTCGGTGACTGAGATGCTTATTCCCATCTTTTAGTTGATGGCGTGCATGCCAAAAACCACCACTACCGGCAATTAGACTAACCAAGACAACCGTTAACAAAAGTGCCAAGAACGAAAAATGAATTGGCATATTCGGCAACATTTGGGGCCCAACAATCTGCTGCAACCACGCATAACAAAAACGCGTTAGTGGCAAGGCAACGACTCCGCCGAGCAGAGCACTCACCCCACTGACAATTCCGATTTAAATCCCCAAAATAGCGGCCAGTGCATTGATCGTTGCCCCTAGAATCGCAAGCATTCGATAGTCCGTTTTAAACTGATCCAAAAGCTGGTGCACGACTTCTTTAATCACGATTACCATTGTAATACCACCAAAAAATACCGGTATGATAAAAATCGGCAACGGTGTATTCGGACCGTATAGATCAACTTGCTGCGACTGTGCCACATTCACAATTCCCGTTAAACAAAAACCGAGGATTAAACCCACTGTTACAAAAACTGGTATTGTTGCTAGCCATTGCCGCCAGGAATGCTTTAACTGTAACCAACTGATTGTCCACATCGCTTACACCACCTGATCCAAGGCGGCATAGATTGTCGCAAGTG
This sequence comes from Latilactobacillus curvatus JCM 1096 = DSM 20019, assembly GCF_004101845.1. NCBI lineage: Bacteria > Bacillati > Bacillota > Bacilli > Lactobacillales > Lactobacillaceae > Latilactobacillus > Latilactobacillus curvatus. Next base: position 408,265 of record NZ_CP026116.1, on the reverse strand, counting down.
TCGGTTCAGTCACAATTTGCTGAACCTGACCGTCTTTTAATACAATCGCACGATCTGTCTGACTAGCCAGCTCAATATCGTGGGTCACCATAATCACCGTTCTCCCTTTAGCAACCATCTCTTTGAAATATGTAAAAATAATCGCTTTGGATGCCGAATCTAGCGCACCCGTTGGCTCATCGGCAAATAGCACATCACAATCAGTTAGAATCGTGCGAGCAATCGCGACTTTTTGTTGCTCACCACCCGATAAAGTCGCAACAGGCCCATCGATTTGTCCCGCAAAGTTCATTTTGGTCAGTAACTGTTTAATCTCAGCACGTTGCGGTTGCTGATGACTCAAGCGCTGTTGTAAGACAACATTTTCAAAGACGGGTAAAGACTGAATCAAGTTGTATTGTTGAAAAATAAAGCCAATCGTCTGTCTGCGAAAAGCCGCTAGTTGATTGGGTTTCAATTGATACGGATTAATCCCCGCAATTGCCACAGTGCCGCCTGTAGGTCGCGTAATCCCTGAAATACAATACAACAACGTACTCTTACCAGCCCCAGAAGGCCCAACAATACTGACCAACTCCCCTTTTTGCACCGTAAACGAAATATTTTTCAATAAGGTTGTCGTCTGGTCAGACTGCCCAATTGACACCACTTGTGTTAGTTGGGCAACCGAAAGTATTGTGTTTGTCATCCTAAAAACCTCCCCAAATAAATCCTGTTCCCGATTCCTCTTCAATGTACCACTTTCATCTGGCGAAGAAACGCGACTAAAGACGCAAAAAAACGCCCGACTAAAGTAATAGTCGGGCGTTTTTTTTTGCATTATTGCATGGCTTGGTAATCGTCATAGAGAGTTTGCATCTCTAAATCGTTTGGCACGAGCTTCAAATATTGTTTGAGGGCCGCTAACATTTCTGGGACCTGTGCCATTTCTTGGAAGAATAAAATTAAATCGTGTAGGAAGTCCGAGTTATCTTTCAAGTCAGGATAAGCTAACAGATAATTTTCGCGCGCTTGGTCAACATCATCCACCGCCATCTGTGATTGCGCCAATGACCAATATAAATCAGCCGTTGGTTTATGATTTTCAATCGCATCTTGTAAGAAAGCAATGTTTTCGGCATGGCGGCCTTGACGGCGATAAACTTGGCTCAAGGCACTAATTTCGCCCATATTATCAGGATCAATCTTGAGGGCCTCGTTTAGCATCTGTTCAGCAACCTCGTTATTACCTAATTGAAGCGCTAGATCGCTCCCCTTTTGATAGAGGACCTCGTTGTAGGCATCGTACCCAATTCCGGTCTGAACGGTCGTTAAGGCGTCTTCTAATTGATTCTGAGCCTCTTGAGCTGCTGCCAAGTAAGTATATAGTGACGTATATTGTGGATCAGTCGTCTGTAACTTGGTTAAGATTTCAATTGCTTTTTGATAATCCTTAATTTGTAAGTACAAAAAGCCCATCTGGAATTGATCGTCTTCTGTTAGAAATTCTGGCGTCAACCCTTCGTAAATCTGCAAAGCTTCTTCAAAAGCCCCACTGCTGGCATAACTAGTTGCCAACCGCTTTTGAATATTCACCTGTCCCAGTTCAACAACGTCTTGGTCGATGAGCGTCTCATAGTAATTGGCGGCCTTCACATATTCACCCATTTCAAAGTACAATTCAGCTAATGCGAATTGCATGACGGGTTCATCTGGATATAAGCGCAACGCCGTCAATAATTTTTGTTCACTAACTTCTGGTAAGCCCATTGTTTGATAGACATCAGCTGCCGTCAGCAGACTTTCGGCGTACGCATTGGATTCTGGCGTAATATCTGCCAACAAGTTCAAGGCGTCGTCGTATTGGCCATCGCTGACCGCAATATCTGCCAGTGTTGTTCTGATTTGATCTTCTTCAGGAAATTGGGCCAACAATTGTTGGTAAATTGTCGTTGCTTGTTCCAAAAAACCCATCGCATATAACTCTTCAGCTAAGCTGTAGAGCGTATCGGGTTCATCAGCAACTAAGGCTTGTTGGAAGTAAGTCTGTGCTTGTTCTAAATTATTATCTTCTAATGCTGTAAGCATTTGTTCTGAATTCGTCATTTAACCACCCTTTTTCGATTGTTCCATTTTAACATATTCGGATTAATTGCCAATAAAAAAAGACTGGGAAAAATCCCAGCCTATAAATTGAATTCTTATTTAACAGAATCCTTTAATGCTTTACCTGGCTTGAATGCAGGTACTTTGCTTGCAGGAATCTTAATTTCTGCACCAGTTTGTGGGTTACGGCCCTTACGAGCTGCACGTTCACGTACTTCAAAAGTACCAAAGCCGATTAGTTGAACTTTGTCACCTTTTTTCAAAGTGTCTTGGATTGAACCAAATACTGCATCAACTGCAGCAGTTGCATCCTTCTTAGTTAAACCAGTCTTTGATGCTACGCCTTCGATCAATTGTGCTTTGTTTGCCATGTTTTTCACCTCCTGCTCATCACAGATAATCAGTAATTAATTACCGAAACCATTTTTGAGTGGTCAAAAATGACGAAACAATGATTTGATCACCATTTCATTTTTTAATTTATCACACAAACCTAGTGATAGCAAGGAATTTCGCTAAAAAACAGCATTCTGAGCAAATTAGTTAATCATATTAGCGGATTTTTGAAAAAACAGCTTATTTTCGTTGACGAGGGATCAAATGGATTGGTGTACCAGTAAAGTCAAAGGTTTTCCGTAATTGATTCTTCAAGAAACGTTGATATGAGAAATGAAGCAAGTTAACATCGTTTACGAAGACCACAAATGTAGGCGGTTGAACCGCTACTTGTGTCATGTAATAAATGCGCAATCGTTTCCCATTAATAGCTGGAGTTGGTGTCACCGTTGTTGCGTCCATCAAGACTTCGTTTAAGAGTGCTGATTGGATGCGCCGGTTTTGGTTTTCACTCACTTGTTCAATCATCGCTGGCAAGTTTTGCAAGCGAACGCCGGTCTTAGCCGATACAAAGATGATTGGCGCATAGTCTAAGTATTGGAATTGATCGCGCACGTGATTTTCGAACTCTTTCATCGTGTGGTTGTCTTTTTTAAGTGTATCCCACTTATTAACCACGATGATAATCCCACGACCAGCTTCATGTGCGTAGCCAGCCACTTTCTTATCTTGTTCACGAATACCTTCTTCAGCATTCAAAACGACTAATACGACGTCTGAACGGTCAATCGCACGTAATGCACGCATTACGGCGTATTTTTCAGTATTTTCGTAGACCTTACCCCGTTTACGGATCCCGGCAGTATCAATCATGGTAAATTCTTGATTATCTTCAGCCGTGAACTTCGTATCGATGGCATCCCGCGTAGTCCCTTCAATTTGAGAGACAATTACCCGGTCTTCTTTTAACATCGCGTTCACAAGTGATGACTTCCCAACATTGGGACGGCCAATCAAACTAAACTTGATGCTATCGTCTTCTTCTTCGTCATCTTCAGCTGGGAACTTAGCAACGGCGGCATCTAAAAGATCACCTAACCCTTGACCATGAGCCCCTGAAACGGCGATGGGTTCGCCAAAGCCAAGACTATAGAAATCAAAAATATCTTGGCGTTGTTCTGGATTATCCGCCTTATTAACCCCAAGTAAGATCGGTTTGTCAGCGCGGTATAAAATTTGTGCAACTCGCTCATCCGCATCAGTAACCCCTTCTCGTGCACTCACTAAGAAGATAATCACGTCTGCTTCATCAATTGCAATTTCTGCTTGTTGTTTAATCTGTTCCATAAATGGTGCGTCACTAATTTCAATCCCACCGGTATCGATTAGGCTAAATTCATGCCCTAACCATTCACTTGTGGTATAAATGCGATCACGCGTAACCCCTGGCGTATCTTCAACAATCGAGATCCGCTCACCGGCAATGCGATTAAAAATCGTCGATTTACCGACATTAGGTCGACCAACAATGGCGATAACTGGTTTTGTCATTGTATTCATTCCCTTCGTTGTTCAGTGTACCCTGTCTGAGCCAAACTGACAAGGTCACTCCGACAAAGTCCGCTGAACTTCCGCTTCCTCTGCGTCGTACTAATCAATCACCGACATAAACGTAGGGTCTGGGACAAAACCTAGTTTTGTCCCAGACCCTACCTTTTTGCATATGACTTTTAAAAAAATTATTTATCGTCTAATGTTTTACCAAGCATGTCGCCGATACTGAAACCTGTTTCTTCTTCTGGCATCACATAGTCAGAAGGCGCCACATCTTCGTGTTCTGAATCCTTAGCACCAGCAGGTTTTTCTTGCAATGCTTTGATTGATAAACCTAAACGTTGTTGTTCAGGATCAACTGATAAGACCTTGACTTGAACCGTTTGGCCTTCTTCTAACACATCGTTTGGTGTGGCGATATGTTGATGTGAGATTTGTGAAATATGCACTAAACCTTCAACCCCAGGGAAGACTTCAACAAAGGCGCCAAATGTTGTTAAACGTTTAACGACCCCTTCTAAAGTGCTACCAACTGGTGCTTTATCAGCGATATCATCCCAAGGACCAGGTTGCGTATCTTTAATTGATAATGAGATCCGGCCTTTTTCTTGGTCTAAGCTCAAGACTTTCACTTGCACTTTTTGACCAACTTCTAAGACATCAGAAGGTTGGTTAATGTGATCATATGAAATTTCAGAAACGTGGACTAAGCCGTCAACGCCACCTAAATCGATGAATGCGCCAAAGTTTGTCAAACGAGCAACTTCACCTTCAACAACATCCCCAGGTAACATTTTTTCAAAAACTGCTTGTAACTTAGCTTGACGTTCTTGTTCCAATAATGCTTTACGTGAAAGAATTAAACGGTTTTCACTTGGTTCAATTTCAATAATTTGTAAGGTTAATTCTTGGCCTTTAAAGCTGCTTAAATCACGTACGAAACGATCAGAAATCATTGAAGCTGGTACGAAGCCACGGACACCAGCATCGACGACTAAGCCGCCTTTAACCACGTCGATGACTTTAGCTGTGATTGTTTCTTGATTAGCAAATTTTTGTTCAATTTCAGACCAAACTTTACGGGCTTCTAAGCGACGTTTAGATAATAAGTAGCTCCCGTTTTCTTTATCGTTACCGATTCTTGAAATGACCACTAAATCTAATTGGTCGCCTACTTTGGCAACGTCTGCGATGTCTTCAATAGGTTGACTTGATAATTCTTTTTGAGGCACAACCCCTTCAACACCAGTTCCTTCGATGCCGACAATCACTTGTCGATCTTCAATTGCTAAAACTTCACCTTTAACAACGTCCCCAATTTTGACTTCGTGGACACTGTCTAAAGCAGCTGCCATTGCATCGCTGCTTTGGGTGTTATTCAAATTAGCTTCACTCATAGCTAAAATCCTCCTTAACGACTATCTATACAGTTACTATTTTAGTTGATATCTATTCGGATTACCAGTTATTTTACCTCGTTCAAAGATAAAATTACATATTTTTCTTTACAATTGCTAATATTGTGTCGACCACCTCATCGATTGTTAACTGAGTTGTATCAATTTCAATGGCGTCGTCAGCTTTTTTTAAGGGTGAAATGGCCCGTGTACTATCTTTTTGATCACGTAATTCAATCTCTGCTTGTAGCGTTGCTAAAGGCGTCATAATCCCCTTAGCTGTATTTTCAGCATAACGGCGTTTAGCTCGTTCTTGGGCACTTGCCACCATAAAAATTTTAACCTTCGCAGCAGGTAACACCGTTGTTCCAATATCGCGTCCATCCATGACGACTTGACCTTGATCTGCAATCTGACGTTGCCGTGCAACCATCTCAGTGCGCACACCAGCTAAAGCTGATACTTGTGAGACATTATTCGTAATTTCAGGGGTTCGAATGGCTAATGTAATATCTTCACCATTCAAGAAGACTTTTTGCCCTGCTTGGTCAGGTTTAAATTGGATATCTGCTTCTTTTAAAGCTGCTAAAATTCCCGCTTCATCCCCGAAGTCTAACCCTAATTTCTGTGCTAACACGGTTGATGCGCGATACATAGCACCCGTATCAACGTATACGAACCCTAATTTAGTAGCCACAATTTTGGCGACCGTACTTTTACCAGATGATGCTGGTCCATCAATTGCAATTTGCATGTTCTGCCTCCTGAAAAAATCATTAAAAAAGGCTGGGAGTTTCCCCAGGCCTTTTGGTAGTACTGATTATTTAACTTTTAGAGCTGTGCCTGGTGCCACTTGTGAATTGGCTGTTAACCCAGGGTTTAATGCAAGTAGTTGATCGAGTGTTAAACCGTTATTAACCGCTGCGCGGTATAAACCTTCGCCGGCTTTCAACGTATAAGAACCACCCGTTGTTTCGCTTGAACTGCTACTTTCAGTTGTTGTTTCTTCGCTACTACTATTTTGAGCGTCTGCTTGAGCTTGGCTTTGACTATTAGCCTTTTCAGCTTCTTCTGCAGCTTGTTTGCTACTTTCAACTGCTTGGCTTTCACTAGCCGCTTTTTCACTTTCAGCCTGTTTAGCTTTACTTTCGCTGGCCGCTTTGGTAGCACTTTCGCTAGCAGACTTCGCTTTTTTAGCTTCTTTCTTAGAAGCACTATCACTATCAGAAGTATTAACGACAATCTTACTAGACTCGACTGGGCGGTTAGCCCGGCTAGAATGAATCGTATAGGCAATAATCGGAAATGCAATCATTAAAACAAGCAATACACCTAGAATAATGGCAAAATATGTATTTCCTTTTTCCTTACTCTTGGAAGCAACACGCGATAAATTCCCGCGATCATCACGATCATCATCAAACTGGCTTTCCCAGGGTTTGTCTTCCGTCTGATTATCTAATTTTTTCTTATCATCTTTGAGCATTGACGGCCCTCCCTATTGGTATTCTTTGATATTGTACCATAGACCCTTTTAAAATACCCAGAAAATCTCTAAAACAATTGCTTCAAAATACCGTCCCAATGGTCTAACCCGTCTATTTTAGGGGATTTATCATCAGTTAACGTTTTTAAATTAAATTTTCCTAAAAAGACCGTTGAATCCTGTTGACCACAACATTGATCAGCATGGGCAACCTGTTGGGGTTGCTCGTCAAAATAGTTCACAATAAATTGCCGCCGACAGCCTTGTAAGTTTAAATAATCAACCATTGTTTGAAGCGCAAAACGCTTTTCTTTTTGCCGATTCTGTAACAGTTCACTAACGGCCTGTTCATCCATCCCAATTTGCTGATACCGCCGTAATAATTCAAACTCGTTGCCTTGGCTTTGTTTAAATAATGTCGGTTCTTGATAGAAACGCCGAATCAATCCAGCTTCAGGAATCCCAAATGACACTAACGACTGTTGCAGATACGTATCTTGCGGTGTTGCTAACAACATTGCATAGGCTGGTTGGCCATCGCGCCCTGCACGACCGACTTCTTGTAGATAACTTTCGATATTTTGCGGTAAATGATAGTGAATCACATAGCGAATATTGGCTTTATTAATCCCCATTCCAAATGCATTCGTTGCGCAGATTACGTCCAACTGCCCTTGCATAAACTGTTGTTGAATAATGAAGCGCTCCTGTGGCGAAAGCGCTGCGTGATAATAGGCAACTCGCATCGCTGTCTTTTGTTGCAAAAAAGCCGCAATCTCGACGGTCTTTTGACGACTTGAAAAATAAATAATCCCGGGCCCCTGACTCTCAGTTACCAATTGTTGCAAAAAGGCGTGCTTACTCGCTTCATCCGCTTGTTGACTCACCCCTAAGTAAATATTAGGACGATCAACCGACGTAATAATCCTATTGGCCGACTGCAAATCTAGCTTGGCTAAAATATCATGCCGAACCTGTGCATCAGCTGTTGCAGTTAGTGCGAGCGTTGCCCCCGGATTTAATTGGTGCTTGATTTGCGCAAGCACTAAATAATCCGGCCGAAAATCAATCCCCCATTGTGAAATACAGTGGGCTTCATCGATGACCAATAAATCAATCTGGCATTGTTGTAGTGCTTGAATGACCGCCGGCTGGCTTATCGTTTCAGGCGCCATAAACACGAAACGATACTGTGGCAATTGTCGCAATAACGCATGCTTTTGCCGCGGTTCCAAATTTGAATTAATCGCGACTGCCTTTTTTTCACCTTGGTAATTCAACTGTGCGACCTGATCTTGCATCAATGCAATTAAAGGTGAAATAATGACAGTGGTATGGCCCAAAAGATAGGCTGGTAATTGATAACATAATGATTTTCCCGTCCCGGTCGGCAAAACCGCCAAAGTCGCTTGGCCCGCCAAAACAGATTGAATCACTTCTAATTGTCCTGGCTTAAATGTCTCATAGCCAAACCGCTCTTTTAGCGTTTTATAAATCAGTTCATCCGTGCTCATTGGGCGTTCACCTGCCTTTGAATTTGATAAAGCCGATACTCAAAGAAATCTAGACCGGGGAGTGCGGTTTGTGCTTCATTATAGCTGAGCGATGGCTGTTCAGTCATCAATCTAGCTAGTTTTTGTGTAGTTGCATCCTTTAAGAATTGTTCAAACGGAAACCGTGGGAGTAACATCGCGGTTTCTAAAAGGTGTTCTTTAATCGTTCCGATCTTAACCCGGCGCTGGCGGCTGATTTTTTCAACACTCGCCCCTTGTTGGATCAATTGCCAGGTCTGTAACGTACTCTGACTCAATTGCGTTTCAGCCTGATCCACTAATTCATTCAATAGCGGATAAGTCGTTTGGTGCGCCAATAAAAGCCCTAAAATTTGAGCAAAGGCGTCGATGGTCCGCACACGAACTGTCAAGGATGGGCTATCTAAGGCTTGCGCCAGTTGTTGGTGGCTTTTGCCCAAGACTTGATGTCCGATCAGTTGATTTGCCACAAGATCGGCTTGTTGCGGATCTAACTGGTCAAGTAATTGCGCCAATTCTAGCTGGAATTGACTGCTAAAATTGATGGTTGCCTTATGCCGCTTAAACCAACTGACCACCAACACGCGGTCCTTCATACTCGTTTCCAATGGATAGTACTGCGTATTTTGATAATGATATTCCGACACAATTTGAACGGCCAACATAAAACGAGCAGTGAATTGGGGTAAGTGACCCATCTGTGGGCCTTCATAGTGCGTCGGCCAAACTAATTGCGGCTGCCATTCAGCTTGTTTTTGTTGCCCGGTAGCAGTCAACCAAACATACCGCTCATCGATTTCAATCCAACCATTTTGCTGAAGTCGTTTTAATTCTGCTTGAAATTGTGCCTGTTCTAGATTAGGATAAATTTGGAGCCATTTTAATAATCCATATGCTAAACCGGCATACAGATTTGAAGTAGTTCGTTTACCAATTAAGGTATAGTAGATTGCTTGATACCGCCTTTTCTCAGGCGCCAACAAGCATAGTAGATACGCCATTAACATCATCAATTAAGTCCTTTATTGAGAAAGTGTGAATTTAATGCTCTATAGTCAAGTCATCCCGGAACGCTGTATCGCCTGCGGTCTCTGCCAGCTAAAGGCGCCCGACTTATTCGATTACGATCAAGAAGGGATCGCCTTTTTTAAACCCGATCATAATCAGGGAACGACGCCAATTGAAGATCCTAAAGAACGAATTGCGTTTAAAACCGCCTACACCGCCTGTCCAACTGGTGCGATTGTACGCCAATCAACGCCATTTTTATCGTAGCATATTTACGTCCTATAAAAAAGGTTGTGCCCGCTTGGACACAACCTTTTTTGCTGCCATTTATTTGGCAATTGGTTTTTGCATATGTTGTTTTAGCCATGGTAAAATCCGTAAATATAAAACGGCAAACACCACCGTTACGAGTGCACCTTTAATTAAATTAAACGGTACTAATCCAAATAGAATGTATTTGGTAGTCGACATTCCTAAGTTCAAACCCATCAATTTAATATAGAGCGGTAAAATGAAAAGCCAGTTAGCAAATGACATGAAGATCGTCATGCTGACAGCCCCCGCAACACCAGCAATTGCTTGACCTACTAAAACGTTCGATTGACGCTTGAATAAATAATAGAATGGTAACAAGTAGCAGATTGACGCCAAGACACCGGCAAAGTCGCCGACCAAACTCGGTAAGCTAGCACCGGTCATAATGAAATGAAGCGTCGAGCGAATCAATGCGACCCCCATTCCTCCAATTGGTCCGTAAACGAACGTCCCTAACAGGATAATCACGTCACTAAAATCAATTTTTAAAAACGGAAATGCGAGAATAATTGGAAATTCGAAAAACATGACGACAAATGAAATTGCCCCTAGCATTGCGACCCCAATCATCGTACGAACTTTTGAAACTTGCATTACTAACACCCTCCAGATGAGGTTGCCTTCGTCAGCGGACTTAGCCAAGTCTGATTGCATCAAAAAGGTCTGTTAATCAGGGAGATTAACAGACCTTACTTGCATACATTCATACCCAAATAAGCCCTATCTTCTTCCATCTAGACTTTCACTATCGGTACTGGAATCACACCAGTTCAGCCACCACAAGAATCAACATTGTAGCAGGTCGCGGACTTTTACCGCCGGTCGGGAATTACACCCTGCCCCTGAAGACGAACCATTAATATTTTGTTCGAAATAAGCATAGCAAATCAACGTGCCAAAAGCAACTAATTAATCATGCCGTGATAATTTTGGTCGATTCTTATGCTGTGGTTTTTCATTTAGTTCAGCAATTTTTTTGAATTCTGCGACTTCGATTGGTTTCAAAGCACGGTATTCGCCAGAAACTAACCCATCTAACGTTAAGAAACCATATGTTTCCCGTTTCAACTTTGTTACGGGTAGGCCAACCGCAGCTAGCATGTTCTTAACCTGATGATTCATCCCTTCGTGAATGGTGATGCTTACAATGGCAGTGTTCTTACGCCGATCAGTTGAAATTACCTTGACCTTGGCTGGTGCTGTTTTGCGTTTTTCTAAGACAATTCCTTTACGCAATTGGCGCAACATATCTGCAGTTGGTAATCCTGAAACCTTCGCAATATAAGTCTTGTCGACTTTATATTTTGGATGCATCATCATGTTGGCAAAATCACCATCATTCGTTAGTAGTAATAAGCCAGATGTATCGTAATCTAATCGGCCGATTGGATAAACCCGTTCAACGATATCGCCAAGGTATTCAGTGACGACCCGGCGTTTCTTATCATCTGTCACTGCTGAAATCACTTGGCGTGGTTTATACAAGACATAATAGACCTTGCGTTCACGCGTTAACGGCACACCGTCAACTTCAATATGATCGCTTGTGCTATCCACCTTGATACCCATTTCCTTCACCACTTCACCATTTAAGGTGACGTGACCAGTTGCAATTAAGGTTTCTGCTTTCCGTCTTGAAGCTACCCCAGCATTTGCAATCACTTTTTGTAATCGTTCCATTTATTGTTCTCCTTTGGACGTCTCTTCCGACGTCGTATCTGTTTCATTTAACGTTTGTTCAAATTGACGGTAATACAAGTCTGCTGTACCACCTTCACTACCATCGACATCAGCGTCAAGTGCCAATTGTTCAAGTGGTGGTAATTCATCGAGCGATTCAAGACCAAAGTAATCTAAGAAATAGGTGCTCGTTCCATATAAAATTGGCCGACCAGGCGCATCCTTACGCCCTTTTTCGCTAATTAATTGGCGGGCTAACAAGGTTTGGATGGCCCCACTACTTTGAACACCTCGGACCTCATCGACTTCAATCCGCGTGATTGGTTGGCGATAGACAATAATTGCCAATACCTCAAGAGCGGCCTGACTAATACTAGTTGACACCGGTCCATCAAAATAGGTCTTCAACAACGTCGCGTATTCTTTTTTGGTGACTAATTTATAGATATCTTCGGCTTGAATCAGGTTCAAACCCGATTCAGTGTTGCCGCGGTAACGATTTGCCAATTTTTCTAATAACTGGCGGACTGCCGGTTCATCGAGATGAATAAGTTGCGCAATTTGCGCAAGCGCAATTCCTTCGTCCCCCGCGACATATAATAAACTCTCAATTTCAGCGAGATGATTCAACTGAAATGCCCTCCTTCAACCGAACCATGATTGGTGCATCATAGTCGGCTTGTTCGCAAATAATTTTTCGATCCTTCATCAATTCTAGTACGGCTAAAAATGTTGTGACGATTTCATCTCGATCTGTTTTAACAACGACCAACGCTTCAAAAGCAACTGGTTGAGCGGCTAAATGACGCACAATCCAACTCATTTTATCCGTAATCGAAATTTCGTCATTTTGGACCGTTTTGAAGACCGGTTGTTTAGCTTGGGCTTCGACCAACATTTTAGAAACTGCGGCCGCTAAATCGCGTGGCTTAATCACGCCGCGCGCCAGTGGGACCACTTTTTCAGCTGGATTACTACTAGCTGGCTTAGCAAAGAGCTGTTGGCGCTCCAATTCGCGCTCTTGCAAAACCGTTGCGACCTTTTGGAAGGCTTGGTACGCCAATAGTTGGTCCACTAATTCCTGCCGTGGATCGACGTATTCTTCTGTTTCTTCTTCAATTAATTCAGGTGCCTTAGGTAAGAGCAACTTACTCTTAATCTTCATCAACGTCGCCGCCATTACTAAATAATCACCTGCAACATCTAGTTTCAATACTTGCATTTGGTGCAAGTAATCAAGATATTGCGCGGTGATTTCAGCAATGGGAATATCATAAATATCAATCTTAGTTTGCTTAATTAAATGTAATAATAAATCGAGTGGTCCTTCAAAATCAGTCAAGACCAACGTTAATTGTTCAGTCATTGGTCAATCTAGTCCATTTCTGTATTCTGATGTTGTTCCCATTTAGCAATCAATGGCGCAGTCTCTAACGAACCCATCACGCGACTTTCAGGATAAAGCGCCGCTAATTCATCCAACATGGTGAAATAGTTCTCGTCGCTACGTTCCGAAGGGTTCAGTGAAATATGGCGCACTAAAATATAGTCCGCACCCAGTTCAATCCCCACAACACCGGCAAAATCGCCGGCTTCATTGCGCCATAAATATAAATTGCGTTGCTCATCCGACGTATAGAGCGCCAATTCAGCTTGTACATGACTGACTTCTTTTAAATCCGGTACGAAGGATAAAAAGCCCATCGCAATCTTTTCATAATCATTTTTATACTTGAATAACATGTTGACCTCCATTGATCAAACAAAGTTCTAATAGCATTAACTCTACCATAGTTTATAAAGCGCGACAAATCTAATTTAATCGCGTGGATGACTCCGTTGGTAAACTTCTGTCAAATGTTTCTTACTAATATGCGTGTAAATTTGAGTCGTTGAAATATCTGAATGCCCCAATAATTCTTGTACAATTCGCAGATCTGCGCCATTTTCAAGTAGCACAGTGGCAAACGAATGCCGCAATGTATGTGGGGTCACGTCTTTTTCAATCCCAGCCGTTTTAACATGTGCCTTCAGGTTCTTCCAAATCCCTTGGCGCGTCAACCCGTTACCATGGAAATTAACAAACAGGTACGGGTTAGCACGCCCCTTCGTTAATTGATTCCGGCTACGATCGAGGTATTGATTAATCCAATCAACCGCTACATCACCAATCGGTATAATCCGTTCCTTATTCCCTTTGCCGAGGGTCTGAATTAAGCCCAGTGATAAATGCAAATCAGCCATCTTTAGATGAATCAGCTCGCTAACTCGTAACCCCGTCGCATATAAAACCTCTAGAATCGCTCGATCTCGTAATCCAAGTGCGGTGCTCGTATCTGGTGCCGCCAATAGTCGCTCAATCTCCGCCGTCGATAAAACAGCCGGTAGATGACGGCCTTGTTTGGGCGAATCGATTTGGAGCATCGGATTTTGTTTAATCTGCTTTTCACGCGCTAAATACTGATAGAATTTACGTAACGTTGAAATGCTCCGTGTAATACTACTTTGTGCCTTATGCGCATCAGTTTGTTCTTGCAAGTAGTTCAAAATTAAAAAGCGGTCTTCAGTAAAATTGGCAACCTGCTGACGTTGTAAAAACGCCGCAAACTGTTGTAAATCCTGCCGATAACTCTGGCGCGTATTCTCCGAAAGACCGCGTTCAACTTTTAAATAATGTAAATAATCTTGAATTAAATCATCCATGTGCTTCCTCTTTTACAACTGCGTCACGTCAATTTGGCGACTAGGATCCAGTTGATTGGCTGGTAACCCATTTTGTTGGTTAATCTGTTGGCAACGTGCACAAATCCCGTGAAATGTTAAACGATGATCTAACACCGTAAATGTGTAATCATCATATACCTGTTGTTCCACGGCAGGCAATAAATCCGTATGAATTTCTTCGATTGCCCCACATTGCAGACACAACAGGTGATGGTGGAAATGATGGTCGTGATCAGTCTCACACAAGTCATAGTGGGTCATCCCATCTTCAATGAACCGAACTTTATTCAACACATGCAGTTCCGTCAACATCTCAAGGGTGCGATACACAGTGGCCAACCCAATTTCAGGGACCACCTCTTTAGTTGCCATAAAAATCTGTTCGGCACTCAGATGCGCTTGGGCATGGTCCAAAATGACCGCCACCGTCGCAGAGCGTTGTGCTGTTAACTTGTAGCCGGCCGCTTGTAGCTGCTCGGATATTCGGTCTAATTGCTCAGCTTTATCCATTTAGCAACTTCCTTTTCAATCATTCAAAAAAGCTTAGTCTTGCTTCTCGTCATCTGTAATTGGGGCAATATCAGCTTGACCTTTTTCAGTTAAACTCGTTAGGCCCTCTGCTTGAGTAATTAAGCCATTTTTCATTAACCGGCCTAATGCCCGCTTAAAACTGCCTTTACTAATCCCAAAGTAACTCTTAATCGCTTCTGGATCGCTCCGGTCAGTGTATGGCATTGCGTAATCAGGTTGCCGTTTTAAGACAGCCATAATCATTTCAGCATCGTCGCCAATTTCTTCATATGCCCGTGGTTTCAAACTGACATTTAAACTACCTTCAGGTCGCACACCAATGACGCGCCCCTTAACCTGTTGACCCAAACGTGGTTCTGCTTCACGTTCAGAAGGATGAATGAACCCAATGTAAAAGTCATCCGTTAAAATAAACGTCCCGGCTAACTTCAAACGGTAGACCGTCCCCATCACGTCTTGGTTCTTCATTTCTGGTTTAGCACCTTTTGAAATTGATCTGAAGATGCTTTCGTCAGCTAGTTGGCCCCACATCCGCCCTTTTTGATCGACTTCAATCGCAATCATTAAACGATCACCTGGTTTAGGCCATAATTTCGTAATGGTTGGTAAAATATCCAGTGATACGACAATATCCTTATCTGGCAAGCCAATATTGACGAAAACGCCTAAATCACGCCGCGTTTCAACCACTTCACCAAAGGCATAATGGCCCACGCGTGATTTAGGAATAAACGTTGATAAGATCAATTCCCGACTTGAGTTTTCATAAGCAAAACCAGTCACCGTTTCACCGATTGTCAATTCTTGTTCTAAAGTTTCTTTTTTTAATTCAAATGTCACGCCGTCTTTTTGGACAAAGAAGGCTGTTTCATTTTCATCTGTTACTAAGGCAGTAATGACTTGCCCGATTAATTCATTCATAGTTAACCTCTTTTATTCTTATTAATTAATGAATTGGTACTAAATTAAAGACCGTTAAAATGGTATAAGTAATCCCCGCTGCAATTACGGGGCCAGCCGCAATCCCTTTTAGAAAAACGACACCCATGATGGTCCCAAAAACCAAGGCCACTGTCATCTCAGGACTAGCGGACAATAGCCCCACACCCTTCGCTGATAGTACAGCAACTAACACGCCACAACCAACTGCAATAAAACCCGCCGGCGTTTTAAAGGCATTGATTAAGTCTTTGACACCAATTTGCCCCGTTGCAATCGGGACTAGGATAGCAACCGAAATCACTGTCACTCCCCAATTAATGCCTTTGGCTTGGATCACAGGCAGCACCTTATTTGAAATCGGGAATACCTTTAATATTAAAACAACCGCGGTCGCAATGATTAAAGATTGATTTTTCGCTAACAATGCAACGATTAAAATCGCTACTAAAAATAACCAACTTTCCATGTAAACCTCCAATAAAGTCTCCCTACTATTGTACCGATAAATGAACGACTTGTCAGTACTTTCAGAAAAGTAATTTTTAAAACAAAAAAAGCCCCCTCTTTTCAGAGGGGGCTTCATTTCATCATTCAGGAATGATTAAAGAGCGTTTGTTGCACCGCGGTAAACAATCCCACGACGTGAATCAACAGTCACAACTTCGCCATCTTTGATAGCTTCTGTTGCGTCTTTAGCACCAACAACAACTGGAATACCCATAGCGATACCAACAACAGCAGCGTGTGATGTTAAACCACCGTTTTCAACAACGATAGCACTTGATTTTTCGATTGCTGGTAAGTAATCTTTGTCAGTTGATTTAACAACTAAGATACCACCATCAATTGCTTTTTCAGCAGCTTCTTTAGCGTTTGAAGCGACAACAGCCTTGCCAACGATTGTTTCATCGCCAACACCTTGGCCTTGTGTTAATTTTGAACCAATTAATTGGATCTTCATAACGTTTGTTGTGCCACGTTCACCAACAGGAACACCAGCAGTGATCAAGATTAGGTCGCCTTCTTTAGCAAAACCATGTTCTTGAGCTGTTTGTGTAGCTAAGTTGAACATATCATCTGTATTAGCAGGTTTCTTAGCGATAACTGGGTATACACCATAGTTAACTGTTAAACCACGACGTGTACGTTCGTCGAATGTAACAGCTAAGATGTCAGCTTGTGGACGGTATTTAGAAATCATACGTGCTGTTGAGCCTGATTCTGTAGCAGCAACGATTGTCTTGATTCCTAAGTTACGTGCAGTGTGAGCAACAGCTTGGCCAATTGATTCTGTCAAGTTAGTCTTGCTGTATGCTTTCAATGCGTATGCATCGCGGTCTGTTAATGATTTTTCTGTTCTTTCATCAATGCGAGCCATTGTTGCAACAGCTTCTACTGGGTAGTCACCGTTAGCACTTTCACCTGAAAGCATTGTTGCGTCAGTACCATCAATAACAGCGTTAGCAACGTCGTTAACTTCAGCACGTGTAGGACGTGGGTTTTCTTGCATTGAGTCCAACATTTGTGTAGCTGTGATAACTGGTTTGCCAATAGCGTTACATTTCTTGATCAAGTTCTTTTGTACAAAAGGAACATTTTCAAATGGAATTTCAACACCCATGTCACCACGAGCAATCATTAAACCATCTGAAACTTTCATGATATCGTCAATGTTGTCGATACCTTCTTGTGATTCAATCTTAGGGAAGATTTGAACATGTTCCATGTGTTTTTCTTCTAATAATTCACGGATATCTAAAACATCTTGAGGTTTACGAACAAAACTTGCAGCGATAAAGTTGATTTCATGATCTAAACCAAAACGAATGTCGCTAGCATCTTTTTCTGTGATACCAGGTAAGTTGATTGAAACACCAGGTGCGTTAACACCTTTACGTGAGCCGACCATACCGTCGTTTTGAACTTCAGTAACAAGTTCTTTGTTTGCTTCGTCTTTTTCAATAATTTTAAGATCCACTAAACCATCATCGATTAAAACGTGTCCGCCGACATGTGTGTCGTCGTATAGACCTGGGTAAGTAACAGCGATTTTTTCAGGTGTTCCTTCAAGTGTATCGTCCATTGAAATACGTACCACTTCACCAGTGTGTAATTCAAATTTCTTACCTTGTTGAACAGTTGTCCGGATTTCAGCACCCTTTGTATCTAACATGATACCAACTGTTTTACCAGTTAATTTTTCAGCTTCGTGAACCATGTTCATCCGGCTTAAATGTTCTTCATGATCACCATGAGAGAAGTTAAAGCGGAATACATTAGCACCTGCTTCGATTAATTTTGTGATAGTTTCAACATTGTTACTTGCGGGTCCAAGTGTACTTACGATTTTGGTTTTCTTCATAAGTGGAATCTCTCCTTTTATGTCTATTTTTTAAAAGACTTTTCAGTCGTTTTAACAATTTTATATATGGAACGATGAATCTAGTAAGCTAAATCTTCGTTTAAATCATAAAGATCTAACATTGCGTGATGCTTGTGATTGAACAAGTCTAACATATCATGTGCGATAATTTCGTTCTTTTCAATCCCAAGTGCAACGCCACCTTTGCCTTCAAGCAATAATTCAACTGCTTTTGAGCCCAAACGACTTGCTAACACACGGTCACTAGCTGTTGGTGCCCCACCACGAACAACGTGTCCTAAAACAGTTGAACGTAAGTGGAAATCGCCGTATTCAGAAAGTTTTTCTGAGAATTCATCAGCGTGCATCACACCTTCAGCCAATACAATGACAGCGTGTTTTTGACCATGTTCACGTGAAGTACGTAGCTTATCAGCAACGGCCTTAACGTCGAAATCATGTTCAGGGATAATAATGTCTTGTGCGCCACCGGCAACACCAGCCCAAAGCGCGATATCACCAGCGCCACGACCCATTACTTCCACAACGAAAGTTCTTTCGTGACTAGCAGCTGTATCACGGATCCGGTCAATTGATTCGAGCACTGTGTTCACAGCTGTATCGAAACCAATTGTTTGATCTGTAAATGGAATATCATTATCAATTGTTCCTGGAAGACCAATTGCGTTATAACCATGTTCAGTTAAACGAAGTGCACCGTGATAAGAACCATCACCACCGATGACAACTAAAGCTTCGATACCAAACTTCTTGAGTTGTTCAATACCTTTCAATTGTCCTTCGACTTGTGCAAATTCTGGATAACGTGCTGAGTACAAGAATGTCCCACCACGTTGAATCTTGTCACCAACCGTAATTGGGTCCATCTTGAAGATATCTCCGGCAACTAAACCAGCGTAACCATAATTGATACCATAGACTTCAAGGCCTTCATGCATTGCTTTTCTTGCAACGGCACGGATGGCAGCGTTCATACCAGGTGCATCCCCACCACTTGTCAAAATACCTATGCGTTTCATCTTTTCACCCCAGGCAAATATTTTACTTAAAAAACCAATTGGTCTTTTAAAGTCACTAATATATTATCACTTTTCAGAAAATAAGTCTTGTCTTTTGCGAAGATTTTCGCAAAGATAGACCAATTTCTTTATTGGTCAAACCCTTTTAAAATCACATTTCCCGTCCCTAAAAGGTTTGTAAGCGCGGTCGTTAGTTTTTCGTTGTTCACAACCCAATAGCGCTCGTTCAATAGAATTGACTGTTTATCGGCCGCATTGTACAAGATAACTGGCGTTGTTCCGTGATTTTGTTGTAACAATTGATACATTTGTTGTTGCGCTTGACTCGTCAACGCCGTTTGAACCCGTAAATAAAGGGTCGCTTTGGGTAGCGTCTTTTGTGCATCTTGTGCCAATTGAATCTGATTAGCAACCACTTGTAAATCGCGACGTTGTTCAACTTTCCCGGTGATAAAAACAACTTGTCCTGTTTGTAGCCATTCACTGACCCGTTGATAAACGCCAGTAAAGAGCGTCACACTAATTTCACCGGTTGCATCTTGCCCCGTTACAAACGCCATTTGATCGCCTTTTTTC
This sequence comes from Latilactobacillus curvatus JCM 1096 = DSM 20019, assembly GCF_004101845.1. Lineage (NCBI taxonomy): Bacteria > Bacillati > Bacillota > Bacilli > Lactobacillales > Lactobacillaceae > Latilactobacillus > Latilactobacillus curvatus. Next base: position 388,697 of record NZ_CP026116.1, on the reverse strand, counting down.
GTTCGAATCACCTTAATTCGGCGAATGAATAGCACCAAATGGACCGTTTGCTCGGGTGCCAAATCACTGATATCAGGCACATGGTAGTGTTGGCGTACACAATCATATTTTTCGACCGGATGTCCCGAAACATAGGCCCCAAGATATTCGGCTTCTTTATCCAATCGTTCAGTCAAGGTTAAATTCGGTACGGCACGTTCTTTCGGTGCTAAAACAGCAAATAAATCGACGTTATTCCCTGACAACTTCACACTATCAAGCAGGTCGGCTAAGTTGGTCAACAGCGCATTCCGATTCGGATTAAACTGATCGAAGGCGCCACTATAAATCAAGGCTTCTAATGCCTCTTGCTTGAGAAACTTAGGATCCATACGCTGTAAGAAGGCCAGTAACGATTTAAACGGTCCGTTCGTTGTCCGTTCTTGAATAATCGCCGCCACAAAATCGCGCCGAACTTTTTTAATGCTGAACAAACCAAAGATAATCCCTGAGTCGGCTAATCTGAAATAACTTTGACTGCGGTTAATATCAGGTGGCAGCACTTTAATTTGACGTTTCTTAGCTTCTGCTAAGTAAGTTTTCGTTTTTGTCGGATTGTTCAAAACGGCATTTAATAAAGCTGCAAAAAAGGCTGCTGGCTGATGAACTTTTAAATAAGCCAACCAGAAAGCAATTTTACTATAAGCAACAGCATGTGACCGGTTAAATCCATAATTGGCAAACCGCTCAATATAGTCGTAGACTGTCGTAGCAGCAGTTTCTGTGTGCCCGCGTTCGAGTGCGCCTTGAATAAATTGCGTCCGGCTAGCATCAATCACCGCCTTCTTCTTTTTACTCATTGCTCGCCGCAATAAGTCGGCTTCGCCTAAGCTAAAGCCCCCCATCTTGGACGCAGCCTGCATAACTTGTTCTTGATACACTAAGATCCCATACGTTGGCTCTAAAATATCGGCTAACGACGCGTCCGGATAAGTGACAGGTTCTTGCCCGTTCTTACGAGCGATAAATACGTCGATGTTTTCCATCGGACCTGGTCGATACAACGCATTTGTCGCCACGACGTCTTCAAAAGAACTCGGTGCCAACCGCCGTAAAACATTCTTAATGCCAAGTGATTCAAATTGGAAAATACCATTAGTATCACCTTGTTGGAATAATGCAAGTGTTTTAGGATCATCCAACGGAATTGAGTGTGGGTCAAACGGCTGTCCCGTTTGCTGTCCAACAAGCTTTACAATATTAGCAAGAATCCCTAAATTACGTAATCCTAAAAAGTCAATCTTCAGTAGGCCCAGTTCTTCCACGTTGCCCATTGGCAATTGTGTAAGTTCAATCTCTTCACCGCCACTTTGTAATGCAACCGTATCAGTTAACGGTGCTTGGCTTAACACAATCCCAGCCGCATGCGTTGAGTAGTGTCGTGGCAGTCCTTCAAGTTTCTGTGCTGTCTCGAATAGTAATCGATTTTGAGTGGAATCGGCCACCAAATTTTTCAATGGTTGTGATTGTTGATAAGCTTCTTTTAACGTGATTTTCAGCATGTCCGGAATTACCTTAGCCCAATCATTCATTTCAAACTGACTTAAGCCAAACACACGCCCCACATCACGTAACGCCATTTTAGCTGCCAGTGTGCCAAATGTAATAATTTGCGCCATATGATTCCGACCGTATTTGTGATAGACATAGGCCAGCACTTCATCCCGACGATTATCTGGGATATCCAAATCAATATCTGGCATATTCGCCCGATTGGGGTTCAAAAAACGTTCAAACAACAATTGATATTGAATCGGATCGACATCAGTAATCATTAAAGCATAGGCCACCAACGACCCTGCCGCAGAGCCTCGCCCTGGGCCCGTCATAATATGTTGTTCATGGGCATGCCGCATGACATCGGCAACGATTAAGAAATAATCGGCAAAGCCCATCTCGTTGATCACTCGCAATTCATACTGCAAGCGTTCTTGATATTCTTGCGGAATCGCTTGATCGGCAAACCGAACTTGTAAGCCTTGCTGACTTAACTGTTCTAGATATGCCGTTGCCGACTCTTGATGCGGTGTTTCAAAGCGTGGTAATTGGGCCCGCTTAAAGGTCAACTCAACTTGACAGAGTTGGGCAATCTTATCCGTATTGTGCACGGCCTCGACCAACTGCAATGCTTCAAACTCGGCCGTAATCTGATCAGCAGCTTGTAAATAATAGCCGCCTGGCGTTGTCTGATCACCACTATGGAGATTAACTTGCGTACCAGCTTTAATATGTTGTAAGACTTGCACTGAAAAAGCATCATCTGGTTCTAGATAACGAACATCACCTAATGCAACCAGCGGAACTCCGGTCGTCTGACTCAATGCAATTAACCCGCTAAGTTGGGGGGCTGCTGCTCGCTTGGCACTGATTCCTAAGTACAAGCTCCCCGGATCAACTGCCGCCTGGAGTTGCGTCAAATATGCCGTTGTTTGCTCCTCCGCTTGCAAAAGTAGGCGGACTAATTCGCCATCTTGAGCCGGCGTGATCACTACTAAATGGCTGAACCACTGTGTAATATCAGCAAATGAAACCAGATCAGTTTGAGTCATCACTTTAGAAGAAAGCTTCAAAAGATTCTGATAGCCAACTAAATCTTTCGCCAATACAATTAGCGGAAACCGTTCATCGGTTTGAAGTAATCCGCCAATTTCAAGCGTTAAACCCAAGATTGGATGTAAGTCAGCTGCCTTGGCCGCCTTATAAAAATCGACTAGCCCATAAATCACGTTCTTATCCGTCAGCGCAATACTCTGATAGCCGCGCGCCTTAGCACTTTCAATCAGTGCATCAATTTTAGTGGTACTTTCCAAGAGCGTATAGGTACTCTTAACCTGTAGTTGAACGAATGGCAAGCAACGCCCCTTCTTTCTTCGTTAATTCGATTACTCTTAGTATAACAAATTATTTCAAATGATTCTCTTTGGAAAACGTGTTACAATATCATAGAATTGAATCAAAGAAAGAAGGCCAACTATGAAATACGTTATGAATCTACTTTGGACATTGATTTTTGGGTTTGTCATTGGATTTATCGGTTCTAAACTAACGAAAACCGGCTTTAACATTCAAACAACTGTTATCGTCTCAGTTATTTTTGGGCTTTTGCTCAACTTCTTACCTCTTGTCTTACCAAAAGATCCAGCTAAATAAAGCACAAAAAAGGGCCGCAACTTTATGTTGCGGCCCTTTTTACGTTTATTTTGTAATGTAAATATACAAATCACTTGTTGAAAAACCGGTATTGAACTTCACACCATTTGATTCAATCGTCTTCATCGTGGTTTGACTACCTTTTTTGTTTTTCTTCGTATAATCGCTAAATTCGGACATCACTTTTTTGGAATCAGCGCCCATTGCTTGCGCAATCAATGCAAAACTGGTCCCAAAATCTTTCAATGCCGCTTTATCTTTGAGCGCTTTAACGGGTGTAATGAGCGTCATCCCCATTACATCTTGACTATCAACAGAACCGCGAATGGTGACATGCTTTGTTGCGACCCATTCAGTCACCCCATTTTTAGGTGTGGTTGGTAGCAATTGATCCTTTTGTGTCTGTTGCACCTGTTGCATTGCTGCTTGTACTTCCTGTTGCCGCTGCTTAAGTGTCATCAGATCAGCAGGTGCAAGTTGGCCTGCTTTGGCAGCTGCTGCTTGTTTTTGCAATTCCTGCGCTTTGGTTTGATCTGCCTTAGATAACGCCATCCCAATTAAAGCCTGGTTGTATTGCGCGGCAATCTTGGCATATTGGCCAACTGATGTGCCCGCTGCAATCGTTACCTTCTTTTGAACGGTTTTACCGTTTGCTTTAGCTTGTACCGTTACTGTTTGTTTGTTAGTCGTTGTTGGTACTTGAATCACATAAGTTCCGTCTTTGACCGTTGCTTTTTGGAAATGATTATGATTAATCCGGTATTGTAAATCAGCTTTTTTGGTTGTTGAACCTTTTACGACTGCCACCATTCCATTTTGGCGATAATTTGTTTTAGTCGTTGTTAATTTGGTTGTCCCACAACCAGCCAATAGACCGATTAGCCCTAAGCTGGTCACTAAACCAACAATTGTTTTTTTCATATTCGTCACCTTTTCATTGAAATTTAACTCATTGAAATCTTAGCTTAACCCTTTTAGAATCACAATTCAAGCGAAAACGACGAAGTGTCACATTTTTTAAGACCAATCAAAAAGAGCGACCACTTAACGGCCGCTCTTTTAAAAACTTATTTTAAATTTGTTTTCTTTTCATAACGGTTAAACATATATAATGCAACAATTGTGAAGAAGATAGGGCCAGCAACTGACCAGATTGTTTGACTTAAATTACCATCAATTGCTGGTTGAATAATCGTAAAGACGTTCGCAAAACCAACTGTGAACATGACCATGCAGACACAGAATTTATAGAAGGTCTTCCCTTTATAAATTGTAAATGGTTTTTCGATACTTTCATCCTTTTTAAAGCCAAAGTATGAGTATGCCACAAACATGTATGGCAATGTCATTGAAACGTTTGTCATCGCTGTTAAGATATCGAAGAACTTAGCAGCACTCTTACCACCAAAAGCAACGAAGGCAATAATCACAATTACAATTGCAGCTTGGACCTTCATTGCATTGACCGGCATATTATTACTATTTTTCTTAGTAAATGACTTAGGCCAAAAGGCAGCAGGTGTCCCTTCGATAATTGTTTTTAATGGTGAGAAAATAATTGTAAAGAAAGCCCCACTAAGTGCTAAGAACATTGAAAGCCCCATGTAACGACTGAGCCAAATCCCAACTTGAATAGCAGCATGTTCACTTAAGTGCATTGCTAACCCTAATTGGTAACCCATGTTGTTCATGGCAATATAAGCAACGTTCCCCAAAGTAACGGTTGCGTTTGAACCGGTTGCTTTGGCGAAGCCACCACCATTGGTAAAGACGAAGTTCCAGTTAGTGAAAGTCCCCATCATAAAGATCCCAACAGCATAGCCGACAACAATCACGACAGCAGAAATAGCTAACCCTTTTGGAAAGTTAACCTTAGCGTTTTCAGTTTCATCTACTAATCCACCAACAACTTCAAGACCACCATAAGCGAAGATCGCAAATACAACGAAACTGAAGACTTGAATCATCGATGTATAGCTTTGATTTGGTGATTGGAAGAATGCATGGGTTGTAACAGGTTGTGCCATTACCCCTTTATTTAAAACAAGGATTAACAAACCACCCAAGAATAAAATCACGTTGATTAACGTAATGGCTGAACCACCAATACTGGTGATTCTCTTGATTTTATCAAGGCCTTTTGATGTGACAAAGGTAATGACAATGATCCAAATAATAGCTAAAATTCCTAATGTTTGCACACCATTTGTCAAACCAAAGATTGACCATTCTTGTGTTTTATCAACCCCGAAAAAGGCGTTTGATAATGGAATCCAAATCCCGTTCCCGACGTTAACCATCCAGATAATGTATGAAGCAAACCACATAAATGTGCCGACAAAGGCAAATTTAGCGTTAACGGATTTCTCCATCCAAGAGTAAATCCCCCCCTTTGCTTCACCAAAGGCCGCTCCCATTTCTCCGAGCATAAATGCATAAGGAATAAAGAAGGTAACAGCTGCTAAAACATACCAAAAAATTGATGCATATCCCATCAAGTAGAACGCACGTGGGATATTCGTAAATCCAAAGACTGACGTAAAGACCATTAGAATAAGCGCACCAAGCGTTAACTTATTCGTCTTCTTCTTTTCTGCCACCTAAAACACCTCTTTCATTTTTTTCAGACTTAACCACAATGATTAATCCTCTGAATAAAAATTAGTTAACTAACATTTGTTAATAAACTAATTAGTTACCTTTATTTTACGGCGAAAATAGAAAGAGGTAAACGAATTCATTATTTTTGTAATTGAATTATTTGTGAATCTTAATTCAATTCTCATTTTCTAGTCAATTACTTATTTTTTGCTGGCGTTTTTTCTTCAACTGGTTCTTTCTTCAAAGTAATCCCAATTGCAATCTTATATACCACACTCTGACATGCTAATTTCAGCAATGTTTGTTGGGTTTCAGTGACCAATGTACCTGCTGGATTTTTGCCTTGGTCATAGGGGCTGTAATCCTCATCTAACTGATGAATCGCTGCTAAAAACGTTAAGATAAAGTAATCATAAAGTTGCTTTTCATTTCGGTTAGGTGTTTCCGCTGTCATCAATTGTTTGATTTCTTCAATCGAAAAACTCGTTTTCAATAGTGCAATAATTAAAACTTGAGCAATTTGCGATTTTGTATACCGTTTTTTAATCGGTGCTGCCACAATTTCTTTTTTGACGTAATTATTAATCATTGAAGCGGTGATTTCATCTAAATTTAACGCGTTTAGGTATTGATTGATGTAACTAACCACTTGATCCATATATAGTTCCAAATCGGGCAGGTCTGTCCAACGTGGTAAGCGTACAATTTGTAAACGATCGAGCTTTTGTTTCAAGTGTTCATTTTTCATAATTATCAATCTCCTTTTATTCAATACTCATTATACCACCATCTAGTATTTAAAACTAGGAAACTGCATAAAAAAAGAGTTTCTTATTCAGAAACTCTCGATGACGATTAGTCGTTAGCTTTTGGTGTAACAACTTGTTCGCCTTTATAGAAACCTTTTGGTGATACACGGTGACTTACACGGTATTCGCCATTAGTTGCATCGAATTGTACGTTTGGTGTGTTCAATTTGATATGTCCACGACGCATACGTTTCTTCGTCTTTGATGTTCTTCTTGCTGGAACTGCCATTATTTTCAGACTCCTTTATATCTTAGATTCATTAATGATATACCGAACTCGGGGAATTTGGCAAGGATTATCTCAATCCCATTCAAATTGATTTTAAATCATCACGTGTCCCGCTACTTTTGTCCGCGACTTCTATAATACTATGTTTATCCGCTAAGAGCAAGTCAATTACAGAAAAACAATTGATTAACGACTCTTAATGACACCACTTTCAAAGTGGAATCGTCCTTAATCGTCACTAACATTCTGTACATCATCCCTAATAAGTGTACCATACAAACATCAATCTGACAGTAATAATCCCTGATTGATGTCCAAAAAAAGCGCCGCAAATTAAATTTGCAGCGCTTTTTCAATCGTTAGCGATTTTCAAAAACTAACTGGTTATCTTTTAAGTTAATTTCAACCGTGGTTCCTGGTAACATATGCCCGGCAATAATTTCTTTAGCCAATGGGGTTTCGATATGGTTCGTAATAAAACGCCGTAATGGCCGCGCCCCAAATGCAGGATCGTAACCTTCTTCTGCCACCCATTGTTTAGCAGCATCTGAAATCGTCAATGTCAATTCTTGATCTGACAAACGGTCTGATAGATCATGAAGCATTTTGACCACAATCGCTTGAATATCGTTCAAGCTCAATGGTGTAAACATAATTGTATCATCAATTCGATTCAAGAATTCTGGCTTGAATTTCGTCTGAATTAAGGCTTGAACACTTTCCTTAGCCGTTTGTGAAACTTGACCTTCTTCATCTACACCGTCCAGTAGGATTTCAGAACCCAAGTTAGAAGTCATAATGATGATTGTATTCTTAAAGTCAACCGTCCGTCCTTGTGAATCTGTCAAACGACCGTCATCCAACACTTGTAATAAAATGTTAAAGACATCTGGATGGGCTTTTTCAATTTCATCCAATAACACAATTGTGTATGGATTCCGCCGAACTGCTTCAGTTAATTGGCCACCTTCTTCATAGCCAACATAGCCCGGTGCGGCACCGACCAATCGTGATACAGAATATTTTTCCATATATTCACTCATATCAATGCGGACCATATGCCGTTCAGAATCAAATAAATCCTCAGCTAAAGCTTTTGCTAATTCGGTCTTCCCAACCCCTGTTGGTCCTAAGAAGAGGAATGAGCCAAGCGGACGGTCTGGATTTTGTAAGCCAGCCCGTGAACGTAATACAGCATCTGTCACAGCATTGACAGCTTGATCTTGACCAATTACCCGTTCATGCAGAACATCGGCAAGACGCAGTAATTTTTGTCGATCACCGGCAACTAATTTGGCGACTGGAATCCCAGTTTGGGAACTAACCACCGTTGCAATTTCATTTTCAGTAACGGATTCCTGAACCATCCAGTCCTCTGGCTTTTCAGCCTTTTCAAGGTCGGCAAGGTCTTCTTCTAATTGTGGAATTGTGCCGTGTTGCAACTTAGCAGCCGTTTCTAAATCATAATTTCCCTGTGCTTCTTCTAATTGCCGTTTAGCAGCATCAATTTCCGCTTTTTTATCATTAATGCGGTTCAAATCTTCTTTTTCAGTTTCCCACCGCATCTTTAAATTATTCGTTGTTTCGCGTAAATCAGCTAATTGTTTTTGCGTCTCAGCCAATCGTTTTTGCGAAGCGGCGTCGGTTTCTTTCTTTAACGCTTCTTCTTCAATTTCAAGTTGCATTAATTGCCGCGTTGCTTGATCCAATTCCGTTGGTTGTGAATTCATTTCGACGTTAATGTTGGCACTGGCTTCATCTACTAAGTCGATTGCCTTATCCGGTAAGAATCGATCCGTAATGTAGCGATTTGACAACGTCGCAGCTGCGACTAAGGCATTATCGTGAATCCGGACACCGTGGAAAATTTCAAACCGTTCCTTCAAACCACGTAAAATACTGATGGTATCTTCAACGGATGGTTCTTGAACTAGCACTTTTTGGAAACGCCGTTCAAGCGCCTTATCTTTTTCGATATTTTGCCGGTATTCATCCAACGTTGTCGCACCAATCATGTGTAATTCACCACGCGCTAACATTGGTTTCAAGAGGTTCCCAGCATCCATGCTACCTTCAGTCTTACCAGCACCAACAATCGTGTGAATTTCATCAATGAAGACCAGAATCCGACCTTCACTCTTCTTAACTTCCTTTAACACAGCTTTAAGTCGTTCTTCAAATTCACCCCGGTATTTGGCCCCGGCGATTAAAGTCCCCATATCCAGTGAAATAATTGTCTTATCTTTTAAATTATCGGGCACATCTTTACGGACGATTCGTTGCGCTAATCCTTCAACAATCGCCGTTTTCCCGACACCAGGTTCCCCAATTAAAACGGGGTTATTCTTGGTTTTCCGTGACAAAATCCGAATAACATCTCGAATTTCTTCGTCCCGGCCAATAACTGGATCCATTTTGCCAGAACGGACCGCTTTGATTAAATCCGTTCCGTATTTTTCAAGCGCTTGGTAATTATCTTCTTGGTTTTTAGATGTCACACGCTCGCCTCCTCGTAAATCAGTAATGACTTTCTTTAATTTTTGTTCAGTGACATTTTGTTTCTGTAAATATTGAACAAGTGCCTGGTATTTCAAACCCATTAAGCCCAAGATGACCGTCTCAGTTGATAAAAATTCATCTTGGAATTCTGTTTTGTATTTTTCAGCAGCAGTTAATACTTGGTACAAGTTTTGTGAGATGTTTTGACCGTAATTCGTTTGACCTTCAACCGTTGGAATTGCGTCAATTTCACGATCAATCTCCGCCTCAAGAGCATCGATATCTGCACCGGCTTCTTGGTAAATTTGCCGTCCTAGTTGTTGTGGTTGGACTAAATATTTAAAGAGGTGTGGAATATCAATTTCAGTTTGATGACGCGTCATCGCGATTTTCTGCGCTTCTGCAAGTGCATCTTGGACAGCTTGTGTCATTTGTTCTGGATTCATAGACGTCATTCCTTTTTCAGTTATTTTTTAAATTAAGTGTCAGATTATTCTGACTAATTCTATAATAGTCAAAATAGGTCAAACTTTCAAGTAATTCGCTTATAAATCAGACTTAAGACGGAGAGCTGGTAGGCGAGTTCTTCCTGAAAAGTAACACAAAAAAAGAGGCTAAGACAAAATCTGTCTCTGAAGTGAACCCCCGATATTGGACCAAAATCCAATATCGGGGGTTTTTATATTGACCAAATATTCTAAAACATTAAAAATAAAAGTTGTTCAGGATTATCTAACGTCATCCTTAGGTTATGAATTAATAGCGAGAAAATATGGTATTAAGAGTAACTCACTAGTTGTCTCGTGGGTTCAACGTTATAAGGCCTTTGGCCCAAAAGGACTAGATGTCCTATCACCCGAAAAAACATTTGATGGCTCATTTAAGATGAATGTTTTAAAATGGATGAAAACGAATAAGGTTTCTTATCCGAAAACCGCACTTCATTTTAATATCTCAAACGTCGGGACCATCTGGCAATGGCAACATATTTGGGAGACTGAGGGTGCTGATGCCTTAGTTCCAAAGGACGGCAAACAATTATGTCAGCTGATAAACAATCAAAAAAACGGCAACAAACAGAGTTAGAACGTCTTAGAGAAGAAAATGAATTACTACAAATCGAGAATGAATACCTAAAAAAATTAAGAGCCTTAGTCCAGGAAGAAGAAAACAACAAGCGCAAGTCATCCAAGAGCTAAAGCTTAAACACAAACTAGTAAAAATTCTAAAAATAGTTGGTATGGCCAAAAGTACGTATGAATACATTATTAGTCATGAACCGAACGGTTCATCTGACCAATCTGTTAAACAAACCATCCAAATAATCAAGAAGAATCATCCAGCGTACGGTTATCGTCGTGTAACTGGTGAATTACATCGTATGAATATCTTAGTAAATCATAAAAAAGTACTTGTCTTAATGCGAGAACTGCAATTACTATCAACTGCGTTTAACAAACGTACTCGTAAATATAATTCATATAGAGGCAATGTTGGTACCGTTGCTAAGAACTTAATCAACCGTCGTTTCTTCACTGATCGTCCTTATCAAAAACTAGTAACAGACGTTACTGAAGTTCGCTGGGGAACCAAGACAATTGATGAACGCGCCTATTTCACATGTATTTATGATTTATTCTCAGGTGAAATTCTCAGCCATCAAGTTAGTAAACACCCTACTGTTGAATTTACTACAACTGTTTTGAATTGAGCAGTTAAGAAAATCCCTAAGAATTTAAAATACCGGACAACAGTCCACTCAGATCAAGGATTTCAATACCAGCATCAAGATTGGACTCATATCTTGAAAGAACATCGCATTTTTCAAAGTATGTCTCGCAAAGCAACATGTTTAGATAATGCAGCAATGGAGAGCTTTTTCCATATTATGAAAGCCGAAGCTTTCTACCAAAAAGAAACCGATACTTATGAAACACTAGTTTCACAAATATCGGTTTGGATTGATGATTATAATTTTTCAAGAATTAAAACAAAACTGGGTTGTAAAAGTCCGATTGAATATCGAATTTTTACAACCCAGAAAGCTGCTTAAAGTTTCGTCCAATATTTGGGGTTCACTTCACTCAACCTCTTTTTCTATGCATTATGATGATCACTTGTTTGTGTGATTTGATTAATTTTCGCGTGTAATTCATGGACTTCAGCTTCCTTATCCGCTAACGCTTTATCAAATGCTTTTTGATTCTTTATTTTTTCTGCTTCAACCGCTGCTTTAATTTGAGCAGCTTGATTGTCGCGTAATTCAGTGACTTCTTTGGTCATTTCCTTTTGTGCTTTCCGTTGGCTCAACGTGCTGCCAGTCGCTGCCAAGAAGGTAATGATGGCGCCAATCAATAATGACACCAAAATAACGATGATTAATGGCCATTTAACATGGGTGAATCCAAAGTTAATGGCGACTGGTTCAACGTTTAAAACAGCAAAAATTACGACAATTAATGCTAGGACCAATACTGTAATTAATCGACCTTGTTTTTTCATAAAACTGCCCCCCTACTTCTTATTCAATAAGTTACCGGCAACATAGTCTCCGATATGTGGTGCCAGTTGATAGAATTGTGCACCGATCGCCATCAACCATGGTGCATTAATTTCACGTTTTGCATGCCCGATTGTTTTCACAATCCGATAAGCTAGTTGATCAGGATCTAAAACAACCCAATCGACCGATTTCAAATAATTACCGGTCTTATCCGCAATATCAAAGAAAGCTGTATCAATCGGCCCAGGATTAACGGTAGTCACTTGAACCCCAAATGGTTTTAATTCTAAGCGTAGACCATTTGAATAGCCAACAACCGCGAACTTAGTTGCCGAATAGATGGCCGACTTAGGTGTTGCCATCTTGCCCGCCATTGAAGCAATGTTAATGATGTGGCCGCTACCTTGTTCAATCATCATCCGCCCAAAAGCGCGCGTCATGTACATTAAACCTAGCACATTAACCCGGAACATCTGCTCCACAACGGTCATGGATGTGTCGAATGCATTTTCAAAACTTCCAAAACCAGCAGCATTGACTAACACATCTGGAATCCCGACTTCAGTTTGCACCTGAGCCACAATGGTTTCAATCGCTGCTGGATCACTGACATCGAGGACATATGCATACGCCGGCTGTCCTGAAAGCCGGTGTGCTTCTTCGCGAACCGCCGCCAATTCAGCTTCTCGACGGGCCAAAACGACGATAATTGCCCCTTTACTAGCGGCTTCATAGGCAATCGCTCGTCCTAAACCAGACGAGCCGCCGGTAATCACCACAATTTTACGGTTTAAATCTCTCAATGCTGCTAATTTAGTCATCTGTTTACTCCTTTCGACCATGAAACGGAATGTCATAGATATCTAAGTCACTAACTACTTTTGTGTTTTTAAAAATATCGCGGGCATCATTTTGTAAATCACGCACTGCTTGCCCGAGGTACCGGGCAGAAATATGGGTCAATAATAACCGCTTCACATGCGCGGCTTTTGCGACCTTTGCTGCATTAATGTTAGTTGAATGGAAATATTGACGCGCAATCTTTTGTTCTTGCTTACCGAAGGTCCCTTCATGCACTAATACATCTGCATTAGCCGCTAAGCGTTCAATTGGTGGACATTGGCGGGTATCCCCAATAATGGTCACAATCCGTCCTTTTTGAGCATGTCCAATGTAATCTTTGCCATCAATTTGGCGCCCATCAGCGAGTGTAACCACTTCTCCCTTTTTAATCTTTGCGTATACAGGACCAGCCGGAACACCATCTGCATGCAGTTTCTCAACTTGCAGTTCCCCCGGATGGTCCTTTTCAATAATCCGAAAACCATAACTGGCAATCCGATGATCCAATTTAGCACATTCAACCCGGAAAGTCGCATCATCAATCAAAACACCTTCTTCAGGAAGAATGACAAAGTTCAATGGATACGTTAAATGACTTTCAGAGATTTTTAAACTCGTGCGCACGTATTCTTCAGTTCCCTTAGGGCCGTAAATCGTAAGTGGTTCGTCGCCACCTTGGAAAGATCGGCTTGATAAAAAGCCTGGTAACCCGAATAAATGATCCCCATGTAAATGTGTGAGAAAGATCTTTTTAACTTTGCGCGGTTTTAATGTCGTTTTTAAGATTTGATGTTGCGTTGCTTCACCGACGTCAAACAACCACACTTCATTTCGTTCATCCAATAATTTCAATGCGACACTTGTGACGTTTCGTTGTCGTGCTGGAACTCCAGCGCCTGTTCCTAAAAATTCTAATTCCATTTAGCTCTTCCAATCTGTCTTTAATTCAACGCTTTATTTTGCCGCGAGGGCTTTGGTAATAATGGCGGCATATTCATTGACCCCAGTTGGGTTCGGATGCACCTTATCTTGGTAGAACCAGTCACTGTGTTTGGCAGCCTGTGAATACCAATCAATCACCGTTAAGTTTGGATACTGTTTAGTTGCATTTTTAAGCGCCTGGTTAACATCATTTTGCCAAGGACGCGTTGGGACAAACGCGTTGAGCCAATAGACTTTTCGCTTAGTCCCAATGGCTGCCATAAATTGCGCCATCTGTTCTTGCGTAAAGGCGCCATTTGTTCCTAGACTGACCAGTACAGTATCGCTAAGGGCTTGTTTTTGATCATAATCTTTTATAATTTGAATACTTTGATAGAGTTGGCGCCCAACAGCCGCATCAACCAACATATTCGGGAATAACTTCTGTAAAGCTTGACTACCGTCGAGTAGGACGGAATCACCAATTGCAGTCACCGAGATATTCTGGGCCCGTTGAATCGTCACTTGACTCAAGCCATATTTTTCAAATTCTTGGTTGATTGGATGCTTTTGCGCAGCCGCCTCAGCCGCTTTTTCAGCTTTTGAAGTTGGACCATTTGCTTGTCCAGCTTTATTCTGGGCTTTTGCTTTTTTAATCAACGCATCTTTACGCTTTTGGTTAGCTTTTTGATTTTGCTTAATATTGACCGCTAATGCCGATTTATGCGTATCTGGCGCCGGTTGGAATGGCGCTTGAAACGCCCCGACTAACCCGATTAAAAAGACAATTGCGAGTCCAGTCACTCGACCAACCACCCGATTCCAATGTGGTTGGTGCATAAATTGCTTCAATTGGTGCCATAACTGCTTGTACGGATAGTGTGCTAGTGGCTGTTCAATAAACCGGTAGGATAATTCGGTCAATCCGAAAATAATCGCCACTTCAATCACTGGATATAAAACCGGGTGATCAGCGATATTTTTGAAGATTGTTTCAAAGAAAATCATCACCGGAAATTGATACAGATAAATCCCGTAACTCCGTTTACCTAACCAGTTAAAGACCGGATTCGTCAATAACCGATTCCAATCAGCGCCTGGATGAGCGACAACTGCCACTAAAACACAGACTAAAGCACTAAACAGAAATAGTCCCCCGCGATAGACAAGACTACTCTCGGCATTCAACTTAACCATTAACCAAACCAAACTGAGGACACTCACTAACCCGATGCCATCGAGGACGAGGCGTTGTTTAGGCACAATCTTTTGCTTAAGGGCTGTTGATGGCCAAACAAACGCCAGCGCTGCTCCTAGTAAAATTGAAAAGACCCGCGTATCCGTTCCATAATACAAACGACTAGGGTCAGCATTGGGTTGGTACAAAATGGCCATCCAGATTGCTGAAACAACACTGACTGCTAGTAATACTTGGGCAATTCGATTTTTATTCTTAAGACCAATAATCAAGGCCACAACGATAAAAGGCCAAATTAGATAGAACTGCCCTTCAATCGATAGTGTCCACAGATGGGTAAACGGCGACTCATTATTGGCAAACCGATCGAAATACGACTGACCATGTCCAATTTGCCACCAGTTATAAACGTATAAAATGTTCGTGATAATAATCTGATTAAGTTGATGTAACATTTCCCGCTGAAAAAGCGTGATGTACGCGCCCGTTGCAAACAGCATCGTTATCAGCCCAGGGTACAATCGTTTTACCCGGCGTAAGTAAAAACTTTTTAAATTAATCCATTGATTTTGTTCCCACTCTTGAACCAATAAATCGGTGATTAGATACCCCGAAACCACCATAAAGATCGGGACCCCTAAATAACCACCGGTAAAAGTATATGGCATCAGATGGTATAAAATAACACCAATCACGCCGATTGCGCGTAAACCATCAAAGCCAGTAATGTAACGACTATTCTTTAAACGCTTCTTGCCCGCCATTTTTTCAACCTACTCTACATTCTAATAACTGCTATTATAACAATATTTTAGTGATGTGCCTACATTAAGCCCTGTTATTTTATGCATCCCATAGAAAAAGGAAGCATTCAAAAATGAATGTCTTCCTTTCTTGACGTGCCTATTATTCGACAAATTCAAACGTAAAGTTATCAATTGCCACTAAATCACCATCATGTGCGCCACTTTCGCGTAAGGCTTCGTCAATCCCCATTGAACGTAATTGACGGGCAAAACGCATGACACCATCTTGATGATCCAAGTTACTCATCTTGAAGAGTTTTTCAACCTTGTCACCAGACACAATAAACGTGCCGTATTCATCTTGTTCAATGATGAAGGCTGGTGCTTCTGGTTGATATTGATAAAGTTTTTGCGTTTGAACTTCTTCGACGTCTCCCATTGGGAATTCAGTCGTTTCAGCTAATAAGTCAGCTGTCTTGTTCATCAATGGTTGCACCCCTTGATGCGTGATACTTGAAATTTCAAAAATCTCATGTGTATCGCCGGCAGCTGCTAATTTCTGTTTAAACTCGGCTAATAATTCAGAAGAACCTGGTAAATCCATCTTAGTCGCTACAATCACTTGTGGTCGTTCTAAGATTTTTGGATCATAGGTCTCTAATTCGTGATTAATTTGTTGGTAATCTTCAAATGGGTCGCGACCCGTTTGATCGTCCATTTCGATTAAATGCAAGACAACCCGTGTTCGTTCAACGTGCCGTAAGAATTGAATCCCTAAACCAACACCGTCTGAAGCCCCTTCGATTAACCCCGGTAAATCGGCTAAGACAAAGTCCCGACCGTCATCGAGTTGCACCATCCCTAAGTTAGGGACCAATGTTGTAAATTGGTAACTAGCAATCTTAGGTTTCGCACTTGTCACCACTGACAACAACGTTGATTTCCCAACAGATGGGAAACCAACCAACCCAACATCAGCAAGCACTTTTAATTCAAGTTGAATGCTGCGTTCTTCACCAGGTTCACCGTTTTCGGCAACTTCCGGCGCACTATTACGGGCATTTGCGAAATGCATATTCCCGCGACCACCACGACCGCCCTTAGCAATCACTAATTGTTGGCCATCTTCGGTTAAATCACCGAGTAATTCATTGGTTTCAGCATCGCGCACCGTTGTACCAGGTGGCACTTGAACAAATGTATCCTCGGCACCGCGGCCGTACATTTGTTTATTCTGACCATTACCACCACTATTGGCTTTAAAGTGATGACGGTAACGAAAGTCCATTAATGTTCGTAGACCTTCATCTACCACTAAAATGACACTTCCGCCCCGACCACCATCGCCACCGGCTGGTCCGCCAAGTGGCACAAACTTTTCACGGCGAAATGCAACTGCACCATCGCCGCCTTTACCAGCTTTCACATCAATTTTGACTTGATCTACAAACATATTTTGACTCCTTCTCATCGTTAAACAGTACCTTATATACTACCGAAAAAAAGATTAAAAGTAAACAGATAACTGGTTAAACACTGAATTGGCTCTATCATCGATAAAAAGCGCACTGAGTGAGTGACCTCAATCAGTACGCTTTTTATTCGTTAATTAATGGCTAGCTGGCACCAATTTAAATTGGCTCCATGGTTTCAAATAGTCTAATAGGAATAATTCTGTAGGCGTAATACGGCCAACCACATTCACGCGCCCGTCATTTGGCATGGCTTTGAGGGCAATTTGGGTTTCCCCTTTATACTGACCGTAACCGACGTTATCGATTAAAATATCACCGTGTTGGATGTCAACTGTATGGTGGGCTGGGAAAGGCAGGTCTTTAAAAATGACCCGTGTCATCGTTGACCGTAGAAGATATTCTGAACGATCGCCACGATAACTATGCAGACTTTCAAAGAGGACCTTGCGTTCATCAGCCGTAATGTCATCTGCGACGTCGATTGCGATTGCTGGGAATTCAGCGTTAAAGACGTCATGCATCGTCTTCAATTCTGCTTCCGAAGCATACGCATTACCGACAATAATGTCATCAATGTTATCCATTAAAACGTAATGTTTCATCTGCGTTGCCATCATTAAATCGCGATCAACTTCCATCGTGGGCAACCCATCTTGTGTTGGCCATGGTCCGAAAGTCGCTTCATGTGAATTGACAAACGCTGCTGTATTCAAATTGTATTTTGCAAATTGCGCCGTACATTGTTTGAAGAAGTCTTCACCTAATCCTGAGAACCGATGTGGATAGAAGTTATGACAGCCTAACAAGTTTTCCCGTTTGGGTGAATAACTCATAATGTTATCAACGTAACTTGTCCCTTGACTCATATTAATTTCAATTTTTAAATTAAACGGATTGCGCGTCATTTCCGCTTCTTCTTGGCCGGTAAAACCGTTGTCCAACCGAATTCCCCAAGCACCAAGTTCATGGAAAAAACTTAAATTATCATATGAAATACCGAGTTGCTTGAACAAACCCGGATTGATATCAATCATGACTTGCATTCCTAATTGGTTGGCATGGGCTACAACCCGTTTAAAGTTGCCTAACACGGCTTCTTGATCGCCAGACACTTCCAATAATGATGTAAAGACGCGTTGGAACCCATATTGATGCGCTAAATCTAAGTAAGCCGCATCCTTTTCAAAAGTTGATCGTTCTGGATAAATTGAAACGCCTAGTTTTCCCATGAATAGAACCTCCTAATAATTGGGCTATACCACTCTGTCATCTATTAGTCTAGCATACCTTAAGCACTTTTGAAAACTCTTACATTACTTTTAAACTGGTCTATTTCTGGCATTGTCCGCAGTTTGCTCACTAACGCACCAATCTTTTTTTCGGTCTATATCAGCGTTTTGATGGTTTTTGAACGTTTTTGAAATATTTCGATTGCTTTTGAATGGAAACGATGTCATAATGATGCTACGGAGGTTTTGTCATGTTAACAGAAGAACGTCACCAAGCGATATTACAACTTTTAAAGCAACAAGACGTCGTTAAGATGCAATCTTTGTGCCAGTTATTGAACGCTTCTGAATCAACTGTCCGTCGTGACTTGCAATTGCTCGAAGAACAAGGGCTTGCTACTCGAATTCACGGTGGTGCTAAGCGCATCAACACGTTACAAGAAGAACTTGGCCAGATTGAAAAAAACGGCAAGAACGTTCATGAAAAAAACGCGATTGCTAAGTTTGCCGCAGCACAAATCCAACAAGGCTGCGTCATTTACTTAGATGCCGGCACAACGACCCAGGCAATCATCCCCTACTTAAGACCTGAAATGAATTTGACGGTCGTCACCAATGGGGTTGATACCGCTTCTCTCTTAGCCGATCACCAAATTCAAACCTTTCTATTAGGTGGGCGTGTTAAGAGCAAAACCAAAGCGATGGTCGGTGCGGCTGCTTTAGAAACCCTTTTGCAATTCCAATTCAATCAGGCGATTCTTGGCACAAACGGTATCGATGTTGAAGCTGGGCTAACCACCCCTGATCCAGAAGAAGCCACTCTAAAGCGCTTTGCGATTCAACAAGCGAACCAAACGATGGTTTTGGCGGATCACACAAAATTCGACGCTGTTTCGTTCAGTAAGTTTGCCCCATTGGCACAAGTCCAATTGATTACTGATCAATTGTCACCATCTGTTTACAAACACTATCATTCACACACAGAAATCCAGGAGGTTTTATCTTGATTTATACGATTACGGCGAATCCATCAATCGATTACGTCATTCAACTTGAAAAACTAAATACCGGTAACGTGAACCGCGTCCAATCTGACGTTAAGCTCCCCGGTGGCAAAGGGATTAACGTTTCACGCATCCTTGCCGAATTAGCATTACCAAGCGTTGCCCTCGGCTTTGTCGGTGGCTTCACTGGTCAATTCATTCAAAGCAAACTCAACAACGCTTCGATCGACTGTCGATTCACTGAAGTCGAAGAAGACACCCGGATTAACGTGAAGTTAAAAGACAATACTGAAGAAACTGAAATTAACGGTCAAGGCCCACACATTTCAGCAGAAGCCGTTGCCAACTTGAAACAACAACTGGCTAAGCTAGAAGCTGGCGATATTGTCTTCATGTCTGGGAGTTTGCCACCTAATTTACCGGCTAGTTTCTACAAAGACTTAATCCCATTGATTCAAGCGCACAACGCTGAATTTGTAATTGATACAACCGGTCAAGCTTTGTTAGACACATTGGCTGAAAAACCATTGGTCATCAAACCCAACCATCACGAATTGGCCGAACTGTTCGACACACACTTTGCCAACCAAAGTGAAATCATCGCCGCTGGTCGCAAATTATTAGACCAAGGTGCCCAACATGTCTTGGTCTCAATGGCCGGTGACGGTGCCCTTTTAATCACACCAGACCACGCTTACCTCGGTGGTACACCTAAAGGGACAGTGATTAATTCCGTTGGGGCTGGTGATTCAATGATCGCCGGTTTTGTCGGCACATTCGCACAACATCACGATGCACTCGCCGCTTTTAAAACAAGTCTTGCTTGTGGTAGTGCCACCGCCTTTTCTGAAGATTTAGCCACTAGCGCTAAGATTAACGAACTCTTACCTCAAATTGAAATCACACAAGTTGATTAATTTTAAATACAAAGGAGATTTATTATGAACATCCAAGATTTACTCTTAAAAGATGCGATGATCATGGATTTACAAGCAACGACTAAAGAAGCCGCTGTTGATGAAATGGTTGCCCGCTATAAAGACATCGGTGTTATCACAGATGACGCCCTCTATCGTAAAGATATTTTGGCTCGTGAAGCCCAATCATCAACTGGAATTGGCGAAGGGATTGCAATGCCCCATGCAAAAGACAGTGCCGTTCAACGCGCAACTGTGCTATTCGCTAAAAGTCAAAACGGTGTTGAATATGACGCACTAGACGGCCAACCCGTTTACTTGTTCTTCATGATTGCCGCTCCAGAAGGCGCTAACGATACGCATTTACAAGCCTTGGCTGGTCTTTCATCCCTTTTAATCAACCCACAATTAGTCGCTGATTTGAAACAAGCCCAAACACCAGAAGACGTGCAAACGCTCTTTGCTAAGGCTCAAGCTGCTAAAGACGCAGAAGATGCGAAGGAAGAAGCTGAAGAAGCCGCTAAAGTACAAGCCGCAGCCGCAACGCCAGCTGATGATCAAAAACCATTCATCGTTGCTGTCACAGCCTGCCCAACTGGGATTGCCCACACTTACATGGCCGAAGCTGCCTTGAAAGAAACAGCTGCTAAAATGGGCATCGACATTAAAGTTGAAACAAACGGTTCTGAAGGCGTTAAACACCAATTAACCGCTGACGATATTAACCGCGCAACAGGGGTTATCATCGCTGCCGACAAGAAAGTCGATATGCCTCGTTTTGATGGTAAACATCTCTTGAACCGTCCCGTGATCGACGGCATCAAGAAACCAGCTGAATTGATTCAAAAAACATTGGATGAAGAAGGCTCAATCTATCACGCAACTGAAAGCCAATCAAGCGAAGAAGCTTCAGCTGACAAGAAAACCCTTTGGAGTCGCATCTACCAAGATTTAATGAATGGTGTTTCAAACATGTTACCATTCGTTGTCGGTGGTGGGATCTTGATGGCCATCTCATTCCTTTTGGAACAAACCGTTGGCGCACATTCAACCACTTTTATTTTCTTGAACTCATTAGGCAATAATGCCTTTAACTTCTTAATTCCGGTCCTTGCTGCTTACATCGCGATTTCAATCGGTGATCGGCCTGCCTTAATGCCCGGATTTGTCGGGGGCTACATGGCTAGCCAAGCAACAGCCAGTGTCCTTGCTTCAAAGAGTCCAGCCGGATTCCTTGGCGGTTTAGCTGCTGGGTTCATCGCTGGTTGGGTGATCGTTGGTTTGAAGAAAGTCTTCAAAAACTTGCCACAAACCCTTGATGGTTTAAAACCAATCTTAATATTCCCTGTATTAGGACTATTGATTGTTGGCTTTATTATGTACTTCATGATCAACCCAGTCTTTGCTCAAATTAACCTCTGGTTGAGTACCTTCTTAACACACTTAGGGGCTGGTAACGCATTACTACTTGGTGCGATTTTAGGTGGCATGATGTCCGTTGATATGGGCGGTCCTTTCAACAAGGCTGCTTATACCTTCGCAATCGGTGTCTTCACAACCACCAAAGATGGTTCATTGATGGCCGCTGTCATGGCTGGTGGGATGGTCCCACCATTGGCAATCGCGGTTGCTGCTACTATTTTCAAAAACAAATTTACCGGTAGTGAACGGAAACAAGCCTTCGCAAACTATGTATTAGGGATTTCATTCATTACTGAAGGTGCCATTCCATTTGCTGCATCAGATCCGTTACACGTGATTGTTTCAAGTGTTATCGGTTCAGCAATCGGTGGTGGTTTAACCCAATTATGGCAAATCACTGTCCCTGCACCACATGGTGGGATCTTCGTGGCACCACTTGCCAACCACGGCCTACTCTTTGTGCTTGCCGTGTTAATCGGAACATTTGTCAGTGCCCTAATCTTAGGCCTCTGGCGTCCAGTGGCAAAAGAAGCTTAATTTAAAAAGTCGTAGTCAAATGACTGCGACTTTTTATTTATCTTGAAAATCAGTATTGTGCTTTTGTTTCCATTCATTAATGTAATTCAAACGTTGTTTCATCCGCGTTTCATTGCCTTGTTCGGTCGGCCGGTAATAAATATGGTCGGCGATACTCTCTGGTCTAGTTGGCATCGTGGTCAATCTATCATCGTAGAAATGTGCGAGTTGATATCCTTTGCCGTAACCGACTTCCTTCATCAATTTCGTCGCCGCATTACGCAAGTGCAATGGCACGGGTTCATCAATCGTCTTTTTAATATCCTTTTGCACCGCTGTCCGCGCCTTATAAGTGGCGTTTGATTTCGGCGCAAGCGATAGATAAATCACGCACTGTGTTAAATGCACGTCGCATTCCGGTAAGCCAATCGCCTGACAAGCTTGAAAGACGTTCATTGCTAAATTCAATGCATTGTTATCGGCCAGACCAATGTCCTCACTCGCAAAACGAACGAGCCGCCGAGCAATATAAATCGGGTCTTCGCCACCGTCAATCATCCGCCCCAACCAATAAATCGCTGAGTCGACATCACTATTGCGCATCGACTTATGCAAAGCCGAAATAATATTATAGTGTTCCTCACCGTCTTTATCATAATAGGCGGTTTTTTTATTTAGCAGTTCCCCCAATAGATCGCCATCGACGGTCACTTGATGGTCTTGCACATCACTATTAATAACTAACATTTCTAAAATATTCAGCGCCGTCCGTGCATCCCCATTCGAAAAGATGACGACTTGCTTCAATAATTCATCACTGATATGAACCGTTAAATCCGGGAAGGCTTGGGGCGCCTTTAAAACCCGTTGTAGCAACTCAATAATGTCCGCTTCCGTCAATTGCTTTAGCACAAAAACGCGTGAACGCGACAGCAACGCTGAATTGATTTCAAACGACGGATTTTCGGTTGTCGCACCAATTAGGATAATGCTGCCTTTTTCAACATACGGTAAAAAAGCATCCTGTTGCGCCTTGTTAAACCGGTGAATTTCATCAATAAAGACAATCGTTCGCTCACCCAGTTGGCGGTTTTCTTCGGCTTCATTCATAATCTTCCGAATCTCTTTGATCCCATTCATCGCGGCACTAAACGTGATAAATTTCGAAGCCGTCTTGCGCGCGATAATCTCCGCCAACGTGGTCTTCCCAACGCCGGGTGGTCCCCAGAAAATCATCGAAGTCACTTGATCTTTATCAATCATTTCGCGTAAAAACTTGCCTGGTCCGACTAAATGCTTCTGACCGACAAAACTGTCTAAATCAGACGGTCGGACCCGATTAGCAAGCGGCGCATTCATCGCCATCTCTTGATCAAACAAAGAGGTTTGTCCCATTTTTTCACCCCACTTTAGTTGTTGTTAATTGAAACTTCTTAAAATGTGCCCGTAAATAACTTAAGGTTAAACTCTCCGCGTCTGAGGCAACAAGCTCAAATGGTGCACCCATCGCCATCACTTGGCCCCCTTGACTACCACCTTTAGGCCCCAAGTCGATCAGGTAATCGGCATTGGTCATCAAATCAAGGTCGTGGGTAATCATCATAATGGAGGCACCCTTGGATTTTAGCTGGTTGATGACGCCTACTAAGGTTTCAACATCGCGCGGATGCAAGCCAACAGAAGGTTCATCGAAGACGAATAAAGTGCCCGCCCGTTTTTTATTCAAATGCGTTGCGAGTTTTAAGCGCTGTGCTTCGCCACCCGAAAGACTCGGTGTACTTTCACCAAGGTGTAAATAAGCTAAGCCAATTTCTTTGAGAATCTTAAGTTCCTTTTGAATTGCTGGCACATCTGCAAAGACCGGGATTGCTTCTTCCACCGATAAAGCCAATAGATCAACGATGCTATAGCCTTGCCACTTGATGGCTTCAATATCTGGTTTGTAGCGGTTACCATGACATTCTGGACAGGTTTCTTCCATGTCTGGCAAATATTGAATATCCAAAATAATGCTGCCTAACCCACCACAGTTCGGACAGGCGCCTTCTTTATTGTTATACGAAAAGTGCGCGATCCCATAATGATGCACTTGTGATTCTGGTAAACCAGCAAATAATTTCCGCAGATTGTTCATGATACTCGTATAAGTCGCGAGTGTTGAGCGTGTATTCTTACCAACCGGCTTGGCATCAATGCTGACGACTGACGTTAAATCGGTCGTCAACTGGGTGACCTGCTCGGGTAATTGCTCATGTTGGTGGTGCGCTTCAATTGCTGGCACTAAACTATCTAGAATCAAACTCGTCTTCCCGGCGCCGGAAAACCCAGAAACCGCCGTAATTTGGTTATCTGGCACTTTGATTGTGACATCATGCAGATTAAAATATTGGCCAACCGTCATCGTTGTCTGCTCACCAGTCGTTGCGGCAGTGACTTTAGGATATAAGATGTTCGCTCGACCAGCGATATAGTGGCCAATCAGGGACTGTGGATTCTGGATCAAATCCGCGGGTTTCCCTTGGGCAATCACTTGTCCCCCTTTGCGCCCAGCTTCTGGCCCAATTTCAATCACCCAATCCGCTTTACTGATGATATTCACTTCATGATCAACTACCACTAACGAATTGCCTTGTGCCACTAGCTGCCGGAAAATATGAATTAGCCGTTCGACGTTGTCAGGATGCAGCCCAATCGATGGTTCATCTAAAACGTACAACACACCAGTTGTCGCTGTTCGCAACGTCCGCGCCAATTGAATCCGTTAGAGCTCGCCAGTTGACAATGTATTCCCATTGCGCGACAACGTTAAATAATCCAACCCTAATTCTAGTAACGGTTGCAGTGTTTCTAATAGGTTCTTAAATAAAATTGTCGCCATTTGCTACATTTCATCCGGTAAGTCGGCCTTAGTAGCACGCACCCAATCTTCTAATGCGCCTAACGTCAAATTAGAAACTGCTGCAATGTTTTGTCCGCCAACTGTTTGGGTCAGTAATGCCGGATTTAACCGGGTCCCATGACACGTTGGACAGGTTGAAAAATGGAAAAATGAATTGACTTTAGCCATTGCCCGATCACTTTTAACCGATTTTAGCGATTCATAAACAGCGTCATAAGCATTTTCATAGAGGGTATTCTCCGTACTAAACACACGGCCCGTTGAGGTATGGAAATCAACCGCATACTTCGCCCGTTTACCATGCAGGACAATTTCTTTTTCCTTGGCCGTCAAGTCCTTGTAAGGGACATCAATTCGGACCCCAATGTGGGCAGCAACGGTTGGCATGAAATTCCGGCCCGGCAATCGCCATGAGGCAATCGCTCCGTCTTCAATACTGAGATTTTCATCCGCGATGATTTTGCGATCATCTAACGTTTGAATCTGCCCCGTCCCATGACATTCTGGGCAGGCGCCAGCTGAATTAAAGGCAAAGTCTTCGGCCGATTTAGCCATAAACTGCACTTGGCAAGTAGGGCACGTAATAATCCCCATTTTATCGCCAGCTAAGTCCATCGCTTGGGCAATTTTTAGACTTGGTTGAATCACGTGCCCATTTGGACAACGTGTCGTCCCTAACCGTGAAAAAATCAATCTGACGACATTAAAAATCTCACTCATCGAACCAACAGTTGACCGTTCTGATGGCATACTTGGTCGTTGCCGAAGTGCAATCGCTGATGGAATATGCCGCACTTCTTGGACTTGTGAGCGTTTATTCTGCGTGATTCGGCGCCGCGTGTACGTCGACAACGCCTCTAAATAACGCCGTGAGCCTTCTGCATATAAAATCCCCATCGCAAGCGAACTTTTTCCTGAACCAGACGGTCCCGAAATCGCCACAAATTGGTTCAACGGAATATCGACGTTAATATTTTTCAAGTTATTGACGTTCCCGCCACGCACTTCAATCTACGTTGGTTGTTCAATTGTCATTATTGGTTCGCTCCCCTTTTGCTTGACGGTTAAAAACAGCCGCCTCTGCTTCTAAATTCGCTAAAATTCGTTCTAAATAGCCGTCAACAGCTGCCACTTCAGCATCCGAAAAGCCCTTGTAAAAAACGGCGCTCAATCGTTGACTAACGTCATCACCGACCTGTTGCTGATTAGCGCCTTGTTCAGTTAAGTCAAAGACCCGCTTGCGCTTATCAAGTGGCGATTGCTCACTCATCAATAATCCCTGTTCTTCTAAGCGCCGTAACATCAACGATAAACTACTATTGGCTAAGCCAGTCACTTGTGCCAATTCCGTAGCAGTTTGCGGATGATGATCCCACAATGCTGACAAAATTTTCCCCTGTTCAGCGTTATAGCACGCGCGTGGATCAGCCGTTAAATAACGATTAAAAAGTCGGGTATTTAATAAGCGAATCTTCAAAGTTAAATAACCACCCTTTTTGGTTTTCATCCCGTCCACTCCTAAATTGTTTTTATATCAGCATTAATTATATCTTACTATATAAAACTAATTTTAGCGAGTAAAAAACACCATGGTCAACCACGGTGTTTCTAAAGAAGCTGTTTCAATTGTTCTGCTTGGACACTGCGGACTTCTTCGACTACTACTAGCGCCTGCTTGTCAATCGTTGAGACCACCGGTACGAGCGTCGCGAGTTGTTTGGCCGTACAAATGACATACAGCATCGGCCGGTCATTTTGACTATAGTACCCTTGCGCTTTAATGATCGTGATGCCCTGGTGGAATTGCGTCGACAATGTTTGGGCAATCGTTGCATATTGATCCGAAATAATCGTCACCGCGCGTTTTGCCCCAAATTTAGCCAACAATTTATTCAAAACGACTGCTGATAAATACAATTCAATAATCGTTAAGAGCATATTTTGGAAGCCGATAATGAAGCCGGATGGAATGGCGACAATTAAATCAAAAAAAAGCATCGCAGAGCCGTTTTGGATCCCTAAATAGCGATTGGCAATCTTCGCTAAGATCGTACTACCAGCAATCGTCCCTTGGCAATGAATAATAATCGCCATTGCAATCCCCATCAAGACGCCACCAATTATCGTCGGAATGATCGTCTGTGTCGTATGGTAGCCGATAAAATGCGGGAGCCGCAAGAAGATAGAAATCCAGAGTACCGCCCAGACCGAATACCAGATGGTTTGCTTCTCTAAATACTTAAAGCCGACAATCACTAATAAACCGTTTAGAACCAAATTCGTAGCAGCTGGCGGAATTGCTAACGCATAGTAGCCAATCGCCGTTAAGCCAGTCACGCCACCTTCACCAATATGATGAGGAATCAGGAAATCATTAATCGCCACCGCATAAATCAAGGCGCCAATGATAATCCCGAGACCATTTTTAAAAAGTGCTTTTTTCTGCATCCCACTCACGTCCTCGTTCAAACTAACATAAGCGTACCATATTTAGGGTGGGAGATTAAAGAACAATTGATTAACTATTAATTTACAATACTCTATATTTTTCCTGTGCTAAGAAACCATTTACTTACTTTAGAACACTCTGCCAGTCATTACTTGAAGCCCATCCATTGTATATACTTCCACAATGTCCCTATCAACAATCAGCAATACATCATCAATATTTCCTGTAATTTGACGCCTTTCAATTTTTGATGTTGCCCATTGACGTCTTTCAAAATATAACCGGTCCTGATACTTTTTCAAGACAACATTTTGATAGATTTTTATTCGCGCGTTTTATAATCAAGTTAGCCAAATACTTTTAGCTAATTGATAAAATAAAAAACACCAAGACAAATCTCTGTTATCATTGATGTTCCTACACAAACAATGAAAGAGGTTATTGTCTTGATGCAAGAACAGAATACCACAGTCAGAAAAAAAGGTCAGCACCTAACTTCGTTTGAACGAGGCAGAATTGCTACGCTGCACAGCCAAGGCTATTCCAATCGTGCAATTGCCAGAGCGCTTAATGTTTGTCATCAAACAATCAATAATGAATTGTGCCGCGGCGAGATCGACCAAGTAAAAAAAGTGAATGGTCAACGCCAATATTACGCTGTATACTCACCAGAAACAGCACAAGCTAAGTACGAAGCTAATCGAGCCCACTGTCATCGACCTTTGAAACTCGTCGGTGTCGCTGATTTTATCGGATTGAAGTCAATATTTGAGACAGATTTTAAGAGACATTCAGAACCGCGTTTACCTTCCACAGCTCAAATAAATCATTAATCGCGATTAATAACTTATTTGAACCCTGGAAAGCATTAAATCAGGCGGCCATTTGGCTCGTAAGTGTTGCAATTTCAACTTGTAAGGGGGTCTGGTAGCCCAGTGAACTATGAATTCTCTTCCTATTGTAGAAAGCATGCACATATTCAAAAAGGACGGCAGCGGCAGTTTCATAATCTTCAAAGACCGGCACTGGATAAACACATTCCTTTTTGAGGGAAGCGTGAAAGGATTCCATTGGCGCATTATCATACGGATAACCCTTACGGCTGTATGAGTGGCGGATATGTAGCTCAGTTAAACGTTGATTGTAATCATCGCTGGTATACTGTGATCCTAAATCCGTATGGATAATCAGGTCCCCAGTAATGGTTCGATTTTTAACCGCGCTTTCAAGGGTCTTTAAGACTAAATCAGTATCCATCTTTTTTGAGAACGAATAGCCGATAATCCGTCGTGAGTGCAGGTCCATGATGGTTGATGGTAGATTGCAAATTTAATCCGAATTTTTGGACAAATTTGTCAGCATAACCTGATACGGTGTTTGCCAGTCGAGTATTTTAAGCGGTCGCTGGTTAATTTGGAGTAACGTCGTCGTTAAATCTTGAGCACTAATGTGCTCAAAACGAGTCCCTTTAGGATAAAAATAACGTAAATTCCGATTAAAGCGTTCATTACTACCACGTTCAGCTGGAGTATAAGCATGGCAGTAATAGGTCTTAATACCATATTGTGATTCAAGTGATACTAGCCCACTAAACTCAGTGCCACGGTCCACAGTAAAGCTGTGCACCGGACCATTAAAAGTGGTTAGGAACTTAGTTAGTGCTTCATTAACAGTCGCTGTCGTCCGATCTTTTAACCGGTATGCCCAAAGGAACCGTGATTTGCGATCGATTAAAGTTAATAAAACTGCCTTACTATGCCCACGAGGACCAACGACTGTATCTAGTTCAAAATCGCCGATGCGCTTACGTTGATTAATCATCATGGGACGCTGTTCAATTGATCGCCCCAAAGATTGATTATATTTGGATCGTTGGTCAACGTTACGCCGTTGGCGTACGCCATGTTCAGGTAGATCATTCAAGGAGAAGCCAATTCTCCCCTGATTTAGCCAATTATAAATAGATTTAGTAGCTAGTTTAAATTCGTGAGCAATCATTCCTGGTGACCAGCTTAGACGTAAATGGTTGAGAATTTTTTGCTTTAACTCATCGCTCAGCTTAGTTTTCCGACCACATCGTGATCGCTTGTATTCGGCATCTGTTTGTGCTAATTCAGCCTGATAAGGTTGACATCGAGATAATTCATAAGAAATTGTTGACGGTGATCGGTTCAGCCGAACGCCCATTTGGATATTGGACAGCCCTAGTTCACAAAAGGTTTCGATTTTAATTCGTTCGGAATAGGTTATACTAGACAAAAGATCAGCTCCTAAAAGATGGGTTTGTGGTAAACACCATTTTAAAGGAAGCTGATCTTTTTTGTCCGAACAGCGTTCGGATTAATTTTACAATCTACCTGATAAGTAACACCAGCCATTACCCTTCGTTTGAATACAGGTCATATCAGCGGTCCATTTTTGATTTAAACCAGTGGTCGAGAAATCCTGCTTAAGCAAGTTGGGACGCTGTTCAACCTTGGTTTTGGAAGCCGAAGCCGTTTTCCACTTATTGACGGTAACGGAGTGGCTATCCAGTTCCTTCATGAGCCGGGAAATCCGTCGTGGACTGCACCGAAGCTGCAGTGGTTGAAGTTCCAGATTCAATTCATGGTGGATCTTCATAACACCGTATCGCTGCTTAAATTCCGCAAAGATCCGCAGAATCCGTTGTTTCAAGCCCGCATCTTCGGCCCGGCGTTTTGAAGGTTTGGGGGATCGATAACGATAATACTGAGCTCTGGAAACACCGAGGATCCGGCACATCTTGGTTACCTGGTGGTGATGGCTTTCTTGGTGAATGTAATCAAAGATATTGGTTACTTCTGCGCAAGGAAGCCCAGGGCTTTTTTTAGGATTTCGTTCTCCTCAGACAGCGAAGCCAGTCGCTTTTCCATCGCTTTGATTTCGTCTGGCGATTTACCGGATTGAGTTTTGGCCTGGCCCTGGATCCACTTATGAACTGTTGAATAGCCAATGCCATATTCTCTGGCCAGTTGGGCAGCTGATTCGCCTTGCTTATATAGGTTGATAATGTTTTGTTTGAATTCTTTGTCGTAACGAGTTGGCATGTAAAAATTCCTTCCTTTTGAGAGATGATTTATTCATTATACCCTCTCTTAAAAGTTGTCTCAGGAATCAGCTTACATCCAATTGGCTACTAAGTGGGTAAAAAAAACCGTTAACCAACCATTAGCACCCTAAAAAAACCTAGGTCAGACAAATAATAGTTGTCTGACCTAGGCTTTTAAAGTGATAATTTAATCGTTTGCGCCACAGTCTTAGGAATCCCGAGTGCTTCGAGTTCCGCCACTGAAGCTTCTTTGATATGTTTCATCGAACCAAAATTCTTCAAGAGTTTCGTCCGCGTCTTAGGACCAACCCCCTTGATGTCATCGAGTTTAGAACTCAACGAATTCTTCCCGCGTAATTGGCGGTGGAAACTGATGGCAAAGCGATGCACTTCGTCTTGAATTCGCGTTAACAAGTAGAAGCCTTGGCTCTTTGGATCCAACTGAATGGTTTGATCAACTTCCCCATATAACAACGAGGCGGTTTTGTGATGATTATCCTTGACCATCCCTGCAACGGGAATTGATAGCCCTAATTCGTTCTCTAAGACGTCTTTAGCCGCATTGAGCTCCACAATTCCACCATCCATTAAAATCAAATCAGGCAGTGGTTTATCCTCTTTGAGCAATCGCGAATACCGCCGGAAAATGACTTCCCGCGTATTGGCATCTTCGTTGGCGCCTGCACGATCTGTCGTTTGCGTTAACTTATACTTGCGATAGAGTTTCTTCTCGGCACGACCATCAACAAACGTGACCATCGCTGAGACAGGATCAGTCCCTTGAATATGCGAATGATCAAATGCTTCAATCACGTGGCCATGTGGTAAGCCAAGCGCGTCCATAATCTCATCTTGCGCCCCAACGGTCTTGCGGTTGTCGAGTTCCAATAAACGGAACTTCTCTTCCAACACAAGCCGACTATTTTTCTGCGCCATTTCCATCAAAGCTTTTTTCTCACCACGTTGCGGCGTGCGAATCGGCACATTCAAAATTTCGGTGAGGACTTTCTTTTCGACCCCTTCTGGAACCAGAATTTCGCGGGGTAACACATTATTCTTGCGGTTGTACCATTGTAAAATAAAGGTTGCCAATTCTTCTTCAGGTGTGCTGACACACGGGAAGAGCCGCTTTTCACGCCGAATCAACCGTGCTTGGCGGATGAAGAAGATTTGAATCGATAACCAGCCCTTATCCAAATAAAAGGCAAATAAATCGCGCGGGGTATTATCGTTAGAAATAATTTTCTGCTTTTCAACGGTGGCTTCAATGTAGTGGAGCTGATCGCGCAATTCTGCGGCGCGTTCAAACTGCATCTCTTCAGCAGCCGTAGTCATCTTGGCCGTCAGTTCTTTTTTAACCGGATCAACTTGCCCATTCAAGAAACGTTTAATCTCCTTGATTTGGGCCGCATAGACACTCTCAGGCACTTCTTTGAAACACGCGCCCAAACATTGACCCATATGATAATACAAACAGGGCCGCCCTTGATGTCCCTGACAGCGTCGTAAAGGATAAACCCGTTGTAAGAATCGCAATGTTTCTTGGGCGGCATACACGTCCGGATAAGGGCCAAAATAAAAGCCGCCATCTTTTTTGACATCCCCCGTGATCAGTAGGCGCGGATCGCGTTCATTCGTAATTTTAATGTAGGGGTAGCCTGTGCCCCGCTTAAGTTTAATATTAAAGTAAGGTTGGTGTTTCTGGATTAACGTAATTTCCAACAAAAAGGCCTCTTTATTTGTCGATGTGATGATTGTTTCAAAATCGACAATTTCAGAGACCAATTTGGCCGTTTTTCCTTCGTGACTACTCTTGAAATACGAGCGCACGCGGTTTTTAAGATTTTTTGCTTTACCCACATAGATAATCTTGGCATTGATATCCTTCATGATATAACAACCAGGTAATGCGGGTAAGAGTGCTAATTTATGTTCAATGTGTTCGCTTGCCAAAAACACCACTCCTTTAATTAAAAACAAGTGTTCGTCTTTCTATTTTACGTGTTTTTGGCTAAATTGCAACTATTGTGCTAGGACCTTGGCTAAAAATTGTTGCGTCCGTTCTTCTTGCGGATGGTCAAAAATGGCTTCGGGGTCCCCTTTTTCAACAATTTGACTATCTGCCATGAACCAGACTTCATCCGCCACTTCGCGCGCAAACCCCATTTCGTGGGTGACAACAACCATTGTCATCCCTTCTTGTGCTAAGTCTTGCATTACCTTGAGGACTTCGCCGACCATTTCTGGATCGAGCGCAGATGTCGGTTCATCAAATAACAATACGTCGGGTGACATCGCTAATGCCCGCGCAATTGCAATCCGTTGTTTCTGCCCACCAGAGAGTTGATCACTATAAGCATCCGCCTTATCCGCTAAACCAACGCGTTCAAGCAACGCTTTTGCTTTAGCCGTTGTTTCGGCCGCTGATTCTTTCTTCACTTTTTGTGGCGCCAACGTTAAGTTATCGAGGACAGTTAAATTGGGGAAAAGGTTAAAGTTTTGGAAAACCATCCCCATCTTTGTCCGAATCTGATCAAGCTGTTTTTCAGATAACGTCATCAAATCGGTGCCTTCAAACAGAACTTGGCCACTCGTTGGGTCCTCTAAACGGTTCAAGCACCGCAATAACGTACTCTTACCCCCACCGGAAGGGCCGATGACAACAATCACTTGACCAGCTTGGACTTCACCACTAACACCATTTAACACGAGGTTGTCCCCATATTTTTTAACCAATTGATTAATCTTAAGCATGTTGCATCTTCCTTTCCACATAGTTCAAAAGTTTCGAGAGACTAAAGGTCATGATAAAGTAGATCACCATCGCAACAAAAATCGGTGCAACGCCTTTATAAGTTGCTGATTGAACCACTTTGAGTTGATAAATTAAATCAGTGACCCCGATAATGGAAACGATTGAACTTTCCTTGATTAAAGAAATGAATTCGTTCCCTAAAGCAGGCCAGATATTCTTCAGGGCTTGTGGTAAAACAATGTAACGCATTGTATCGCGTTGTGACAAGCCTAAACTTCTTGAAGCTTCAGTTTGCCCAGCATCGATCGCATTGATCCCTGAACGGATAATTTCAGCAACATACGCCGCACTATTTAAGGAAACGGCAATTACCCCTGCCAAAAGTGCTGGAATGTTGACCCATAAGCCAATCCCGAAGTAGACAAACATGATTTGAATCATCAACGGTGTGCCCCGAACAAATTCGATATACATGACTGCCAGCGCACGCACCAACTTATTCTTGGCCAAACGCCCAAAGGCTAGGAGGACCCCAATTAAAATCCCAATTGCAATTGAAACAATCGTAATGAATAATGTGTAGCCAATCCCTTTAGCGAAGTATGACCAATAGTGCCACATGCTAGTGTTGTGCGTATTGACCTTCATGAGTTGGCCCGCGTTCTTTAAGTATTGCGGAATTAATTTTTGCTTTTTAATTTGCCCGATACTCTTATTAGCAGCAGCGACTAAGGTTGGCGAATCCTTTGGAAAGGCAATCGCTGATCCTTGCATGTCTGCGCCTAAATCAAATTTCCCATTAATTTGAACGAGTTCTGGATCATTACTTGCATAGGCGGTTGCGACTGGTTCTTCCGCCACAATCCCGTCGATTTTATGACTCTTTAATGCAAGGACGAGATCTGGGACTTTGGCCAAGCCCGTAATCTGCGCATCTTTAATTTGCTTTTTAGCGAGTGTTTGTTGGAGACTCCCCGTTTGGACCCCCACTTTTTTCCCGTTAAAACTATTTTTGGAGTGGTAAATCTTCGCATCAGCTTTATTGACTAAGATTGATTGACCACCGAGATAATAAACATCAGAAAAATCAACACTCTTGCTTCGTTCATCCGTTGGTGACATCGCCGAAATAACCATATCGACTTTACCGGTTTCCAAACCAACCAATAACGCATCAAAGTCCATCGACTTCACCACTAACTTAACGCCTAAATCATCAGCTAGCTTCTGTGCGACTTGAATATCCATACCGACAATCTTGTTCTTACCGTTTTTATTCACTAAAAATTCATAAGGTGCATAATCGGGGCTGGTCCCCAAAACCAACGTTTTTTTAGCTTGCACTTGGCTAACCGTCTGTCCAGCTGCCAAAACGGGCTGCTGCTGAATCATGAAAAACGTTAACATTACCATGAATGGTAACCCAACAAAAGTGAGTAATTTTTTAATCGTCATATTATCTCCTCCTCTGATTAGGACTATCATACAACCAATTAAATAATTATGCAATATTTATTTATAAAAAGTGAATCATTGGCGAAACCGTTATTATCTGGTATGATAGATGCAAATTAGAAAAGAGGGATTACGATGGGCTTAAAAGTCACTAACAAGACCGATTTAACCGGTTTATTCGATAAATTCGCATCACTACCAGAAGAACGCCAAAAAGTTGAAGCACAAGTTGAAGAAACAGCTGATAAATTAAAAAAGGTAGATGCAGAACAAAAAGAAAAGCATTAAACAAAGACAGCAAAAAAGGCGGTAAGACAAATTCATTTTTGTCTTACCGCCTTTTTGCTGGTTTAAACGTGCGTCATTTGCAATCGCCTTTCGGTTAACGCGATTGTACGCTTTATTCTGCGTGTCTTTCTGGGTAGCGTTGTTTTAATTGTTCAATGTTTTCGCGCGCGACTTTATCAAAGTCGAGGTTATTCCATTCCGCAATTTGTGATAAATACCAAAGCACATCGCCGATTTTCTTAGACATCATTTTTTCATCTAGTTCGTGGCCTTGGAACGCATATTTTTTAACGATATCAACCACTTCACCACTTTCACTTGCTAAGCCCAAAGCTAAGTTAGTTAACACTTGTTCGTTACCATATAACGTTCGGTTGGCTAACTTTTGATAGTCATTAAATTCCATTATGCTTGTCCCCCTATTGCACATTGCTTTTCAATCCATTCCCAAACTGTCTCTTTACCAGCACCAGTCAGTGCGCTAAAGCAGACAAATTGATCGACTGGATTAAAATCAAGCGCTTCTTTGATGATTTTTTCTTGACGATTCCATTTTCCCGTTGAGATCTTATCCATCTTAGTAGCAACCACTAAAACAGGGATATCATAATACTTCGCAAAAACGTACATCGCGATATCATCATCGGTTGGTTCGTGACGGCCGTCAATTAATGAAATAAGCCCCTTTAGATTTGAGCGGCTGGTTAAATAAGCCTCGATAATTTGCCCAAACTTCTCACGTTGCTTCTTTGAAACTTTGGCATACCCATAACCAGGGACATCGACAAAGTAAAGTTCGTTTTCAACGCGGTAAAAGTTTAAAGTCTGTGTCTTACCTGGCTTGCTAGATGTCCGGGCATAACTCTTACGATTGATTAATTTATTAATCAATGAAGACTTACCGACATTCGAGCGACCAGATAACGCAATTTCAGGTAATTGATCAGTTGGGTACTGCGAAGCAGCTACCGCACTCATCACCATTTCAACATCATGTACTTCCATAATAACCTCCGATTATTTCCTTCGAATGTTAGTTTAGCATAAATAAATAATTATTGCGCCGTTGACATCTCTCTAGTTTCATGGTTAACACATCTTCTTAACCCCGTTAAATCGCGTCATTGTACCGTTTCAAAAGTCCCTTAACGCAAAAAAACTGCCGCGACAAAATCTAATTTGTCCCGGCAGTCTTTTAATTTTTATGACGCTTCTTGTCCGTCAGCTAAAAAGAGTTGTGGGTTGGCTGTGCCATCCACCGCTTCTTTCGTTACAACAACTTTAGCCACGTCTTCACGACTTGGAATATCAAACATCATATCCATCATGACTTCTTCAATGATCGAACGTAAACCACGGGCCCCCGTGTTTCGTTCAATCGCTAGATGTGCAATCGCATGGAGTGCTTCTGGTGTAAATTCTAATTCAACATTATCCAAGGCCATCAACTTGCTGTATTGCTTAACGAGCGCGTTCTTAGGTTCAGTTAAAATATGCACCAAATCATCTTCAGTCAGTTTTTCCAATGCAGCGGTAATCGGAATCCGACCAATGAATTCAGGAATAATCCCAAATTTCATTAAATCTTCCGTTACAATTTGTTGCATTAAGCTTTGATCTTCATTGGTAGTTTGACCATTCTTGCTTCCAAAACCAATTGTCTTTTCACCTAAGCGGTTTTTAACAATCGTTTCGATGCCGTCAAAGGCGCCACCAATGATGAATAAAATATTGGTCGTATCAATTTGGATTAACTCTTGTTGTGGATGCTTGCGACCGCCTTGAGGTGGCACACTAGCAATCGTTCCTTCAAGAATCTTCAAGAGGGCTTGTTGGACCCCTTCACCAGAAACATCACGCGTGATCGAGACGTTTTCACTCTTCTTGGCAATCTTGTCGATTTCATCGATGTAAATGATCCCGCGTTCAGCACGATCAACATCGAAGTCTGCATTTTGCAACAGCTTCAAGAGGATATTTTCGACATCTTCACCCACGTAACCCGCTTCAGTTAAAGTCGTGGCATCTGCAATCGCAAATGGCACATTTAAAATCCGCGCTAAGGTTTGCGCAAGGAATGTCTTCCCGGAACCAGTTGGTCCAATTAACGCAATATTACTCTTTTGTAATTCAGTATCGCCTTCTTCGGCCACTGACATTTGGTTGACCCGCTTGTAATGGTTGTAGACTGCGACAGATAAAGCTTTTTTCGCTTCTGTTTGACCAATCACATAATCATTTAAAATGGCTAAAATTTCTTTTGGCTTTGGCACTTCTAGTAAATCACTGAAGGCCTCATCTTTAAACTCTTCATCAATAATCTCTTTGCAAAGGTCGATACATTCGTTACAGATATAAACACCAGGGCCAGCCACGATCTTTTTCACTTGATCTTGCGACTTCCCACAAAACGAACACGTTACGGGTCCGTTAGTTGTTTCTGTATCATCTAGCATACTGGGATTCTCCCCTTTCTCGATATACGCTTACCGCTGTGAGTCGTTAAAATACACCCCTACAACGTAATTCAGACTATAGCATAACTATGGTCTAGAATAAAGTAAAGTTACTCGCACACCGTCAATGACACAAAAGCGGGTCCAAAGTAAACACCTTGAACCCGCTTTTTAGCATCATTTAAAGCTTGGATTGATCAGACGACCTTATTTAGCGTCTTTCACTTCTACAGCTGAATCAGCAATGATTTCGATTGCTTTCTTAACACCGATATCATGTTTTAACATGTCATCTGATAAGACGCTACGAACAGCAGCTTCTTCCATATTGTATTGTTCAGCTAAACTCTTAAGTTCTGCAGCAACTTCTTCGTCTGTTGCTTCGATGTTTTCAGCTTCCACAACGGCTTCAAGTACAAGACTTGTCTTAACGCGTTTGTCAGCATCACCAGCGAATTGTTTCTTCAAATCATCTTCAGTTGTACCAGTGATTTGATAGTACATTTCCGGGTTGATACCTTGTTGTTGCATGTTACCTAAGTATTGTTGTAATTGACTGTTGATTTCTTCGTCAATCATTGCTTGAGGTAATTCAGCGATTGTTGCATTTTCAGTTGCTTTAGCAACGGCTGTATCTTGGATAGCAGCATCTGCAGCATCATTTTTTTGTTGTTTTAATTCTTCACGAATTTTTTCTTTTAATTCGTCTAATGTATCAACACTTTCGTCGATATCTTTAGCAAATTCGTCATCTAATTCAGGTAATTCCTTAGCTTTCACTTCATGGATTGTTACCTTGAAGATGGCTTCTTTACCAGCTAATTCTTCTGCTTGGTAATCTTCAGGGAAGGTTACTTTAACATCAACGTTGTCGTCTGCTTTGTGACCGACTAATTGATCTTCGAAACCTGGAATGAATGAATTTGAGCCAAGTTCTAATGAATAGTTGTCTGCTTGACCACCATCAAAAGGTACGCCATCTACAGAACCAGCATAATCGATGACAACAGTATCACCCTTTTCAGCAGCTGCGTCTTCTTTTAATACCAATTCAGCTTGACGTTCGCGACGGTTTTCAATTTCTTGATCAACGTCTTTGATTGTAATGCGACGGCTTTGTTTTGGTACTTCTAAGCCTTTATAGTCGCCTAAAGTTACTTCTGGTTTAACGGTGACTTGAGCAGTAATCACCCAAGGTTCGCCTTTTTCCATTTTTTCAACATTAATTTGTGGTTGATCAACTGGTTGAATAGCAGCTTCTTTAACAGCAGCATCATAAGCTTCTGGTAAGATTGCATTTAAAGCATCTTCATAAAGGGCTTCTTCACCATACATCTTGTTAAAGATTTGGCGAGGCATTTTACCTTTACGGAAACCTGGTGTGTTGATATTTTTACGTACACGTTTGAACGCAACGTCCAAACCTTCACTAATTTTACTTAAATCAATTTCAAAGGTTAGTTCACCATCATTGGTGCCCTTTTTTTCCCATTTTGCTGACATAATTTCCCTCCGACAGTTATATTCACAATCTATCAATTGCATACTTAATCAGCATAAACTATTTAACCTAAATTGTAAATATTTATTGGTCTAAAAAGCGATAAAATCCGATATTTTAGTCGTTTCAGGCCAACTTTTATCGAATTTAATGCACAAAAAAACTCGCAGTTTTTACACTACGAGTTTTTCGATTCAACTAGGTTGAATATTAGTCGATAATTTCACTAACGACACCGGCACCAACAGTACGGCCACCTTCACGAACAGTGAACTTAAGACCTTTTTCAATAGCAACTGGTGAGATTAATTCAACAGTAAATGTTACGTTATCACCAGGCATAACCATTTCTACACCTTCTGGTAATTCGATAACACCTGTAACATCAGTTGTATGGAAGAAGAATTGAGGACGATAGTTTGAGAAGAATGGTGTATGACGACCACCTTCATCCTTGCTCAAGATATAAACTTCACCCTTGAAGTTCTTGTGAGTTTGGATTGAACCTGGTTTAGCTAAAACTTGGCCACGTTCGATGCTATCGCGGTCGATACCACGTAATAAAGCACCAACGTTATCGCCGGCTTGACCTTGATCCAATGTCTTACGGAACATTTCCAAACCAGTAACAGTTGTCTTAGCAACTTCGTCTTTCAAACCAACGATTTCAACTTCGTCACCGACAGTAACTTGGCCACGATCGATACGACCTGAAGCAACAGTACCACGACCAGTGATCGTAAATACGTCTTCAACAGGCATCAAGAATGGTTTGTCTGTGTCACGTTCTGGAGTTGGGATATATTCGTCAACAGTAGCCATTAATTCTTCAACAGCTTTAACGTCGTCAGCATTGCCGTTCAATGCACCAAGTGCTGAACCGCGGATAACTGGAATATCGTCACCAGGGAAATCGTATTCTGATAATAATTCACGAACTTCCATTTCAACTAAGTCCGTTAATTCGTCATCATCAACTAAATCAGTCTTGTTTAAGAAGACGATGATGTAGTCAACACCAACTTGGTGAGCAAGTAAGATATGTTCACGTGTTTGTGGCATAGGGCCATCAGTTGCGGCAACAACTAAGATAGCACCGTCCATTTGAGCAGCACCAGTGATCATGTTCTTAACGTAATCAGCATGTCCTGGGGCGTCAATATGTGCATAATGACGGTTTTCTGTTTCGTATTCAACGTGGGCTGTATTGATAGTGATACCACGTTCTCTTTCTTCTGGAGCAGCATCGATGTTTGCATAGTCTTGAGCTTCAGCCAAGCCTTTGTCTGCCAACATCTTTGTGATTGCTGCTGTTAAAGTTGTTTTCCCATGATCAACATGTCCGATAGTACCGATGTTAACGTGGGGTTTTGTTCTTTCGTAATGTGCTTTTTCTGCCATTAAAACGAACCTCCTGTATTTTTCGCAAGAAAAAATCAGTGTTTAGATTTACTAAACTGATAATCCTTTACATAATATTATAATACTTCAAGCGCTAAAATCAAAGTGTTTTTTTACACTTGAAGAATTCAAAAATGATTATATCTGCTATGAGCGCGTTTGTAAACACTTAATGCTCAAAAAAAGTCAGTTTTGAAACGATATTTAGGTGTTTTCTACTCTAAAAATCAAGTTTCCCTGTCATTTCTTGCAACTTTTTCACCCAGTCCTGTATCTTTTCTGAAATAACCACTGACGCGGTATAATCCGGACCCAGTAACTGTTTGAGCCATGCTTGCGCCCACTCCGTAGGATTATACATGATTTCAGCTTCAAAAGGATATAAATATGCAAATCCCATCTCAACATCCGCCATCACTTGTGCTAACAAAGTCGGATCTTCAGTGGCTAACTGCTCATTTAACGCCGCTAACACCGCATTAAACGTCGGGCTCTCCTCCATCAGTTGGATATCGGCAGGTACAAAAGTTTTTGTCTGTTCAAACCATTGCATCGTGACTAATTGTTCAATATTCAGCTGGACGAGCGTTTCAATGACAGTCGTCTTCACGAAAGCATGACTGTAAGGATTCGTTAAAATGGGCGCAATACTGGTGACATAAACATTACGTGGTAATTGTTCAGCCTGCGTCAACATTGCTAGCTGTTCAGCTAATGGGTGCGCAGTGAGGTTATAGAGGCCCTCTGCTTGCTTTTGAATCGCTGCTTGGTGATTCGCTTGGTATTCTAATTCCGCAGCCGTAATCATCATTCTAAGCGTCTTAATGACTTGCGGGGCAATCGTCGCATGGCGTAATGCCTCCCACACTTGATTTGCCGTAATAAAACGGTGGTTATTCAGTAATAATGCAAGATAAAACCGCACTAAATCTGTTTGTTGTAAGTAGTCCGCTTGTTGTTCTTCGACGATTGTCAATGCTGTTTGCGGATCACCAGCTTCAATCAGCGCACTGGACCACAATAAATTCGCCGACAACGTCTGTTCTAGTTGATACGCAGCTTCAAAATGGTCGCATGCTTGCTGCCAATTTTGTTGATTTAACGCTACTTTCCCCATCCGTATCAGCCGATCATACTGATCTGGAAATTGCGTAATGTCACCCATTCAATCACTTCCTTTTGACAATTAATAAAACAATAGCGCCTAGAATCAACTGACCTGATCCAGACGCTATTGTTTCTAAATGTTATTCAGCGGCTTTTTCAGCCTTTGGTTTATTATCTTTTCTTTGACGACGATGATTTTGATTAATTTCCATAATCACTGGTAGAATCACTGGCCGACGTTTCGTTTGTTCATACAAGTAATGACTTAAGTTTTCCCGGACATCTTGTTTCAAATGACTCCAGTCAAATTCTTTGTTGTCCAGATTATTTTGCACCGCATTTTTGATAATTTCGGCACTCTCAGCCATTAAATCTTTGCTAGTCTTCACGTAAACAAAACCACGTGCGGTGACTTTCGGTTCCGCGATAATCTTCTTATTCTTGCGGTCAATCGTAACAACAGCGATAAAAATCCCGTCTTCTGATAATAATTTCCGATCGCGTAAAACGATATTCCCGATATCGCCGACACCGCTACCGTCAATCATGACGTCAGTTGCGTCAACTTGTCCGCCAACATGCATCTTCCCTTTTTCGTAAGCGACAATATCGCCTTTACCAACGATGAAAATATCTTTGTAATCCATTCCTGTTTCATGAGCAATATCAGCGTGTGCTGCTAGTTGCCGGTATTCGCCTTGAACAGGCATTAAGAATTTTGGTTGCATTAAATTCAACATTAATTGCAAGTCATTCTTATTGGCATGGCCTGAAGCATGTAAATCATCGCCAACCGCCTTAACTTCGCCACCCGCACGATAAATCATATCTTTGGTCTTCGCTAAAATCGTTTCCATCGCGTGTGAAGGAGATGTCGTTAAATAAACCAAGTCGCCTTCTTCGATGTGAATTAAACGATGATGACTAGTTGCCATCTTTTGAAGCGCCTTGATTGGTTCGCCCATCCGACCTGTTTCTAAGATCACTGTTTGTTCTGGTGCAAGTGTGCTTAAATCTTTAGGTTGGACCAAGATATCGTCATCTGGCAAAATAATCATCGATAATTTCATTGCTGTCCGGACGATTTTTTCTAAATCACGACCCGTTAAAACCACTTTACGGCCTGTTTTATAAGCCGCATCAATGACTTGTTGAATCCGCATAATATTTGAAGCCACTGAAGCCACAATGATCCGACCCGTTTGATACTTGAACGTTTCTAAGATGGATTCAGCAATATCGCGTTCGTTAGCCGTTGCAAATGGTGATTCCGCATTAGCAGAATCACTCAAGAGTGCTAAAACACCTTGTTTGCCAATTTCAGCTAAGCGTGCATAATCCGTTTGATACATTGGCATTGCTGATTGATCAAACTTAAAGTCCCCAGTATAAACGACTTGTCCTTCATCCGTCTTAACGACAATCCCTAATGAACCTGGAATTGTATGCGTTGTCTTGAAGAATGAAACGGTTGCGCGTTCAAAATCGATTGCTGTATTCGCATCGATGACGTGGAAGTTTTGGAACTTACGTAATTTTGGTTCGCTGCTAACCGTAATTTTAGCTAAAGCAATCGTTAATTCAGACCCAAAGACTGGTACATCATGTTCCTTTAAGAAATAAGGAAGCGCTCCAATCGCATCAGCATGACCATGTGTTAGGAAAATCCCAGCAACACGGTCTGCATTTTCTTCTAAATAGGTCATATCAGGAATAACGATATCGATCCCCAATAATTCAGTTTCTGGATATTTCAACCCACAATCTAATACATAAATTTCGTCGTCCACTTCAACAATGTTCAAATTCTTACCGTTTTCACGAACACCGCCAAGTGGCATAATCTTAATGTTACTCATTCTTTCACCTCTAGCACTTGAGGAATTTATTCCCCAAACTATTTTGTTTGTTTTAGTCGTTCATTCGTTTAAAACTCATCCGCCTTAAAGTCTAACTCATATTTTATCACAATTTAAACAAACTAACAGCTTTTGATTACTAAAAGCCTTTTGAGCACAAAAAAAGCGGGTCCGCATAACGGACCCGCTTTTTGAAAATGAATTAACGACGTAAGCCAAGGCTCTTGATTAATTCACGGTAACGTTGAACATCGCTTTCACGTAGGTAACGTAATAAGTTACGACGGTGACCGATCTTCTTCATTTGACCAACATATGAATGGTGATCTTTCTTGTGAACAGATAAATGTTCGTTTAATGAGTTGATTTCTGCAGTCAATACAGCGATTTGTACTTCTGCTGAACCTGTGTCGCCTTCGTGACGAGCAAATTGGTTAATGATTTCGTTCTTTTTTTCTTGTGAAATAGCCATGCTAATTTCCACCCTTCTGGTATAATAGCCTAGAACAACGTAAAGCGTCGGGTGAACGTCGCTAAACAGA
This sequence comes from Latilactobacillus curvatus JCM 1096 = DSM 20019, assembly GCF_004101845.1. Taxonomy (NCBI): domain Bacteria; kingdom Bacillati; phylum Bacillota; class Bacilli; order Lactobacillales; family Lactobacillaceae; genus Latilactobacillus; species Latilactobacillus curvatus. The sequence goes on along the minus strand of NZ_CP026116.1, from coordinate 344,814 downwards.
GTAGTAGGCCTGTGCAATAAGCACTTTTCAAGTTTACTAAATATTAGCGTCAAAAGCAAGGCACAGTTTCAAACTATTTAAGCAGTCAAGTTGAAATACTTTACAAGTTTTTATTGCAATCACTCTCACTATTTTGGTATAATAACGACTGTTGAAATTAAAAATCTTTTTTATAAAGATAGTGAAACCCATCGGAGGTGAACAACATGCCACAAATTAAATCTGCTATGAAACGTGTGAAAACAATTGAAAAAGCTAACCAACGTAACGCTTCTCAATTAAGCACAATGCGTTCAGCAATCAAAAAGTTCAAAGCTGCTAAAACAGCAGGCAACGAAGAAGCTGCAGACCTATTGAAAGCTGCTACACGCGCAATCGATATGGCCTCAACAAAAGGCTTAATCCATGCCAACAAAGCTGGCCGTGACAAGTCACGCTTAAACAAAATGATGGCTAAATAATTTAACCACAAAAAAGCCCCCACAACCATTTGGTTTGTGGGGGCTTTTTTTGCTTTAAGCAACATCATCTGTCGCAAATTGTAACATAAACAGTTCAAACAATAAGGTTGCTTCACCTTGCCCAGTCTTTATTTTTTCTTCAATGCCCTCTAAACCTAGATAGGCTTGGGCAAGCGTCGCCTTAGAAAAGTGCCGAATTTGTTGCAATGCTAATTTGATGCGGTATGGGTGAATTTTTAAGACGCTCGCCAAATTACCTTGGCTATACCCTTTTTCAAAAAGAATTTTCACTTGGAGTAACAAGCGAAATTGGCCCAACAAGATGGCGTTAATTTTCAGCGGTTCTTCTTTTTGTAGCAATAAATCGTGATACATCTCTAAAACCGGACCGACCTTTTTTTGTAAAACTAACGGCACCAATTCAAAAACATTATCTTCAATACTACTTGCCACTAATGCACTAACGGCCGTTTCAGTAATCACCCGGCTTTGTTGCGCGTAAAGCAGTAATTTGGGTAATTCAGCCATAATCTGACTGTAATCACCATTAGTCTTGCTTAACAATAACGTCATTGCCGCTGGTTCAATCGTGACTTGTTCACTTTGCAGTTGCGCTGTCACTAACTGCTGGACCTGGCGCTCATTAATCTTTTGAACGTCAATGACAGTTGCCATCTTCTTCAGTTGTTTAACAATCTTCTTGCGTTCATCCAACTTCGCGTATGGCGCGAAGATAACGAGTGCCGTTGTCGGTTGTGGCTGTTCTAAATAAGCTTGGAATCCTTTTAAATCATGATCAAGTTTAGTTTTAACTTTTTCACCTGTTAAGAAGAATGGATTCTGCATAAAAACAATTCGTCGCTCACCGAAAAAGGGGGCCGATTCCGCATCTTCTAATGCCCGCGCCACCTCCGTCTGGGCGAGATCATAACTCGCAAAGTTCATCGTCATTTCTTCTGTCGAAAGCGTTGCTTTAAATAACGCTCTAACCTCTTCAATCAGCGCTGACTCTTGTCCTAATACGAGATACACCGGTGCAAACGTTCCTCGATTCAGTGCTGTTTTTAGTTGTTCTGTCTTCATTTAGTCACAATCCTTTAGTGTTGTTTTAATCATTGGCACTTGGCCAAAACCATAGCGCCATTCCAGCATCCCACAGTCAGCCGTATTCCAAAATGGGACGTTCGCACGTTTTAAAGTCTGCAACGTTGCGGCATGTGGATGACCATAACGATTATGGCGTCCCGCAGAAATCAACGCCCCTTTTACCTGCCACGTCGCAATTGACTGGGGATCACTCGCCGTTTGACTGCCATGGTGACCCACCTTTAGGTAATCAACGCGTAATTGTGGGTAGCGATCAACGATTGCCACTTCACCCGCTTTTTCTAAATCACCAGTAAATAACCAACTCGCACCACCAATTTGCGTTTGCAAAACGAGTGAGTCAGCATTCCCGCCTGGTCCGGCCACCACTGGCGCTAACACATTGATTTGTTGGTGACCAATCATAAAATGTTGGTCCGCCAAATAAGGCTCAATTGCAACTTTTGTAAGATGCGGCCGCACTTGCCGTTGAAACTGCCGGTTTTGCGGTAAGCCCGCAGCACAAATCAACCGTTTAACTCGGATATGTTGCATAATTTCATTTAAGTCCCCTATATGATCAGCATCCTGATGCGATAATGCGATTGCCTCTAAATGATCAATGCCACAGCTGTAGAGGTAATTAACTGTTACTTTTTCCGCCCGACTCACAATTTGCCGCCGTTGCCACTTTTCTTGCGGTAAAGCTAGTCGGCCGCCGGTGTCAATTAACAGGTTATGTCGATTGAAGGGTTGTTGAATCAACAGGCTATCGCCTTGCCCGATATCAAACATAATCACGCGGCCAACCGGATTAAAGTGGATACCAATAAAACTAATGACATACAGGCTGATAACAGCCCCCCAGCCCCACTTTGCTCGCCGACCAGTACTTGCCATCAACCATAGTGTGCCTATCACAATTAAAAAGAGTGGTATTAGCTGGATTTTACCGAAAGTAATTGTCGCATATGGGAACGTTGCAATCCAAGCTAATCCTTTATACAGCGTCGTTAGCAGGCCTTCTTCTAACCAAACTATCATATGACTAACAGGCCATAAGCAAATCGCTACCATAATCAAACCCAACATGACTGGTAAGAAAATCGGCGCGACAATCCCATTAATCAAAATCGTCAAGATATGCCAACGATAATTAAACCGCAAGCACACCGGTAAACTTAACAAGCCTAGCCAAAATGCCGTTGTAAAAGTACCATGGCGCCGCTGATAAATCAATCCAAAAGCCATCAGATAGCTCAGCAATCCCCCCATACTGATTAATAAATACGGCTGCCATAAAAGATTGACCAGCAATACCCAACTCCAACTATCTAAACGCGATTGCTGAAAATGACTTACTTCGCAGATTAATCGTAGTAAGATCAGCCCGATAGCGCGTGTAATACTCGTGCCTCCCCCCACAAACAACGCATAAAGGGGTAGCAAACAAAACAAGCTAACATTCACCCATTCACGCGGGACTCGACACAGCGTTGCCAATCGACGAATGATTGTCACAAAGTAGAATACATGCAATCCGGATAAACTCAATAAATGAATAATCCCCAATTGACCTAACACATTCTGGTAGGCCAGGCCATCTGACTCTCGAACACCACATAACAACGCCTCTGCATGAAAACTCAACGCTGGTGGCAATTGTCGGAGATAAATCAGCCCCTGTTGGCGCCGTTGGTGGAACCAATCTAGCCAACCTTGTGGTGGAATGCGTCTAAAGACCGTTCCGTCAATTATATTTGCTTGATAAAAACAATGCTTTTGCTGCCCCATAAAGCGCGCATAGTCGAACTCATTCCGGTTAGTAGCACCTTGGATACGCTCTAATTCAATATCACCCGCTAATAATAACGGCTGATTCGTCGTTTGCCAACGGCGTTTTTCCGCTGAACTCTGGCAGCGATAGTAGCAAACAACACGTTGGTCATCATTCTGCCCCTGCGCCATTAATTGAATCTGATCGCCAGCCACTTTGATCGTATCGGGTTGAATCTTATATACTTGATTATTTGGTCTAACCGGCTGTTCGTAGGTGCGCCGTGCCAGCCAAAAATGGCAACCGCCTAAACACAGTACCAGTCCACTGACCATTAACACAGCTGGTTGGCGTAAGCACCACAGTCGCAGTAGACACACTATCAAAAGACAGCTAAAAAAAAGTGGTGCTTGTCCTAGTAATAACGCATTTAAACTTGCTAAACAAATAACTGGATAAACCCAGTTATTCTTAATCACTCAGCAGTTTGTTCATTCTCCAAAAAGTTAACGAGGGTGTTGGCGTCATTCGCCGTTAAATCGACTTGGTCCAATTCAATACTAGATTTTTCAATCAATTCATACGCATATTCGTCGTTATGATAATCCTTTTGATAATGGATTTTACTGATCCCAGCTTGAATAATTAATTTAGTACACTGAAGACATGGAAAATGTGTGACATAAATTTCGGCCCCTTCCGTCTGCACACCAAACTTAGCGCATTGAGTCAAGGCGTTCATCTCGGCATGAATTGTTCGTAAACAATGCCCGTCCCGTAATAAACAGCCAACATCGATACAGTGACTTTCATGTGCCACCGAACCGTTGTAGCCTCCCGCAATAATTCGCCGATTACGAACCACCAACGCACCCACAAACAATCTTGGACAGGTGCTACGCATCGACAACAAGACCGATTGAAGCATAAAATATTGATTCCACGGCATTCTCTTTTCTGACACACGAATTCCCCCTTTAAAGTTAATAGTTTTAGTATAGCAAAAAAATACCATTCACAAACTAATTAACACAAATTTGTGGCCGTAATTGTTCAAACGTTTTCGGCCCAATTCCCCCAACTTTTTGAAGATCTTCGATTTGTTTAAACTGCCCTTGCTCATCCCGATATGCAATTATTTGTTCAGCTTTTTTAGGACCGATGCCATTTAGCGTTTGCAATTGTGTCGCATCCGCTTGGTTTAGGTTGATTTTAGCATCAGTTGATATCGGACCGGCTCCCGCTTGATTGTCAGTCGCAGCCTGTGGCTCGTCTGCCGCTTTCACTAATTCTTCGGCTTGCACCGCTTCTCCCTTAGTTGGCACATAGATAATAAGTTGGTCACTCAATGTTTGCGCTAAGTTCAACTGACTCGTATCCGCTGCTTCGGTCACATCCCCCGCTTGTTTCAGCACCTCAAATAAACGCGTCTTTGCAACACAAATCGGATAAATCCCTGGATGTGCCACAGCGCCTTTGATATCGACAAACCCACCTTTTGAGACGCTTTTCTTCTGTTTGACGGGTTTTGCCTTCACTTTTCGCTTAGTTGATTGCGCCATCAATTGTTGATTGGTTGATAGAAAACGTTGTTGCCGACTATGCTGCCAAAACACACCACCACCAAGTAAAATTATCACCAAACAAGGTACCCACCAGAATCGACGATACCGTTGCCAATAGTCGCGCCACATTTTTCGCCACCTCCTTATTCCTAATTACCCCAAAACGCAAAAAAAATTTGCCGATTCTTTCGAACCGACAAATTTTTTAATGTTTGGCTAAATAATCCAATGCGTCGTCCAAGTTTTTGACAGGAACGATTTTCATCTTAGTACCAATTTTTTTAGCGGCTGCTTTGGCAATCGCATAATTATTTTGATAATGGGGTTCTACCTTTAGTATGGCTTTTGTCACGGGATCATCAGGTGCAAAAAAGACTTTGGCGCCTTCTTGACTCGCAATCAGTACCTTCTTATCAATTCCGCCGATTGGTCCCACTGTCCCATCAGGATCCATTGTCCCCGTTCCAGAAATCTTGCGACCACCCGTTAAGTTTTGTTTCGTTAATTGGTTATAAATCTGTAACGTAAACATCAAGCCAGCAGAAGGACCACCAATTTCACCCGCATCAATCTTAACCGGCACTTTTGTCACAATTTTTGAGTGATCTGTCAGCGTAATTCCCAAACCAGCGTAGCGCGATTTAGGTAATTTAATCAATTTACGGGTCGCAGTCTTACGCTGGCCATTATGTTCATAGCTAATCGTGACTTTTTGATTCACTTTAAGCCCTTGAACATACTTGACGAACTTATTTGCACTCTTAAATTGATGCTGATCAATTGCCGTAATTGTGTCACCAATAGCCAGATCTTTTTTAAAAGCTGAATTATCTAAAATTGACATCACATAGACACCCAGATATTGAGTGTGGTATTCCTGATGTGCCTTTTGATAAGCCGCCTCAATCGCAAAATTAATCGAGCTTTCCATGTAGTATTTTTGAATCTGATCATACGCTTCAGTATCATCGTCACCCATTAGTTCATCACGACTAATAATCTCCGTAAAAGGTTGTGTTTTAGACAGTAATAGCTGTAACCCCGTCACTGGTCCTTGAATCCCGACGGTTGTTAACATAAAGTGGCCCTTATGTTGATCTCGTTGACCGTTAACTTTAACAAACTGGTTGGTATTTTCGGCCGAACCGACCCCTTCGACGTAATAATGCGTTGGGATAAAGCAAAAAGCAAACACGACGATCAAGCCAACAATCCATAGGAGATGCTTCAATAGACGTTTATTCTTATTCATATTAATCACTTTCAGGTCCTAATTTTTGTGCAAGCGCAGACGCGACAACCGGCGGCACCAATTGTTCAACCTGCCCACCAAACGTTGCAATTTCCTTCACCATACTTGATGAAATAAAAGCAAATTCTTGCTTTGCTAATAATAACACCGTTTCTAAATCAGCATCTTGTGTCTGATTCAACGCCGCAATATCACGTTCATGCTCAAAATCATTGGCATTCCGAATACCACGAATCAAATATCGCGCACCGACTTCTTTAGCAAAGGTTGCCGTCAACGTCTTCGATTGTGCGATTACCTTAACGTTATCCAAGTGTTGCGTCGCCGCTTCAATCAGTTCAACCTTAGTAGTTGCGTCAAATAACGGTTGTTTAGCAGCGTTAGTCATTACCGCGATAATCACTTGGTCAAACAAGTGACTTGCCCGTTCAACAGTATCGAGATGCCCATTTGTAAACGGGTCAAAACTTCCCGGAAATAATGCAATTTTCGGCATATAGCTGCCTCCTAACCAATAAATTTAAAGATTGCTACTTCTGTAATCCCATAATTCTGTTGCCGTTTCAGTATGTAATGCGGAATGTCAGTTGGATAATCAACCGTCGTATCGGTTTCGCAAAGAATCGTCGCGTCTGGTGCTAATAACCCCATTTCGACGAATTGTTGTAACTGAAGCAACATCTGTTGTTCCTTGTAGGGTGGATCTAATAAAATTAAATCGAATTGAACACCAGCATCCGCTAGTTTCACCAACGCTTTTTCAGCTGGCATCTTCCAGATTGTAAAGCATTCTGGCATTTTAGTAACCGCAACGTTTTCTTCAATCGTTTGAATCGCTGCATATTGGCGATCAACTAAATAAGCATGATCCATACCGCGTGAAACGGCTTCAATTGCGAGACCACCGCTACCGGCATATAAATCAAGCGCCTGCCCACCGTCAAAAAATTGCCCCAACATACTAAACATTGCTTCTTTAACCTTGTCCGTTGTTGGCCGTGTTTTCATCCCAGGGACAGCTTTTAACTTGCGACCCCCAAATTCTCCTGCAATAATCCGCATCTCTATTACTCCTCTAATTCTGCCGCATCGGCAATTTCTTGATCTGAGCGTCCTACTCGATTACTGAAATCCATATCAATAGCTGGTCTTTCAGAAGGGGTCACTCGTTTGACGTAGTGTAATTTTTTTAACCGTTGCATAACAGTTTCGGCATCTGCCATATCTACGTATAGATAAACATATTTCATTCGCTTCGAGGTGTAATACACAAGTCCGTAACGGCGTAATTGCTTTACTTGTCGTAATGAATAGAGCCAGACGACAATTCCTTGGCGTTGTGTGATTTCCAATGTCATTTAATCAGTCCTTTTACATTTAGTCAAAAATCATCATTGTTTGTTCATCGGTACACAGAAGCGTTAAGTGCTGATAGCTTGGATTATTAATCGTAAGTTGCAACGCTAGATTCTGTTGTTGCGCAAGCACCAGCCCTTGGGAATTGAGCCCTTGTGGCCAATAAAAAAGTTGCTCGCGCTGCGGAAAACCCGCTGCTCTTAACGGAGCCTGTTTAAAGTCGGTTGCTGTTAAAAAGGCGTCCGTCTCTTGTGTCGCTTGTTTGCGCACTTGGTGCAGCTTTTGCAGTCCCTTTTTAGTCAACCACTGCGTTGGTGTACTTGTTAATTCACTCACCAAATTCTGTGTATTTTGCAATGGTAGTTGATTTATCGTGAGCGCAGGTTGGTCATTATTTTGGCGTAATGTCTGCAACGTTTGCACCAAAGCGAGTTGTCGTTGACTATCTGTTTGCGGTTGTTGCGACTTTGCTAGCTCATCCACTGGGACTGGTGTTTTTGAAACAACTCGATATAAATCAGTTTGTAGCAGTCGGTTCGCATTTAAATACATCACAGCTGTCAATCGTTCTTGCTGCATCACTAAAGTTGCAAACGTCTGGTTTTTAAACATCACTAACGGCGTTTGTTGGTGTTGCTCCGGCGTTAACCGCAACTTAAATTGTTGCTCGTGTAACGTCACTAAGAGCGAAGTTGGTAACGCCGTCTTCTTAGTTAATGTAGCCCGCTTTTGAAAAAAATGAAACGGCGCCACATCGTTGTCCGCACCAACAACCATGATTTGTTGTGTTTGATTGGATTGGTTATCAATCAGCGCTTCGACATACTGTCGGCTATCTAAGTGAAATAACCACCGTCGTTGATTTTCATCAGTCAGCTGTTGCTCGACCGGTTGCCCATAGGTTGCAATTAATTGTTCAGCTGGTTGATTAATCAGTTTCGCCGGCCCTTGTGTTTTCGTCAGTGGCGTTTGTTTTATTGACCGTTCAGTCGACGGGGCTTGTGCAACCTTAGGCTGATTAACCGCTGGTGTTTGGATAATCGGCCAACCATAAAGGATGACCAACCAGACAATCAATGCAACGATTAATCGGCGTGCCCCTTTTATCATGCTTTCACCTCACTAATTCGCTGCCGCAGCTTTTTTCTCTTGTGCGCTGATGTTCAACACGATTCCCAGTGCAATCGCTAGAACCATCATACTTGATCCCCCATAACTGATGAACGGTAACGTCACCCCAGTAATCGGTAAGATTCCTAGCAACCCACCAACATTGAATAGGGTTTGCACGAAAATGATAGTGCCAATTCCGTAACATAATAAAGTGTGATACATCTTAGTCGCATGAATCCCTAGGTAAAAAATCCGTGCTAGTAGCGCAAATAGTAACGCGATAATCACGAGGGTCCCAATCACACCTAATTCTTCAGTGGTAATCGATAAAATAAAATCGGTATACGGTTCTGGTAAGTAACCGCGCTTTTGGATACTATTGCCAAGCCCCAAGCCAAACCAACCACCATTATTAATCGCATAGTAGGAATTCACTAACTGACTCCCACCCATATTTTCCAATTCAAATGGATGTAAAAACGATAAAATCCGGTTGAACTTATAAGAATTAACGTTCGTTGAAAAGTTAAAGTGCCGTAAAATACTAAATAAAATCATAACCGTTGTTGTGACCGCTGTAATCAGCGAAAAACCATACCAATATGACATACCGGTGCCAAAAAACATGACTACCATCACAGCAGCCAAGATACTAGCGCCCCCTAAATCAGGTTGAATAAACACCAGTAGGATGATTCCAGCGACTAATACAACCGGACTAAAGAATAATTTTAAATTATCAACAAATCCGTCGGCCAGTTCATTTTCCTTACGCGAGAGCATATTAGCAAGGTAAATAACAATCAATAACTTCGCAAATTCTGACGGTTGAATGGTCAGTGGTCCCAATTGAATCCACGCGGTAGCCCCATTAATCGCTGCGCTTGGTCTGAAACGACTTAACAGCAATAAATAAATGAGCGCCAAGAAAACCACAATCGTCATTGCTTTTAGAAAAGTGCGATTTTTTAAAACGGATAACTTAAGAAAATATGTGATCATCATCAAGATAAAGCCTAATGCGATAAACACTAATTGCTTGGTAAAATACGCATCTGGTTTCATTCCGCGAATTGACATTAAATCCGAACTCGCCGAATAGACCATTAAAGCACCAAATGCACATAAGATAACATATGGTAGCAATAACCAATAGTCTAAATACTGAATTTTACTTTTTTGAAACTTTTTCCACACAGTTACACCTAATTTCTATTTCGTTCGTATTCAGCCTGTCCTTGCCCAACTTGCATGCCAATTTGATTGACCCGTTCTTCTAACTCACGCATCAAAGTTGCACCCTGTGGCGCACTAATAAGTTGCATCCGTTTTGCAAAATCAACCTCGCGCGAGAAACCAAATAATTGGGTATCAATTACCTCTTCAATAATTGGACATTGACTCATACAAAGCGCATCAATTTGAGCACGCAATAGTTGCTCAATGCGTAGCGCATCCGCTTCTAAAGTGAGATAAGCTGTTGTTTTTTGTTCAATCATAATTTACGCCTACCTATTCGTTATTAAAAAGCATACTCTGTTCGTTATTATACCATATTTATGCACAAAAAAAGGTAGCCAAGCGGCTACCTCTAATGGTTTTTAATGATTAACCTTTTTTACGTTTCTTATCAGCTTTTTGACGCATACTTGTGTCAAGAATCTTCTTACGTAAACGAACAGAAGTAGGTGTTACTTCACAGTATTCGTCATCGTTTAAGAATTCAATTGATTCTTCAAGTGACATTTCTTTAGGTGTCTTGATGGCAGCTGAGTGATCTTTACCAGAAGCACGTGTATTCGTTAAGTTTTTACCCTTAGTAACGTTTACGGCGATATCTGTATCACGGCTGTTTTGACCAACAATCATGCCTTCATAAACATCAACGCCAGCGCCGATGAATAATTGGCCACGATCTTCAACTGATTGTAAACTATAAGTTGTTGATGAACCCGCATTGATTGAAACTAATGCACCGTTACGACGGCCTGGTTCCCAGTTCTTAATCACTGGCATGTATTTTTCGAAGGTATGGTTCATAATTCCGTATCCACCAGTCATCGTTAAGAATTCTGTTGAATAACCGATTAAACCACGTGAAGGTGCTAAGAAAGTCATCCGTGTTTGGTTATTAGCATCACTTTCCATGTTTTGCATTTCACCCTTACGTTGGGCCATTGAGTCGATTACTGAGCCTGTATATTGGTCAGGTGTGTCGATTTGAACCATTTCGAAAGGTTCGCATGTAACGCCATCAATATCGCGATAGATAACTTCTGGACGTGACAATTGTAATTCGAAACCTTCACGACGCATTTCTTCAACTAAGATTGAAAGATGCAATTCCCCACGACCTGAAACAATCCAAGCGCCGGCTTTGTCGGTATCTTCAACACGAAGTGAAACGTCAGTGTGTAATTGGTGACGTAAACGTTCTTCGATCTTACGACCAGTAACGAAATCACCTTCACGGCCAACAAATGGTGAATCATTAGCAGCAAATGTCATTTGTAAGGTTGGTTCATCAATCCGTAAGATTGGTAAAGCCTCTTGATGGTCAACTGGTGTAACAGTTTCCCCAACATAGATATCTTCCATCCCAGAAACAGCGATTAAATCGCCCGCTTTGGCTTCTTGGATTTCAACACGGTCTAAACCGATGAAACCAAAAATCTTAGTTACGCGGAAGTTCTTAGCAGAACCGTCAAGTTTAAGAACAGAAACTTGATCACCGATCTTGATTGTCCCACGAGAAACGCGGCCAATCCCAATACGGCCAACATAGTCGTTATAATCTAACATTGCCACTTGGAATTGAAGTGGTTCGTCACTATTATCAACTGGTGCTGGGATTGTATCTAAGATTGTGTCAAAGATAGGGTTCATTGTATGGGCTTGTGTATCTAAATCTGATTCAAGACTTGATGTCCCGTTGATGGCACTTGCGTACACAACTGGGAATTCAAGTTGATCTTCATCAGCACCAAGTTCGATGAATAATTCAAGCACTTCATCAACGACTTCTTCAGGACGAGCGCCTGGGCGGTCAATTTTGTTAATCACAACGATTGGTGTTAAATGTTGATCTAAAGCCTTCTTCAAAACAAAACGTGTTTGTGGCATTGTGCCTTCAAAAGCATCAACGACTAATAACACACCATCAACCATCTTCATGATCCGTTCCACTTCACCACCGAAATCGGCATGTCCTGGTGTATCTAAGATGTTGATTTGTTTGCCGTTATATTTAACAGCAGTATTCTTTGAAAGAATTGTGATCCCACGTTCTTTTTCGATATCATTTGTATCCATTGCACGGTCAGAAATTTCTGCGTGACCATCCAATGTATCTGATTGTTTTAACATTTCGTTAACTAAAGTTGTTTTACCGTGGTCAACGTGGGCGATAATTGCGATATTGCGAATGTCTTCTCTTTTTTTCAAGTGTTTCAGCTTCCTCTCGCTAGTGACTTGACTAGTGTTGTTTGTCTCATGTATACAAGCTATTATTTTACCATAAAAAAATGGGCTGTGCTTCATATATTAGCGTTTTTTTGAAAATACGCAAGTTTTTTTCATGAAAATTTAATTATCTTTAATCATTTGAACCATTCATAATCGTGACAATTTCTTGTGTTGCTTGCTTTGGCGCGATAATCATCCCTTCTTTTCGCATCATGGAAATTGGTTGACCATCAAATTGTAAAACTTGAAAACCTAACGTCTCAGCTAAAACCCGACCTGCAGCAATGTCCCATGGCGCTAATTTGGAGATGTAAGCTTGCACTTGCCCCTTCAACAAATGGGCGAAAGTGATACCGGCGCTACCGTAAATCCGCACACCCGAACATTGATACAACACCTCTTGCAAGTGTGCTTCATTGGTGACCAGCATCCGTGTATTGACACAGATTAACCCTTCTTGCAACGGCTCGTCGACAGCATTTTTGAGGGCAGCTTCGTTTTCGAATATTCCCAACTGTGGACCGCCCCAGAACAATTGATCGGCCATCACATCATAAATAATCCCGAATAGCGGCTGACCGTCTTCATAAACGCCGATCATAATGGCGAAATTTGCCCGTTGCTTCACGAAATTCATCGTGCCATCAATGGGATCAATAAAAAAAGTTAGTCCCTGTTGCCAATCATCAGGCACCTCACCGGCACCTTCTTCCCCCACTAATTGCGCGTTCGGATAAGCCGTCTTAATCTTTTCAGCTAAGAAAGCTTGATTAGCACAATCGACATTAGTCACTAAATCATTAGGCCCAGACTTAGTACTAACCGTTAATGGTTGTTTAATTTGTGTGCGGGTATAGGCAGCTGCTTCAAGGATCCACTTTTGCAGCGAACGACTTAACCGATACAATGCTTCTTGTTCCATTTTTTCATCCACTTTCACTAATTAAGCGTCATTTTGATTTGGGTTCGACTACTCCTCTTTGCAGCCTGCATACACCGATATATTGAATAGCCTGACGCTTCTGAAAAGGCCTTATCAATTTTTTTTTCTTGCATCTTACTTTGAACAACCACTTTGAAGTCACGATAAGCAGCTTGTAAATCCGCAACTTTCGCACCAAATTCATAAGCTTGTTCAACAAGATTATATAATTTCATGACTTGGACAACTTCAGCTGGCGTCCAGTCTGGTTCTAAAGGATAACTATAGTTCGTTTGCATAAAGGCTCCTAAAATTTGCATAAATTTGCGCCAGTTTCAATTCAACTGATGCCATTAATCTCTCATATTATAACGCACTTTTTTAGAAGCTGTCGAATCCTTTTAGAAATAGCGGAATCAAAAAACGACGCACTCAACTGGTGCGTCGTCATTCTAAACTATTTATTAAATATGAATTGGCAATCCTAATGCTAATTCGGCATCATCCATAATCGCTTCACTTAACGTTGGATGTGGATGAATGGTTAGAGCAAGGTCTTCTGCATTCATGCCTGATTCAAGGGCTAACGTCAATTCAGAAATTAAATCACTCGCGCCAACGCCAGCAACTTGAGCGCCCAGAACTGTGTTATCATCCGTATTCGTCACTAACCGCACGAAACCTTCTGTATCTGCTAATGATAAAGCACGGCCATTAGCTGCAAATGGGAACTTAAATCCTTTAGCGTTCATTCCTTTTACCTTGGCTTCTGCAACCGTTAAACCGGTCGTTGCCAACTCAGGATCTGTATAACAAACAGCTGGCATTGCGTGGTAATCAACCGTTAATTTCTTACCGGCAATGGCTTCTGCAGCCACTTTAGCTTCATAACTTGCTTTATGCGCCAAAGCTGCTCCAGCAACGATATCGCCAATCGCATAGATGCCCTTAACGTTAGTTTGGCCTTGTTGATCAACTTCAATCAAACCACGATCAGCCATCTTAATACCGGCTTGTTCGAGTCCCATTTCGTCGGTATTTGGCCGCCGACCAACAGTCACCATCACGTAATCGGCAACAAGTTGTTCTTCTTTGCCGCCGACTTCATATTTAACCGTCACATTTTGATCAGTTTCAACAGCTTCTTTTGCCATTGCGCCAGTAATCACATCGACCCCTTTAGCTTTGAAGTTCTTTGTCACCAATTGCACCATATCTTTTTCGAAGTTAGGTAAAATCGAGTCTGTCCCTTCGAGAATCGTCACATGTGCACCTAAGTTGGCATAGGCCCCTGCTAATTCAGAGCCGATATAGCCACCACCAATGACCACTAATTCTTTTGGTACTTCCGTTAAGCTTAAACCACCAGTTGAATCAATAACCCGTTTATTAAATTTGAAGCCTTTAATTTCAATTGGACGACTACCAGTAGCAATGATTAAATTTTTAAAACTGTACGTTTGTGCACTCTCTTCTTTAATCACGCGTAAGCTATGTTCGTCCACTAAAAAGGCTGAACCGTCTAACACATCAATCTTGTGTTTTTTGAACAACATTGAAATGCCACCAGTTAGTTTTTCAACAACCTCATGTTGTTTCCAGTCTTGCGTTTTCGCAAAATCCAATGTTGCTCCAGTAGTCGTCACACCAAAGACAGATGAATCTTTTGCCTCTTGTAGTCGATGACCAGCTGAAATCAAAGCCTTGGAAGGAATACAGCCGACGTTTAAACAAACACCGCCAATTGTTTCACGTTCAATCACAGTTACTTTTTGACCCATTTCGGCCGCGCGAATTGCCGCAACATAGCCCCCAGGACCTGAACCGATGACTACTGTGTCTAATTCAATTGCAAAATCACCTACAACCATTTTAAAATCATCCTTCCATCAATAATAGCTCTGGATCAGCTAATAATTCTTTTAATTCGTTCATCGCACGTTGCGCAGTTCCACCATCAATTAAACGATGATCAAATGATAGTGATAATTTCAAGACTTTGCCAACAGCCAACTCACCATCAGCGTTGACGATTGGTTCTGTCCCAATTCGGCCAACCCCTAAGATTGCAACTTCAGGGTAGTTAACAACCGGTGTAAACCAACCGCCACCAATTGATCCGATATTACTGATTGTCATTGAACCACCACTCATTTCAGCTGGTTTCAATTTGTTATCCAATGCTTTTTGCGTATTTTCGCCAATTTCTTTAGCGATGGCAAAAATACTCTTGCTGTCGGCATCCTTGATATTTGGGACATAGAGCCCGTGATCAGTATCCGTTGCAATTCCGACATTAATGTAGTGTTTATAAACAATTTCGTTAGTTGCATCATCAATTGACGCGTTCAAAGTTGGGAAGTCACGTAAGACCGTTACCAAAGCTTTAACGATGTATGGTAAGAAGGTTAACTTAATGTCCTTCTTAGCCGCTACATCCTTGAATTTCTTACGATGGGTCATCAATTTAGAAACTTCCACTTCATCGAATAAAGTAACGTGTGGTGCCGTATGCTTGCTTGTCACCATTGCTTTAGCAATTGCTTTACGCGTTGGTGACATTTTTTCACGTGTTTCCCGTTCTGGTGTAACAGAGGTGTATGGTGTCGCAGCAACTGGTTGTGCAGCTGGTGTTGCTGGCGACGTTGGTTGTTCTGCTGTCTCTACAGCAGGTGCTGTCGTTGTTGCAGCGCCATTTTGCATGAAGATTTGCACGTCTTCTTTAGTAATCCGACCATGTTTACCGGTGGCTGGCACTTGACTGATATCAACATCGTTTTCACGTGCGAATTTTCGAACAGATGGCATAGCTAAAATCGTCCGATTTTGGTCACTAATCGCAACTACTGCTTGACTGCTTGGCGCCGTTGTTTTAGCTGGTGTTGATTCTGACGCCGTAGCTGGTGCTTGTTCAGCAGATGTTGCCGTTGCCGAATTGTGACCTGGAGCATCAATTTCGACCAATACTTGACCGACAGTCGCCACTTCGCCTTCACCGACTAAAATTTTAACGACTTTCCCACTAACAGGTGATGGGATTTCTTCAACTGATTTATCATTTTGAACTTCTAATAAAGTGTCATCTTCTTGAATGGTATCGCCTTCTGCGACCGCCCATTTTTGAATTTCACCTTCGGCAATCCCTTCACCAATATCTGGTAATTTAAATTGGTAAACACCACCTGCATCGGTTGCAGTCGGTGCTGCTTCGGGTGTAGCAGCTGGTGTTGCCGTACTTGGTGTATCGTTACCTTCAACACCTGGTGCGTCAATTTCAACCAGTACTTGGCCAACTGTTGCCACTTCACCCTCACCGACTAAAATTTTAACGACTTTCCCACTAACGGGTGATGGGATTTCTTCAACTGATTTATCATTTTGAACTTCAAGTAAGACATCATCTTCTTGAATCGTGTCACCTTCTGCGACTGCCCATTTTTGAATTTCGCCTTCTGCGATCCCTTCACCAATATCCGGTAATTTAAATTGATATGCCATACGTCTAACGTCCCTTCTTTCGTTATCGACTAAAAGTTAATAACTTCTTTAACCTTATTTTCAATATCAGTTGCATTTGGTAACCAAGTTGCTTCAGCTTGTCCAAATGGGAATGGCGTATCAGGAGCTGAAACACGTGCAATTGGAGCTTCCAATGAAAGAACAGCACGTTCTGAAATTTCAGAAGCAACTTGTGCCCCAACGCCTGCTTGTTTTTGTGCTTCTTGAACAATAACGACCCGCCCTGTTTTTTCGACAGAGGCGATAATTGTTGCAACATCTAATGGTGCAATTGTTCGTAAATCAATTACTTCAGCTTTAATATTCTCTTTAGCTAGGTTTTCGGCCGCTTTAATCGCTTCTCTCACCATTGCACCGTAAGTGATGATTGAAACATCTGTCCCTTCAGTAACCACAGCTGCTTTATCAAGCGGCACTGTATAAGATTCATCAGGTACTTCTTCGCGGAACGACCGGTATAATTTCATGTGTTCAAGATACAAAACAGGATCGTTTGAACGAATCGCAGAAATCAATAAGCCTTTGGCATCATATGGATTACTTGGCACAACCACGCGAATCCCTGGAATTTGCGTGATCATTCCTTCAAAGTTATCTGAATGTAATTCTGGGGTATGCACGCCACCACCAAATGGTGCACGAATCGTGATTGGCATGTTGCGTGTGCCACCCATCCGATAACGTGTCCGTGACATCTGGCCAGCAATCGAATCCATTGTTTCGAAAACGAAACCAAAGAATTGAATTTCAGGTACAGGGCGGAAGCCTTCTAGTGCTAAACCGATTGATAAACCACCAATCCCAGATTCAGCTAACGGTGTATCAAAAACGCGGTCTTCACCATGTTTAGCTTGCAACCCTTCAGTTGCTCGGAAAACCCCACCGTTCTTCCCAACATCTTCCCCGAAAATCAAGACGTTCTTATCATCTGCAAGTTCTAAATCCAGCGCATTTGTAATTGCTTGAATCATCGTTTTTTGTGCCATCTTAATTCGACTCCTTTGCACTGTACTCTGCGATTTGTTCTTTAATGTTTTGTGGTTGGTCTTCAAATGTAACATTCAAGAAATCTGTGACTTTTTGTTTTGGCGCAGCATCCGCTTCGTTGATGGCTGCTTTAATGTCTGTTTTAACTTGTTCGATCAATTGGTCTTCTTGATCTTGTGACCAAAGTCCCTTATCAGTTAAGAAACGACGCATTCTAACGAGTGGATCACGTTTCAACCAAATATCGTCTGTTTCTTTGGTCCGATAACGAGTCGGATCATCCCCTGATAATGTATGTGGTCCATAACGATAGGTTAATGTTTCAATTAAGACCGGTCCGTTGCCAGCAGTTGTAAATTCACGCGCTTCTTTCATCACTTCATAAACTGCTAGTGGATCCATCCCATCGACTTGAATGGCAGAAATCCCAGCTGCGACCCCTTTTTGAGCCAACGTTACAGCAGCTGTTTGTTTTTCACGTGGGACCGAAATCGCAAAGCCGTTATTTTGAACAACGAAAATGGCTGGTGCTTTAAAAGCACCCGCAAAGTTCAAGCCTTCATAGAAATCCCCCTGTGAAGTCCCACCGTCACCGGTATAAACGTAAACAGCATTTTCTGATTGGCGCTTCTTCATCCCAACCGCAACACCCATTGCTTGAATGTATTGCGCGCCGATAATGATTTGTGGTGGCATCGCCTTCAAAGATTCTGGATACTTGTTACCGTCAATATGGCCTCGTGACCATAGGAATGCTTGTGATAAAGGTAGCCCATGTTGCACTAATTGTGGCACATCCCGGTAACCAGGGAATAAAAAGTCGTCTTTAGTCATCGCAAAGTTACTTGCTAATTGGCTGGCTTCTTGCCCAGCAGTTGGTGCATAAAATCCTAACCGGCCTTGACGGTTCAAAGCAGTTGCTCGTTGATCAAGCACACGCGACCAAACCATTTGTTTCATCAGTTCAACCAATTGGTCATCACTGAGATCCGGCATCAATTCCGGATTAACAACCTGGCCAGTCTCATCTAAAATTTGAACGGTCTTAAAATCTTGGCTCTCATCGCTCAATAACTTCTCAAAATTAACTGCAGCTTTATTATTGACCATAGTATCCATATCTCCTCTTTAAAAAACTGTTTTAATGACTGCTTATATCTGTATTACTTAAGCATCTTTACAAGACTAATTTAGCATTTCACATCACTAAATGCAAGCGTTTTATAAGCTATATTAGTCAGTTTACGCTTTCATTAGTTTTTATTATATGTGAATCTAATCACTAGTTAGCTAGTTTTCACGTCTGTTCTATATCTGTTATAATTTAATTTCGTTTTCTGTTATATAATAGCAAATAATAGGCACAAAAAAAGAGTCCGCCGTAGCAGACTCATCGTTAAATTTAAGTTGGGGTAGTTCTATGCCAAGACCGGTTGGGGTATCTCAGCGTTGCCAGCATGCACTAAGAGCTCTTGAAACACTCTGACTACTGGTTTAATTTGTTGACTGACTTGCACGCACCGTTCACTTACCCGCAAATCATTTAAATCAATCGCAACCTTAATTTGACCAAGGTTGACTAACTTAATCATTGTTAGCAGGATTGCCCCGACAACCAACGTTGCCAAGCCCATGAAAGCGAATTGATTAACCATTAATACTGCACAAAACGAAACCAATGCAGCTACCGCCATCATAAAAGTGCTTCCCACTCTAACTTTAGGTGTTTGTGCTTTAGCACCAACCGTTGCATCTAGCACAACGCCGTGCACCATTTCAGTCACTGCTTCGCCCGCTTCAATAACGTTAACATCTTTGTTAACTGTTGCGATTGTAACGGGTGTCTTTTCGCTAGCAGCCAATACCAAAATATCACCGGGCACAATTTGATCTGCACCGATTAAGCGTAAAAAGCCATCACGCATAACGCTAACCCGTGCTTGTGAATTTTCTAATACTGTTTCTCTTTTAGCAGCTTCGACAGTTGTTAAGCCACTTGGCCGAGTTGCCAATAAACGCATTAACATCCCACTGCTTGTAATGCCAGTGATGTTAACGTCTTTTTTTAATTTCTTGTGCATCGCGTTCGACACTCCTTCCCTTTTGAGGAAGTCGTCGTAAACCGCTAGCCTAATGCTGGCAGTAAAATGACAGACCACCTCGAATGATCACCATCGCTACTACTTACAGGTCCTTCAGCTGTTTTCATCATTTTACTCACCAGACTTTCTCTACTTTAAATTTAGTCATACCGCTTTATCCGACAAAAAAAGACGCACAACAATTGAGCGTCATCCATTTATCATGGCGTTCCCAATCGTTCAGTTTTAGCACTATATGACGTAGAAACCATGTTCAGCTACGTTAGAAAAAGCCTTCATTGGCAGTTTCAGTTGACTCAATTGGCATCTCTCGATGTTTCTGAGTAGCAGCGTTTGTTCATATAGGAGCCTCACCTAACGGAAAAGCAATATATCTATACTCTTATACTACCCGTTTCACTTTAGCAGGTCAAGCAATTCATTCCGTTTTAACTTGAATTGTGCTAGAATAATGAATGACGAATTAATCGGAGGTCTTAACTGTGATATTAATGAAAGATATTATCCGCGAGGGTAACCCAACACTTAGAAAGATAGCTGAACCTGTTACTTTTCCGCTATCAGATGAAGATCGGCAACTTGCTGCTGACATGATGGCATTTTTAGAAAATAGCCAAGATCCTGAACTTGCTGAAAAGTACCACTTGCGCGCTGGCGTCGGTTTAGCTGCACCCCAAGTAGATGTTTCAAAACAAATGTCTGCTGTCTTGGTCCCTGGACCAGACGAACCCATCTTCAAAGATGTGATTATCAATCCTAAAATTATCAGCCACTCTGTTCAAAACGCAGCACTTGCTGAAGGTGAAGGTTGCTTATCAGTTGACCGCGAAGTGCCCGGCTTTGTGCCCCGCCCTGACCGTATTACACTACGTTACCAAGATTTAGATGGTGAAAGCCACAAGATTCGCTTAAAAAACTACCCAGCTATTGTGTGCCAACACGAAATCGATCATCTAAATGGCATCTTGTTCTTCGATCACATCAACAAACAAGACCCATTCGCAGCACCAGATGACATGATTATTATTGAATAGAAGTGCGATTGGTTGTGCTTAGCAACTGAGCATTAATACAGAATTGGCAGTTATCCCGAATTGTGGGATAACTGCCAATTTTAGATTAAACGGGAGTTGTTGCACCCAAGAGCACGTTAAAGAAGAAGAAGTGCTAATTCGAGTTGGTCAGGCTTTGAGGCTTAACGGTAAAGACTACTCAAGAAGCACATAAAAAAAAGCGTGATTGAAATCTTCTAATGAGATTTCAATCACGCTTTTTTTATGCTTCCGCCGCTTCAGGCGTATCGGCAAATTGACTGTTATATAAATTAGCGTACACACCACCGGCCGCTAATAGCGAATCGTGCGTCCCTTGTTCAACAATTTGACCATGGTCCATCACTAAAATCAAATCCGCGTCGCGAATCGTTGAGAGTCGATGGGCAATGACGAAACTCGTTCGCCCTTGCATGACTTTTTCCATGGCTTTTTGCAATAAACCTTCCAATCGGGTATCCACCGAACTAGTTGCTTCGTCCAAGATTAAAATCTTAGGATCCGCAATCACGGCTCGGGCAATCGTCAATAGTTGTTTTTGCCCAAGCGAAACGTTGCTTGCTTCTTCATCAATCGTCATTTGATAGCCGTTTGGCAGCGTATGGATAAAATGATCGACATTAGCGGTTTTAGCCGCATCAACGACTTCATACTCTGTCGCATCGAGTTTCCCGAAACGGATATTATCGGTGATTGAAGCATGATATAACCAAGCATCTTGAAGTACCATCCCAAATTGGGAACGGACTTGTTGCTTGCTTAATTGCTTCGTGTCAACCCCATCAATCCGAATCGTTCCAGATGTCACATCATAAAAACGCATCAACAGGTTAATCATCGTTGTCTTCCCAGCACCGGTTGGCCCGACAATCGCCACTTTATCACCTGGGTTAGCAGTAAAGCTCAAATGGCGAATCAATAGTTTGTCTGGGTTATAGCTGAAACTGACATCATCAAATTCAACTTTACCTTGAACGATTGCTGGCAACGATGCTGTTTCATTATCGGTTGCTTCAACTGGCTCATCTAAGATTTCAAATACACGACCAGTTGCAGCAGCAGCTGATTGAATCACACCAGACAACTGTGTAATCTGTGAGATTGGTTGGTTCACTTGCCAAATATATTGAATGAAGGCTTGTAAATTACCAACTGAAATCACACCGTGCAAGACATAATAACCACCTAACGTTGCCATCCCGGCATACGTCATGTTTGTCGTTAAACCAACTAACGGCATCATCAAGCCAGAAACAAAGGCTGCCTTAAAGCCATAGTCAGTTAACCGATCCGTAATTTCTGCAAAAGCAGCAATTGCGCGTTCTTCTTGTCCGTAAAGTTTCAAGACACTGAAGCCGCCATAATTTTCCTGTACAAAGCCGTTCATTTCGCCCAACGTGTCTTGTTGGCCTCTAAAGTACGGCTGCGATTTCTGAATGACCCGTCTTGAAATCAATAACGATGCTGGAATCATTATTAATGATAAGAGCGCCATCCAAATATTAATCGTAATCATCATGATCACGGCCGTGATGATCCCTAAGATCGATGTCACAACTTGAATTAAACTCTGTTGTAAAGCGTTCGTAATCGCGTCCACATCGTTGGTTACCCGTGACAAGATATTCCCTTGTTGTTGTGAATCAAAAAAACGAACGGGTAGCGCATTGATTTGCAAATCAATGTCGCGCCGTAAATCACGCATCGCCCGTTGAACAGCCCGCGTCATCCAAAACGAGCCTAAAAACATCGTCACTTGATATAGCAACGCAAAGCTCAAAATCATCGCAATCACCTTCGCGATATAACTAAAATTAATCGCAACGTGTTGTGCTAAACTCCGACTGATTTCAGTAATGGCTAGTCCCATGATCACTGGCCACAGTGCATTAGCGAGCACCGAAATAACAGTTGCGGTAATCGCAAGCCAAAATGTCACTTGATACGGCCCAATGTAGCGCATTAGCCGTTTAAGTTCTCTAATATTCTTCATTGAGTTCCTCCTGTGATAACTGTGATGCCGCAATCGCACGATAAATCTCGTTATCTTTTAATAAGTCGCGGTGAGTCCCAATACCAACCACTTGACCTTCGTTTAAGACGACAATCCGATCAGCATTCATGATAGTCCCAACTCGTTGTGCCACAATCAGCACTGTTGCCTCTTTGGTGATTGACTTCAATGCACCTCGTAACGCCGCATCCGTTTTATAATCCAATGCTGAAAAACTATCATCAAAGATATAAAGCGCGGGGCGGCGGACAATCGCTCTGGCAATCGCCAAACGTTGCTTTTGACCACCAGATAAATTGCTCCCACCTTCGGCTAAATAAGTTTGTAAGCCGTCTGGTTTTTCAGCGACAAAGGTATCTGATTGTGCAATTTTCAAAGCTGTCCATAATTCTTCATCAGTCGCATTCGGATTACCATAACGCAAGTTTTCCGCGATTGTTCCGGTAAATAACACCGCTTTTTGTGGAATAAAACCGATCTTTTGGCGCAACGCCTTAAGTTGATAGTCGCGCACATCATGACCGTCAAGCTTAATCGATCCACGTGTTACGTCAAAAAAGCGTGGAATCAATTGAATCAACGTTGACTTACCACTCCCGGTACTCCCAATAAAGGCAACCGTTTCACCCGGATGCGCTTGGAACGTGACATCCCGAACGACTGGACTTTCAGTCGGACCTGGATAAGCAAAGGAGACATTATCAAACACCAATTCACCTTGTGTGTCGGTTGTTGTTACCCCGTCTTC
This sequence comes from Latilactobacillus curvatus JCM 1096 = DSM 20019, assembly GCF_004101845.1. NCBI lineage: Bacteria > Bacillati > Bacillota > Bacilli > Lactobacillales > Lactobacillaceae > Latilactobacillus > Latilactobacillus curvatus. Next base: position 321,395 of record NZ_CP026116.1, on the reverse strand, counting down.
TTTTTCGGTAATATTAATTGGCGCATTCAGAATTTTTTCAATTCGTTCTGCTGAAACAGCGGCCCGTGGATACATCATGAAGACACTGGCAAATAACATAAATGAAAACAGTACGTGGAAAATATATTCAATAAACGCAATCAACGTCCCAACCGCTAAGTGACCACCATCAATCTGAACAGCCCCTTGCCAAATGATTAGAACGAATACGATATTAAAGATGAACGAAAAGCCCGGTTGTGCTAAAGCCACCAACGTAAACAGCCGGATAGAACTATGACTGTAGTCATCATTCACTTTTCTAAAGCGTAATTTCTGGAATTGTTCCCGCACAAAAGCACGGACAACACGAATCCCAGTCAAGTTCTCACGCAGATTCAGATTAATCGCATCCAGATTTTTTTGTTGTTCCGTCGACATCGGTTCAGAAACGCGACCAATCAAGACAACCCCCGTTAGCAGGATTGGAATTGCCGCAAATACAATCCATGAGAGCGATTGACTTGTCCGTACAATCATGAAAGCACTCGCGACGATCATCATCGGGGTCATAAACCCTGTCCGCAACACTTGGGTCATAAATTGCATCACCTGGAAAGCATCATTAGTGGTCCGAGTAATCAAAGAAGACACACCAAATTCGCCATACTCACTATGGGAAAACTGCATGGTTTGTTTAAAAATATCGTTACGAATGTCACGGACGATATTGGTGGTTAATTTGCTACCAGTATAAGCCAAGCCAATTAAGCCAATTAGTCCGATTAAACAGATTCCAACCATCAATAACCCAAATTGCCACACAGGACCAAAGGTATGTTGATTAATTCCTTTATCAATAATTTGTCCTAATAACGTTGGTAATCCCAATTCGATTAGAATAAATCCAAATACGCAAATAAAGTTCCAAAATAGTAATTTCTTATATCGGATCGTATAGCGCCACATTAATTTCATCGGTGCAAACTCCTTCTAGACTTCAAATTTAATCTTCTACCTGTGCCATATCTTTAACATACTCGATTGTTTCGCGATTGACAATAAAAGCAACGTCAAAATGCAATTGTTCTTCCAAAAACCACACATCAGTGACTAGCAAAGCCGGATAACGCGGACTGACGGAGGCAATCCGCCGTTCGTAAGCCACTTCATTGAGTTGTTCCTCAATTGCGGCTGCCACATCCTTTAGTGCAGACGATGTTTGTCGGATGGGCACTTGGTACTCGAAGACCATCACATTATTGCCCCAAATTTCAGTGGGCAGGTTCGAAACCAGTTTGGCTTGCGGTGCATAAAAATCCGGCTGACTCGCTTGCATTTTTTGATAAGCCACCGTTGCAATTTCATCCGCAATTTCTTGACTACTGTGTTGTAAAATCCGCGTCGCTCTTTGTCGGCGTAACCGTTTAATCAACCAGGTTAAAAAAAGCGCTAACGCGACAATGATAACGACTGACAACCAAATTAACATAACAATCCCCCACTTCTATTGCTCACTAATATGATAATTATAACCGAATCGAGGCAAACACGCTATTTAGAGCACGTCGCTCAATGTATACTTTACCGAAAAGATATGCTAAAATATTCTTAAATGTTGAGTAATCAACCCCTGGACGGTTAATCTTTCGTTTAAAACTATGATGAATAATAAAGGAGTTTTACAATTGATTTATAAAGTACTTTTCCAAGCAGACAAAACCCAAAGCCCTCTACGCGAGGCAACTAAATCGATCTATTTAGAAGCAGACAGTGCCGTTGAAGCACGCCAACTTGTTGAAGACAATACTCCCTACAATATTGAATTTGTACAAGAATTATCTGGTAAGCACCTTGCTTTTGAACAAGAATCAGAAGATTTTAAATTAACGGAGTTTTAATTAAATGAAACTCGATATTAAGAATAACGAAACCGCCGTTTTCGCCGTAGGGGGACTTGGTGAAATCGGTAAAAATATGTATGGTGTTCAATTCCAAGACGAAATTATTGTGATTGATGCCGGCATTAAATTCCCCGAAGATGAACTCTTAGGGATCGATTATGTTATTTCAGACTATCAATACCTTCAAAAGAACCAACAAAAGATCAAAGCCCTCGTCATTACCCATGGGCATGAAGATCACATTGGTGGTTTACCTTACTTCTTGCAACAAGTCCCTAATGTACCCGTCTACGCTGGTCCATTGGCACTTGCCTTGATTCGCGGTAAGTTAGAAGAACACGGCCTTTTGCGGTCAACAGAATTACACGAACTAAACGAAGATACCGTCCTTAAATTCCGCAAAACAAGTGTTGATTTCTTCCGGACTACCCATTCAATTCCTGATACTTTAGGGGTTGCGATTCATACACCTCAAGGGGTAATCGTTGAAACTGGGGATTTCAAGTTTGACTTGACCCCGGTTGGTAATCAACCTTCCCCTAATCTTCAAAAAATGGCACGTTTAGGTGAAGAAGGCGTTTTATGTTTAATGTCTGATAGTACCAATGCCGAAGTACCAAACTTTACAAAGTCAGAACGTTTCGTCGGCACTTCAATCCGCCATATTGTGGAACGCATTGAAGGTCGCATTATTTTCGCAACGTTTGCTTCTAATATTTCACGGGTCTCACAAGCCACTGATGCTGCGATTGCTAACGGTCGTAAAATTGCCGTCTTTGGTCGCAGTATGGAAGCAGCGGTTGTCAACGGTCGTGAACTCGGTTATTTAAATATTCCCGATGAAGCTTTAGTTGATGCCAATGAATTAAATTCGTTGCCCGCCGACAAAGTGATGATTCTATGTACAGGATCTCAAGGTGAACCAATGGCTGCTCTAAGCCGGATCGCCAATGGGACTCACCGTCAAATTTCAATTCAACCTGGCGACACCGTTGTTTTCTCAAGTAATCCAATTCCTGGGAATACAATGAGCGTTAACCACGTGATTAATAAGCTTTCAGAAGCTGGTGCTGAAGTTATTCACGGTAAAGTGAATAACATTCATACGTCAGGTCACGGTGGTCAAGAAGAACAAAAATTAATGCTCCGGTTAATCAAACCGAAGTACTTCATGCCTTGCCATGGTGAATACCGGATGCAAAAAATCCATACGGAACTCGCTCAACAATGTGGTGTGGAACCTGATAACTGCTTCATCCTTGAAAACGGTGACGTCTTAGCACTCACTTCTGACTCAGCACGGGTTGCTGGTCACTTTAGCGCCGAAGACGTTTACGTTGATGGCAACGGAATTGGCGATATTGGCAATGTCGTGCTCCGCGATCGTAAAATGCTCTCAGAAGAAGGTTTGGTTGTTGTTGTGGCAACTATCAATCTTGGTGAAAAGAACATTCTCGCTGGTCCAGATATCCTCTCCCGTGGTTTCGTCTACATGCGTGAATCAGGTGAATTGATTAGCGAAGCCCAACGCCGAGTTTTCCGAATGATCGTCAATACGTTTAACGCTAACGACAAGGTCACTGAAAACCAAGTCCGCGAAGCAATCATTGATGGCTTACAAGACTTCTTGTTTGAAAAAACAGAACGCCGCCCAATGATTTTACCAATGATCATTCAAAGTACAGAATAATAAGTTTTGCGCCAGGTCAATATATGACCTGGCGCTTTTTTTATTGTTTAATGCAAGTTTTTATTGTCAACATTTGGTAAAAACCGCTATAATATACAACAGATTACTTTTTCTGAAAGGCGGCTTGTTCATGCCCTCCAATCCCCATTTTTACATCATTTTAAACCAAGTTGCCGGTACCGGTCAGGCAGCGAGTATCTGGCCTAAAATTGAAACTCAATTAAAACAAAAACAAATTCACTATGACCTTCAACTCTCCCACTACGCAGGTCACACGACCCAATTGGCCTTCCAATTTGCAAAGTTTAAGTACACGGATCAAATTTTATTAATTATTGGTGGAGACGGCACGCTCAATCAAGCCATCAATGGTCTCCAGAATGCTCAGCGCGGCGATATTCCGATTGCTTACATTCCTTGTGGATCGGGTAATGACTTCGCCCGTGGTGTCGGGATTAGTCGTGATCCATTGACCGCACTCGAACAAATCTTGTCGGCCACAATGCCAACTGCCATCGATTTAGGTTATTATCATGACACAACGAAGAACGACCATGGCTACTTCGTTAACAATGTGGGGATTGGTTTTGATGCCAACGTGGTCAGCACCACCAATCATTCAAATCATAAACGACTTTTAAATCGATTGCACTTAGGCTCATTAGCTTACATCAGCTCATTGGTTAAAGTTTTTATGCACCAAGATGCGTTTGAAGTCACCGTCACGGCTGATCACCAAAATCATTATTTTAAACGTGGCTTTTTAGTGACCACCACTAACCATCCCTACTTTGGCGGAGGGGTCCCCATCATGCCTAGCGCAACGGTCGACAACCATCAACTTGATTTAATTGTGATTGAAAAATTGAATCCCTTTTTCTTTTGCTATCTTTTTGTGATGATGTTGTTTGGTCGGCACACACGCTATCAAGCGGTGCATCACTTTGAAGGAACCAACTTAGCGATTCAAACAAAAACATTAGAATTCGGGCAAATGGACGGTGAAGAACTTGGTAGCCGGACATTTGATATTCACTACAGTCTTAAAAGCCAGGCATTTTGGCTAAAGAAGCAAGCATAAATAAAAGGCGCTGCCTCCAAGTTGGGGGCAGCGCCTTTTAACGCGCTCTTCAAATCATGTTCCTGTGCCTAGCAACACAAGTCAACCGATTGCTTTCAGCAATCATTCGCATTGTTAGGCTAGTGCTCAAAAGTTGACCAAACTTGATTGCACTCATTTCTTTAGAAGTAATCCGAGAAGTATGGTTGGTCCATTGGAATAATATTCTCGAGATTTTTTAGTGCTTGTCGGTTGGCTTGGAGTCTTTCAATCTTTGCCAAGTATGATGGGCGTCGATAGCTCATCAGCATTGTTGTTAGTGTCTGGATGTCGCATTGAATTCGTTCACCGACTGGGCGACTTGTGACCTGCACTTTTCCTTGTTCATCCCAATAAACGCCAAACGTACCGTTATT